>JACOTZ010000125.1 GCA_016178155.1 Acidobacteriota bacterium
CTGAACGGAGTCGACTTCGAGGCGCGCTTCGGCGAGATCACGCTGCTCGTCGGCCCGAGCGGCTGCGGCAAAACCACGCTGCTCAGCGTCATCGCCGGTTTGCTGAACCGGTCGGGCGGACACATCGAGGTTCTCGGGACCGATATCGAGCGGTTGCAGGGTGCGGCGAGCGTGCTCCTCCGGCGCCGGAATCTCGGCTTCGTCTTTCAGCAGTACAACCTGCTCCCCGCCTTGACCGCCGCGGAAAACGCCGCCGTTCCTCTGCTTGCGGCCGGCGTGAAACGCAAGGAGGGCGTCGACAGAGCGGCTTCGTTGCTCGAAAAGCTCGGCCTCGGATCGCGGGCCTACGCGCGTCCCAGCCAGCTCTCGGGAGGGCAGCAGCAGCGCGTTGCCATCGCGCGCGCTTTGATTCACGATCCCAAACTGCTGGTCTGCGATGAACCCACCGCCGCTCTCGACGCCGACACCGGCCGCTCCGTCATGGAGCTGCTCCGCCAGGCCGCCGTCCGCTCGGATCGCGCGGTCATCGTTGTAACCCACGATTCACGCGTTTTCGATTTCGGCGACCGCATCGCGTATATGAACGACGGCCGCATCGCGAAAACCGAAGCGCAAACAAGGGGCTGGGCCGTGCCCGCCGTTCAGTGACTTTTTCAACAGGAGGATACATTCATGCTGACGAAATATGGGATTCCCGCAATCGCGGCTCTCGCACTGGCCTTCGCGATGGTGAGCGTTGCCAGGCTCCGCCCGGTGGACGCGAAATTCGATCCGCCTCTTCCGCCGCCAGCGGCGGACTTTGAGCGGAAGGTCGGCGCCGTCGGCCTGATCGAGGCATCGAGGGAGAACATCGCCGTCAGCCTGCCGGTGCCCGGACTCACGGCGGCCGTGTACGTCAAAGCCGGCGACCGCGTCGCAAAAGGCCAGAAGCTGTTTTCGCTCGATGACCGCGACGTCCGGGCCGAGCTGGCGCTGCGCGAATCGAACCTCGAGCTGGCGAAGGCCAAACTCGAGCGGCTCATGTCCTCGCCCCGGCCGGAGGAGATCCCGGCGGCGGACGCGCGTGTCAAGGAAGCCGAAGCGCAGCTCTCCGACGCGCGCGTGCAGCTCCAGATGATCGAAAGCGTGCGGGATAAGCGTGCCATTCGTGCCGAGGACCTCGAGCGGCGGAGGCGCGCGGTCCAGGTCGCCTCCGCCAGAGTCGACGAAGCGAAGGCGGCGCTCCACCTGCTCGAGGCGGGCGCCTGGTCCCAGGACATCGAGGTCGCTAACGCGGAGGTCCGGCAGGCCGTGAGCCAGGTGGATCGCGTCCGCGCCGATCTCGCGCGCCTCACGGTCGTCGCGCCCATCGCCGGCGAGGTGCTCCAGTGCAAGGTGCGGCCGGGCGAGTATGCGGCCGCCGGACCGCTCGCGCAGCCGCTCATCCTGCTCGGGTCCACCGACCGGCTGCACGTGCGCGCCGATGTGGACGAGCGCGACGCGCCCCGCGTCAAGCCGGGCGCGCGGGCGATCGCGTCCGTGCGGGGCGACGCGCGGCGGAAATTTCCGCTCCACTTCGTGAGCTTTGAGCCCTTCGTCGTTCCCAAGAAAAATCTGACGACCGACGCCACCGAGCGCGTGGACACGCGCGTCTTGCAGGTCATCTACGCGCTCGACCGGGGCGCGCCCGTGCTGCCGGGCCAGCAGATGGACGTGCTGATCGAAGCGAACTGAGGGAGGCTGTCATGAATCGGTTTGCGCTGTTCCTGCTGATCGCGGCCGCGCCGCTGATGGGAGCGAAGCCTCCCGCTCCGAAGCCGGACGTTCCGGTTCCGGGTGCATTTCGAAACCAGCCGGTGGAAGCGGACAAGGCCGCGCCCGCGCACTGGTGGAAGGCGTTCGGCGACCCGTTTCTCGACGAATTGATCGGGCGCGCCTCGCATGCCAACCTCGACCTGCGGAAGGCCGGGGCGCGGCTTGCCGAGGCGTACGCGCTGCGCGGAGGGGCGAAGTCCGCGCTGCTACCCAGCATCGACTCCACCGCTTCCGCGGTGCAACTGCGCGGTGGACTTAACCAGGGCGTCATCCGCGCCCCGGGTGAGCGCGGCGGGAGCTTCGTGACTCCGTTCGAATCCGCCCTCGTATCGGCGGGATTCAACATGCGGTGGGAGGCGGATGTCTTCGGCGGCCTGCGCAAGTCATTCAAGGCGGCGGGCGCCGAAGCGCAGGCGGTCTCCGAGGCTTTGCGGGACCTCCAGGTGCTGGTGCGCTCGGAGGTCGCGCGCAATTACATCGAGCTGCGCGCGGCCGAGGAGCAGATGGCGATCGTCAACGCCGACGTTGCCTCGGAGAAGGACCTGCTCGACCTCATTCGCGCGCGCGCCGATGCCGGGCTCGCGAGCAGGCTCGATGTGGAACGGCAGGCGGCGCAGCTCTCCGCCGTCCGCGCCGAGCTGCCGGAGCTCGACGCGCAGCGCCTTCGGGCGGCGCACAGGATAGCCGTTCTCCTCGGAGAATATCCGGCGGCGCTCGTGGACCGGCTCGCCTCGGCATCCGCGCGCAGGCTGGCGGTGCCCCCCGTTCCGGCCGCGGTTCCCTCCGAGTTGCTCCGGCGCCGTCCCGATATACGGCGCGCGGAAGCGCAGATCGCCGCCGCTTACGCCCGCGCGGGCGCCGCTCGCGCCGATCTCTACCCGAAATTCGTGATCACCGGGCTTTCAGGGCGCCAATCGACCAACTTCTCCGGCCTCACTGTGGGTGCGGGAAATTTCTTTTCCTTCGGGCCGGGAATTTCGCTGCCGATCTTCAACTTTGGCAAAATCCGTTCGAACATCGCGGCCCAGGATGCCCGGCTCGAACAGGCGACGCGCAGCTACGAGCAGGACGTGCTCGCGGCTTTCGAGGAGACGGAGAACGCGTTTGTAGCGCGGGACCGCGCCGAGCAGCGCCGCCGCGAGCTCGAAACCGGACTGGATGCCGCCAGGCAAAGCGTCGCCCTCGCCAGGGATCTGTACGTCAGCGGTCTCGGCGACTTTCTTGCCGTCCTCGATGCGCAACGCCGGCAGTTCCAGATCGAGCGCGAGCTCGCCTCCTCTCGCGCGGCCGTGCTGCTGGGCGCCGTCAGGCTATACAAAGCGCTTGGTGAGTGATCGGACGACGGCGTCGCGAGGGCTCTCACGCGGCCTAATACCCGGCCTTCATCGTGAATCCGACGACGTTGCCGCCCGGCTCACGATAGAAGACCTCCGCGGCCCCGTAGTCGGTCTCGCGGAGCGGGACCACGGGCTCGATCCCGGCGAGCTGGTCCATGGTCTCGGCAAGACTCGGCCCCTCGCAATACAGGATAGCCGGACCTCCTCGCCCGGCCGCGAGCGCGGGCGCATCCTTGGCGACCGCCTCGCGGCTCTCGTAGATCAGCTCGGCGCCGTCCTTCTGCAGCACGACCGACGCCAGATGGCCTTCACGTGCCGTCTCCGCGGTCTTCTGAAACCCGAGCCGGTCCACCCAGAAACTCAGGCAGGGTTCTATCTCGTCCACCAGCAGGATCGGAGTGAGCCGCAGCATAACTTCCCCCCGATCTGACGATGCGCACAAGTCGGGCGAATCGCGGGTCTAACGGTGAACCTTCCGAGGGCAGCGCAGCGATTCCGGCTCACGCCCACGCCGACGCAATGCGCCGTAGGATGTCCCCGGCCCCCAGGGGCGCTCGCGTCAGAAACTCGCGATGCGTACGGGAACCCCGGTGCGGCGGACGTCGAAGCGGTTCGCGCAGAAGCCGTTCCATCATCGCCATGTCCGGATTGTACAGAAATGTCCCGTGATGCAGCAGCCAGCCGCGAGTTCGCCGCTGTGCAGTGCCCGACACCTTCCTGCCGTCCAGCAGAATGTCGGAGCCGCACACCTCCATCCCCGTCACGTCCAGCGCCCGGGCCGTCCGCTCGAGCAGCAGCCGAAAACTCGAGGCCACGTTCTGCAGCTCCGGGCGCGCCTCGAGCGACAGCACCAGCGCATAGTTGAGGCATCCCGGTCCCTGCAGCACCGTGCCGCCGCCCGACGCTCTCCGCAGCACCGGTACCCCGGCCGCCTGGCACGCTTCCAGATCGACATCCTCCTCGGCCCGGCGGGAGCGGCCCAGCACGACGAAAGGGACCGCGCTCTCCCAGAAGCGCAGCGCCTCCTGGCCCCGCTCAAGCAATCTGTCGTCCAAAGCGAGGTTGTCTTCGGGAAAAGGAAACGAACGCTCCAGCACCCGAAGCATCTCTTGAATGTAATCTACAAGGAAGATCGCATGCCGGTGTACCTCGACTGCGCTGCCACCAGTCCCCTCGACCCGCAGGTGCTCGAAATCTGCACGCGATACCTGCAGCAGGACTTCGGCAACGCCGGCAGCCGCACGCACCCGCAGGGCGCCGCCGCCCGCCAGGCCGTCGAACACGCCAGGGACCAGGTGGCGGCGGTAACCGGCTGTGCGCGCGGCGACGTCGTTTTCACGAGCGGCGCCACCGAAAGTAATAACATCGCGCTGCTCGGACTGGCTGAGGAGGGCATCCGTAGCGGCAAGAGGCATCTGGTGAGCACCGCCATCGAGCACCGGGCCGTGATCGAGCCGCTCGAGGCGCTGGCGCGGCGCGGTTTCGCGTTGACGCTCGTTCCGCCTTCGCGGGGCGGACTGGTGGAGCCCGACACCGTTCTCGATGCGGTCAGGAAAGACACGCTGCTGGTGTCCGTGATGCATGTGAATAACGAGACAGGCGTCCAGCAACCGATCTCCCGCCTCGCGGATCGCCTGGCGGATACGCCCGTGTATTTCCATACCGATGCGGCGCAGGGATTCGCCAAAGAGCTGGAATCGCTGCGCCATCCCGGGATCGACCTGATCAGCATCAGCGCGCACAAGATTTGCGGACCCAAGGGCGCCGGCGCCCTGATCGTGCGCCGCCGGGGCGCCGTGCGGCCGCCGCTCAACCCGCTCTTTTTCGGAGGCGGCCAGGAGCGCGGCCTGCGGCCGGGCACTCTGCCGGTGGCCCTGATCGCTGCCCTGGGCGAGGCGGCCGAGTTGTGGTCGCGCGACGCCGACCGGCGCTGGCAGTGTGGGATCGCCTTCCGGCAGGCTCTGCTGGACGGGTTGGCGCCGCTCGCGCCCGTGGTCCATGGCGACCTCGATCTTGCCGCACCCTTTATCCTGAATATTTCCATCCCGGGCTTCGACTCCGAAACCGTGATGGAGCTCTGGAGGGACCTGGTGTCAGTCAGCAGCGGCGCGGCCTGCTCCTCGCACTTGTATACGTGTAGCCATGTTTTGAGCGCCATGGGGGTCGCGGCCGGGCCTTCCGCTGGCGCCATCCGGTTCTCCTGGTGCCACCTGAGTGAGATGCCGGACACCGCGGCCATGGTCCGGGCGCTGGTGAAGGCGCGGGAACCCCGGCGCGCCCCGGGATCCGGTTGAGATGCTGGCCTACAAGCGGGCCCGGTTCGGCACGCGCCTGCCGACCGACCGCCTGTACACCCGCTCGCACTACTGGCTCAAGGAGACCGGGCCGGGACGGTGGCGGGTCGGGTTTACGAAGTTCGCGACCCGCATGCTCGGCGATATTGTGGAGTACCAGTTCGACGTGGCGGCCGGGACACCGGTCGCCATCGGCGCGAAGATCGGCTGGATTGAGGGCTTCAAGGCGGTAAGCGATCTGTACTCCGTCGCGGAAGGCCGGTTCGAGGGAGGGAACGCGGACTTGCGTGAGGACATTACGCTGATCGAGTCGGACCCCTACGAGCGCGGGTGGCTGTATGCGGTGGAGGGCCGGCCCGAACCGGGCAGCGTGGACGCCGGCGGATATGCGGCGGTGCTGGATGCAACAATCGATAAGATGCTTGCCAGCCGCCACGGAGGGCACGATGCTGGATAGATCTTCGTTCATCATGGTCGGCGGATTTCTCGGCGCCGGCAAGACGACTGCCGTGTCGCAACTGGCGCGGCGGCTCACCGGCCAGGATCTCCGCGTCGGCTTGATCACCAACGACCAGAGCATCGGCTTGGTGGACACCGCGGTCCTGGCGGGCAGCTTCCCGGTCGAAGAGATCACCGGCGGCTGCTTCTGCTGCCGATTCAACTCCCTGGTGGAAGCATCCGAGCGGCTGTCGCGGACCACCCGGCCCGACGTGTTCATCGCCGAACCCGTCGGAAGCTGCACCGACCTGATGGCGGCGGTCAGTTTCCCGTTGCGAAATATTTACGGTGACGCCTACAGCGTCGCGCCCCTGACCGTTCTCGTGGATCCCATCCGCGCCGAGCGCATTCTGGGGCTCGAAACCGGCAAGACCTTCTCGCCCAACGTCCTCTATGTCTACGGCAAGCAGCTCGAAGAAGCCGAGATCATCGCCATCAACAAGTGCGATCTGCTGCCGCTCGATCGCCAGGACCGCCTGGAAGCCGCATTGCGCCGGGCATATCCGCGAGCCGAAGTGCTGCGCATGTCCGCGCGCGAAGGCAAAGGTGTGGACGCGTGGCTTACGCGCCTGACAGCGGCGCGCGCCGCCGCCGGCTCGGCTCCCGAAGTCGATTACGACCTCTATGCGGATGGCGAGGCGTTGCTCGGCTGGCTGAACGCTTCCGTATCCGTCTCCTCGCCCGCTGAATTCGACGGCAACGAACTGCTGCGCCGCATTGCTGCCGCCACGCGCCAGGCGCTCCCGGGCGTTGAAATCGCGCATCTGAAGATGACGCTCGTTCCCACCGAGGAGGGCGGCGATATCGGCGTGCTGAATCTCGTGCGTTCCGACGGAACCGCGGAGATTTCGCACTCTTTGAAAGAGCCGCTCGCGGCCGGCGAGCTGCTTGTCAATCTGCGCGCCGAGGCCGATCCGGAGCTGTTGCGCGAGAGCGTGCTCGGCGCCCTTGCGGCCTGCGGCTGCGAAGCCGCAATCCGGCACGTCGAATATTTCCGGCCCGCCAGACCGCAGCCGACCTACAGGATGGCCCGCGCATGAGCCCGGACGCGCGCATCCTCTATTGCCACTGTGCCTACGCGCGGGTCGTTCCGCCTGAAGTGAAGCAGGAGGTGCTGGCAAAACTGGCCGAATCCGGTGTCGAGTTCGACGCGGTTCCGGACCTCTGCGAGATGTCCGCCCGCCGCGACCCCAAGCTGACTGAGCTGGCGCGCGGCGGCGCCTTGCGGATCGCCGCCTGCTATCCGCGCGCCGTCAAGTGGCTGTTCGCGGCCGCCGGCGCCGCCTTGCCGTCTGAAGGCGTCGAAGTGCTCAACATGCGCGAGCAGCCCGCCGAAACCGTGCTGCATTCGATTCTCGGAGCGACGCCATGAGCGCTACGGCTGGCGTTCGCGTTCAGGTCGTGCTGTATGAGGGGAGCGGCGCCGGCCCGCTCGATGCGGGCGCCCGCGCCGAGCTTTTCCGCGCCCTGATCGAGAAGGGCTACGCCGTCAGTTCGGTGCGAAACAACGGGATCGTCCCGCCGGCCGAAAACACCGTCGCGCTGGTGCTCGGCCGCCTCGACCCCCCGAACGGCGGCAATCCGGACCTGCAATTACGCGACATCGAAGGGCTTGATGCCGCGGAAATCGTGACCCTGGTGGACGAGGTCCGCGAGCAGGCCTCGGTGGCCGCGCCCGGAAAATGGAAGCCGTGGTTCCCGGTCATCGATTACAACCGCTGCACGAACTGCATGCAGTGCCTCAGCTTCTGCCTCTTCGATGTCTACGGCACCAGCCCGGAGGGCAAGATCCGGGTCCAGAACCAGAGCAACTGCAAGACCGACTGCCCCGCCTGCTCGCGCGTCTGCCCCGAGGTCGCCATTCTCTTTCCCAAGTACCGCCACGGTCCGATTCATGGCGGCGAGGTGAACGCGGACGATCTGCGCCGGGAAGCGATGAAAGTCGATATCTCGGCCCTGCTCGGCGGCGATATTTATTCGATGCTGCGCGATCGCAGCGCCAAAGCCAAGTCGCGGTTCTCGAAGGAGCGCGATGAGGAGCGCGCCCTCAAAGAGCGGCTGAACTGCCTGAGCAAGCTGCAACAGCAGATGGAAATTCCACCCGAGGTGGTCGCGGCATTGCCCAGCGTCGATGAAATCCGCGCCAGGGCCGAAGCGGCCAAAGCCCGCGCCCAGTCCGCGCTGGCAAGTAACGCCCCAACTTCATAGGCAACCGTGGCACCAGCTTCCCATCTCGCAATCTCGCCGTGGCCGCCGTTCAGAAGGAAGACTTCCGAGCCGCGCGCGTTAGCAAGCGGCATGCGGGACGGCACGCCGGCTCCGGCCGGCTCGCATTCCGCAACGGCCGGACGCAATCCATTTCCAACCCGCGGTTGCACGCCGCTTTTCCACGACGCCGGCGCGAAAAGCGCGCCTCTGACCCCATGATCCTCAGCTTCGCCAGACGACTCCTGACCGAGACCGATCCGCGCGTCCTGGCGAAGTTCGCCTACAATTTCGGCTTCAAAGGCATGCGCTCCGTCGAGCTCTACAAGAAGCGGCTGAAGCGCGGCGAGCACTTCCCGCCGTTCCTGTTCATCTCCGTCATCTCGAGCTGCAATCTTCGCTGCCAGGGCTGCTGGGTGGACGTCGAGGCCCCATCCAAACACATCGCCCTCGCGGACATGAACCGCCTCATCGCCGATGCCAAGAAACACGGCAACAGCTATTTCGGCATCCTCGGCGGCGAGCCCTTTTTGCACCCCCAGTTGCTCGATATCTTCGCCGCGCACTCCGACTGCTACTTCCAGGTCTTCACCAACGGGCAGATGATCACCGGCGCGGTCGCGCGCGAGCTGCGCCGGCTCGGCAACGTTTCGCCCCTGATCAGCATCGAAGGCGGCGAGATCGAAAGCGACGTTCGCCGCGGCCGCCTGAACGTCCTGAGCAAGACGCTCGCCGGACTCGAGAATTGCCGCCGCAACCGGCTGATCATCGGCGTCGCCACCAGCGTCTGCCAGAGCAACATCGAGCTGGTCTCCGAGGCCTGGCTGCGCAAGCTGATCGGCATGGGCGTGCACTACGCCTGGTTCCACACCTACCGCGTGATCGGCCCCAAGCCCGCGCCCCACCTCGCGCTCACGCCCGAGCAGGTGCGCCACGTGCGGCGCTTTATCGTCCAGATGCGCGCCAAACTGCCCCTCGCCATCGTCGATGCATACTGGGACGATAAAGGCGAGGCGCTCTGCCCGATGGCCACCGGCGTCAGTCATCACATCAGTCCCTACGGTGATATCGAGCCGTGCCCGGTCATCCAGTTCGCCGCCGAGTCCATCCACGATCGCGAGAGCCTCTATGAAACCATGAATCGCTCGGAGTTTCTGCGCGATTTCCGCGAGACCGCGGCCCGGGCGACCCGCGGCTGCGTCGTCCTGGAGCGTCCCGACCTCGTGCGCGACCTCGTGCGCAAGCACGGCGCGCGCGACACCACGCAGCGCCGCGCGGCCCTCGCCGAGCTCGCCGCGCTCGAGCCCCGCACCAGCCAGTACGATCCCGGCAACGAGATCCCGGAAGAGCATTGGATGTACCGCTTCGCCAAGAAACACTGGTTCTTCGGGTTCGGAGCGTACACGTGAAAGCCGACAAGCACATGCAGATCCCGATCGTCAGTCTCCCCAGACGCATCCCCGTGCTGCCCGACCGCAAGCCGCAGGAGAACATCCCGCAGACGCGGTTCGAGCGCGAGCGGCTCAAGCACCTGGTGGCCGGCTTCGTGGACGCGAACTCCGCTCGGCTCGTGCCCCCACTCGTCCTGGACGAGCTGCGGATTGCGGCCGAGGACGTGGTGCGCCTGGCGGGCGTGGATCCCCTCTATACCGATTACGTTGCGGTCTTGCTCAACAACGAAGTCTGGCGCGAGCAGCTCGCCACCGTGCCTTACGGGCGCAGGCTGCTCCTGCTCCCCAAATGCCTGCGCGTCGAAGACAAGTGCCCGGCGCCCTTCGACGAGTTCGGGCTGCTGTGTAAACAATGCGGCCTCTGCACGATTCAGGACCTGCAGGAGGAAGCCGAAAAACTCGGCTATGCCGTCCTCGTCGCCGAGGGGTCGGCGCTCGTCATGGCGCTCATCCAGACGGGCAAGATCGATGCCATCGTCGGCGTGAGCTGCCTCTCCGTCCTCGAGCGCGCCTTCCCCTACATGGAGGCCGCGGCCATCCCCGGCATCGCCATTCCCCTGTTGCAGGATGATTGCAAGGACACCGGCGTCGATATCGAATGGGTCTGGGACGTGATTCACATCACCAGCGAGGACAAAACGCGGCGGCTCGACCTGGATACCCTTCGCACGGAGGTCCAATCGTGGTTCGTGCCGGCGTCGATCGAGGCGCTGCTCGGGCCCGCGGACGGCGAGAGCGATCGCATCGCCCGCGCCTGGCTCGCGCGCGCCGGCAAGCGCTGGCGGCCCTTCCTGACGGTCTGCGCCTGGAAGGCCCTCCAGGACGATCTGGACGCTCCCGTCCCCGAGTCGCTGAAGAAGCTCGCCCTGGCCGTCGAATGCTTCCACAAAGCCTCGCTCGTCCACGATGACATCGAGGACGGCGACCTCGAGCGCTATGGTGAGAACGCGCTCCACGTCGAGCACGGCGTGCCCGTCGCGCTCAATTGCGGCGACCTTCTGGTCGGCGAAGGCTACCGGCTGATCGCCGAGAGCGGCGCGCCCGCCGCCGTCCAGTCCCGGCTCCTCGCCATCGCTTCCCGCGGCCACCGCACGCTCTGCCTCGGACAGGGCGCCGAGCTGTGTTGGATGCGCGACCCCCGGCCCGTCTCCTCGCTCGACCTCCTCCAGATCTTCCGCCAGAAAACGGCGCCTGCTTTCGAGGTGGCTTTGCAGATGGGCGCCGCGCTCGCCGGCGGCGGCGAAGATCTCCTGCGCATCCTGGCAAGCTACAGCGAAGCGCTCGGAATCGCCTACCAGATTCGGGATGACATCGAGGACATCGACGGCTCCGGTGGCAGGCCGTCTCTGCCACTGGCCGTCGCCTTTGAGCGCGCCAAGGGGGAAAACAAGGCGGCTCTCGAGCGGGTGTGGAGGCGCCGGCAGGCCGCCTCGCCCGTCCTGATCGCCGAGTTTGCCGGCCAGAGATGCAACGAGCTGATGGAGTCCTATAAGGAAGCCGCCGTGCGCTCGCTCGCCGGGCTCGACAACGCGAGCCTGAAAGGCCTGTTGCGCCGCGTCGTCGGCAAGATATTTCAAGTGGAGATCAAAGGCTGGTGCAGTGAGTTTGAGGCTCGAAATGCTGCAAGTCGCCCGGCTGTCGCCGAAGCAGTTGGGTGATTCCTCGCGGCTCGTCGAACGATTCCTGCACTCCCGGCGCAACCAGGACGGCGGTTTCTCCGACCGCGCGGGCAGGAGCGATCTTTATTACACCGTCTTCGGCCTGGAATCCCTGATCGCCCTCCGCATCGATCCGCCCGCGGACGTTGCCGGCTACCTGCGAGGCTTCAGCGAGGGCGAGGATCTGGATCTCGTACACCTCTGCTGCCTCGTTCGCTGCTGGGCCGGCCTCTGCGCGGCCAACCCGCCCCTGAATGCCGCCACCATCGCCGCGCACATCGAATCGCACCGCAGCCGCGATGGTGGCTATCACACGGCTCCCGGCGCGGAGTATGGGACCGCGTACGGCTGTTTCCTCGCGCTTGCGGCCTACCAGGACCTCCGCCACGACTTGCCGTACCCCGGCCGCATGATCTCCTGCCTCCGCGCTTTGCGGGCCGATGACGGCGGCTATGCGAACCAGCGCGATCTGCCGCTCGGCCTCACACCTTCCACCGCCGCGGTCGTGACCTTATTTCGGCACCTGGGCGAGGAGGTTCCCGCCGAAGTCGGCCCCTGGCTGCTCGCCCGCTGCCGGCCAGACGGCGGATTCTTCGCCACTCCTGCCGCTCCCGTTCCCGACCTGCTTTCCACCGCCACCGCGCTGCACGCGCTTTCCGGAATGAAGGTCCCGCTCGATTCCGTCCGCGAAGGCTGTCTCGATTTCATCGACTCGCTTTGGACGAATCAGGGATCCTTCTACGGCAACTGGACGGAAGACACGCTCGACTGCGAGTACACCTGGTACGGCCTGCTGGCGCTCGGACATTTAACCCTGTGACGGTGGATGGAACCCTCGAGCGGCTGATCGACCGCCTGCTCGCCGAGCGCGACGCCGCGGGCCACTGGACCGGCGAGCTGTCGAGCAGCGCGCTTGCTACCGCCGTCGCGGTCGCGGCGCTCTCGCTGTCGTACGAGCGTCCCGGCCTTGTCGCGGGCGGACTCGGCTGGCTCGAGCGACATCGGAATGCGGACGGCGGGTGGGGCGACACCGTGCTCAGCGCCGCCAACATCAGCACCACCGCGCTCGGCTGGGCCGCATTCGCGATCGCCGGACGCCAGTCGGACGCGGCCCGTGCCGCCGGCGAATGGATGCGCCGCGCCGCCGGCTCGCTCGCGCCCGAGCGCCTGGCTGAGGCCGTGGCGGCGCGCTACGGAGACGACCGCACCTTCTCCGTCCCCATTCTCACGGTGCTCGCGGTCGCCGGACTCGTGCCCTGGCGCTCCGTGCCGCAGTTACCCTTCGAGCTCGCGGCTTGCCCCCAGTCCTGGTTTCGTTGGCTGCGGCTGCCCGTCGTCAGTTACGCGCTTCCGGCCCTCATCGCCATCGGGCAGGTGCGGCACCGCGCATTGCCGTCACGCAACCCGGCGGCGCGACTCGTCCGCGCCGCGGCCTCCGGCCGGAGCCTGGAGGTGCTCGCGCGCATCCAGCCGGAGAATGGCGGCTTCCTCGAAGCGGTGCCGCTCACCGCTTTCGTCGCCATGAGCTTGCGCTCGGCCGGGTATCATCGGCATCCCGTCCTCCGCAACGCCCTCGACTTCCTCGCGGCATCGGCGCGCCCAGACGGAAGCTGGCCCATTGACACCAACCTCGCCACCTGGGTAACCACGCTCTCCGTCAACGCCCTCCGCGGCCGCCTCCCCGCGGCGAAGCGTCCGCCCTTGCGCGAGTGGATCCTCCGCCAGCAGTTCCGCGATGTCCATCCCTACACCGGGGCCGCGCCCGGCGGATGGGCCTGGACCGATTTGCCCGGCGGCGTGCCCGACGCCGACGATACCGCCGGTGCGCTCCTCGCGCTGCGCAATCTGGCGTCAATCGCCGAAAATCCGCCTCCCTCGGAGATACTCGCCGAGCCGCGCGCGTCTGCAAGCGGTTCTCATGGCGATGACGAGCGTGTAGTCGGCGCCGCGGTCCGTGGCGTCCGCTGGCTGCTCGATCTGCAAAACCGCGACGGCGGGATCCCGACGTTCTGCCGCGGCTGGGGCAGGCTCCCCTTCGACCGCAGCAGCCCCGATATCACCGCGCACGCGCTGCTTGCATGGGCCGCCTGGAAGCCGCGCCTCGCCCCCGCCCTGCAGACCCGCGTGGCGGCGGCCCGCCGGCGGGCAACCGCGTATCTCGCGCGCGTGCAGCGGCCCTCCGGCGCCTGGGTCCCGCTCTGGTTCGGCAACCAGTGGGCGGCCAATGACGAGAACCCGGTCTACGGCACTTCCCGTGTCCTGCGCGCCATCGAGCCCGATTGCGAACCGGCGCGCCGGGCCGAAGCGTGGCTGCTCGCGGCCCAGAACGCCGACGGCGGCTGGGGCGGCGACCGCGGCCTTGCCTCGAGCATCGAGGAGACTTCACTGGCAGTGGCGGCGCTCGCGGGCGGCGCCGCTGCGCCCGCATCCACTGTGAAACGCGGCCTCGCCTGGCTCGTCGAAGCGACCCGCGGCGGCGAGACCACGCCCCCGTCCCCCATCGGCTTTTACTTCGCCCGCCTCTGGTATTACGAGCGCCTCTACCCGCTGATCTTCGCCATCGACGCCCTCAGCCGCGCCGCGGGTCAACCGCCGCAGGGAAGGCGGTAGTCTCGGGCAATGCTCACCCTATGCCGGGCGTAGCCGTCGATACTGCAAACATCTGGAAGACCAGTGGTGCGCCTCGTGAGCTGCGCGGTATGGACGTTCCGCCTGCGCGGCGTCGGGTTCATATCGATGAGGATACGCATAAAATCGCGGTAAAGCGGATTCGGAGCCCAAGCCGGGTATAACTCGGGTTATACTCCAAGTATGAAGACCGCCGTCTCCATGCCCGACGACCTTTTCCGTAGGGCGGAGGCAACCGCTCGACGCCTTCGCGTTTCAAGAAGTGAATTGTACGCCAGAGCGATTGCGGAGTTTCTGAAGGGCCAGCAAGGGGATGCGATCACGGAACGCCTGAATGACGTATATTCGCGCAACTCGGCGAAGATCGATTCCGGATTGCACCGCGCCCAATTGAGGTCTCTCGAAAAGGACGCTTGGTAGCGATGGGGATTCAACGAGGGGAGATCTGGTGGGCAGATCTTCCGCAGCCTCGTGGCTCCGAGCCTGGCTACCGGCGGCCGGTTCTTGTGGTGCAAGCAGACTCCTTCAATCTCAGCCGGATTCAAACCGCTATCGTCGCTGCAATGACGAGCAACGTCCACCTCGCTGACGCCCCAGGAAATGTCCTGTTGCCGGCGCGCTCGGCGGGCCTCGCCCGAGACTCGGTTGTGAATGTCTCCCAACTGCTGACCCTCCACCGCAGCTTCCTCACGGAGCACGCCGGCACGCTGCCGCCGCGCCTGCAGCGCTCCGCCGACGAAGGACTGCGCATGGTTCTGCAACTGTAGCGGATGGATTCTGTCACGACGTAGTCAGCAGCGTCATGCCGGACATGCCGGCGGTACCGCGAAATGATTCCGTAAACGCTTGATTGCCGCATGCTGGGTGCCGCTACTGCCGTCTATCGCACGCGTACAAGGGACGGCATCGCCATCGACGCCGTAGCCGCGTCGCCTGGTCAGGACGGGCGGATGTACGGCATGTTATGGCGCTCGGCGCGACGACCAAGGCAATTCGCGCGTGGTCCACCCACGGGAAGATCGCTGCCCGCCAGAGGACCTGACAGCACAACCGGGCGGCGCCGGTCGCAGCCGCGCTTCGCAAACCGCGTGCCGGGCGCGCGGCGGGTGCGAGCCCCGCAATCCCAGCCGCGGCCCGCTGGGTCGCGATATGATGCGGTCAGAACAGGAGGTTCGACGTGCTCCGACGTGTCATTGCGGCGATCGCGATCGTCGCTTCGGCGGCCTTGGCGCAGGTGCCGCGGAAAAAGCTGCTCGCCATCGGCGAGGTCAAAGGCTGGCAACATGATTCGGTCTCGCACGCGCTCGCGACCATCGAGCGCCTGGGCAAGGAATCCGGCCTCTGGGACACCTATATTCGCACCGACACCGAGCTGATCACGCGCCGCAAGCTCGAGCGCAACGCCAGGAACATCGATTTCTTCGACGCCATTCTGTTCTACACCACGGGCGAACTGCCGATGAACGACGAGCAGAAGACGGCGCTCATGACGGCCATCCGCGACCAGGGCAAGGGCTTCATCGGCGTGCACTCGGCTACCGACACCTTCTATGACTGGCCCGAGTTCGGCGAGATGATCGGCGGCTATTTCGATCAGCACCCCTGGAACACCTTCAACGCTCCGGTGATCGTCGAGGAGCAGTCGCATCCGGCGACCCGGCACTTCCCCAAGGATTTTGTCATTCTCGACGAGATTTACCAGTTCAAGAACTGGTCGCGCGATAAGGTGCGCGTGCTCATGCGGCTCGACGAGAGCAAGCTCGACTTGAACAACAAGAGGGTGAAGCGCGCCGACCACGACTTTGCCGTCACCTGGGTGAAAAACTACGGCAAGGGCCGCGTCTTCTACTCCTCCCTGGGCCATCGCGACGAGGTGTGGGACCGGCCGGACGTGCAAAAGATGTACCTGGAAGGCGCGCGCTCGGCCGCCGAACCGGGGGCGCAAAAGCGGCCTATATGCGCGCAAGCCGAATGGTTCGTCAACTGCAGTCGCCATGCATGAGCAGCTACACCCAGGTGCGGCCGCGCGGGAGTGCTGAGTAGGGCTGAGAAATGCGTGTGACATCTATTCTGCCGGCCATCGTCCTTGCCGCCGGCGCTGGCGCGCAAGAGTATCGCTACGGCGTATATGAAGTGACGCTCGAGGCGGCGCGGGAATATGCGAATCCGCTAAAGGACGTGGCGATCGAGCTCGAGTTCGAAGGCCCCGGCAAGACCAGGGACACGGTGCGCGCCTTCTGGGACGGCGGCCGGACCTGGCGCGCGCGCTACTCGCCCGAGGTGACCGGCGGGTTCAGGTGGCGCGCTCGCTCGACCAACCGCTCCGACCAGCTCATCAACGGTAAGAGCGGCGCCTTCAAGGTGGCGGAATACCGCGGACCCAATACGCTTTATCGCGGCGGGCCGCCGCGGCTCTCCTTCAATCGCCGCTACTTGGTGCAGTCGGGAGGCAAGCCCTGGTTCTTTCTCTCCGACACCGCCTGGAACGGTGCGCTGATGTCGACCGCCGAGGAATGGTCGAGGTATCTCGCCGGCCGGGCGGCCAACAAGTTCACGGCCGTGCAGTTCGTGACCACGCAATGGCGGGCGGGCCGGCAGGACGAAAAAGGCCAGGTGGCGTTTACAGGCACGGATCCCATCCGCGTCAATCCCGCGTTCTGGCAGCGGATGGACCGCAAGATCACCGCGATCAATCAGGCCGGACTCGTGGCCGTGCCGGTGATGCTCTGGGCCCTGACGTCGCGCGACGGCGAGAGCCCCGGCGTGTCGCTGCCGGCCGATGAGGCCATCGCACTCGCGCGCTATGTCCGTTCGCGCTACAACGCCCACCACGCCATCTGGCTGCTGGGCGGCGATGGCGACTACGCGGGCGCGAACGCGGCCAGGTGGAAGGCGATCGGCCGCGCCGTCTTTCCCGAGGGCGAAAAGCAGCAGCTCGCCGGCATGCACCCGCGCGGGATGCGTTCTCCCTGGGCCGAATATCAGAACGAGCCTTGGCTCGACATCCTGTTCTACCAGAGCGGCCACGGAGACGATGCGCGGAAGTGGCGGTGGAACGCCACCGGGGGACCGGCGGCTGACTGGAAGATGGAGCCGGCGCGCCCGGTGATCGACGCCGAGCCGAATTACGAGGCTCACATCAGCTACCAGTCGCGGAAGAAGATCGATGATTACGCGGTTCGGCGCGCGGCCTACTACAGCCTGCTCGCGGCGCCGCCCGCCGGCGTCAGCTACGGCGCGCATGGCGTGTGGTTCTGGAGCCGCAAGGCCGAGGTCCCGCTCGATCACCCGAGAACCGGTGTCGCCGAACCCTGGTGGGAGTGTCTGAACTATCCGGGCGCCCGGCAGATGAGGGTGATGCGGGACATCTTCGACTCGATCGCGTGGTGGAAGCTGCGGCCCGAGCGCGGCCTGCTCAGCGACGACAAGTATGATGCCGCCGCCTTCCACGACTATGTGATACCGGCCCTGTCGGAGTCGAACGACTTCGCACTCATCTACTTGCCTGCCAACCCCGGCGTCAAGTTGAACCTCACGCGCTTTGAGAGCGGGCGCATCGCCGGGACCTGGATCGACCCGCGGACGGGAAAGCGCTCGCCCGCAGGCTCGTGGCGCCCGGTCGCGGAAGTGAGCCTGAACGCGCCCGGCGAGGGAGACTGGCTCCTGCTGCTCAAAAAATAGTCCCGAGCGGGCGTACGGGATTGCGGCCTCAGTTGAGATTGAGAAGCGCGGCGTGCGGCGCAACGAGCGGGTGCGCTTCGGTGGTGCGCTTGAGCTGGCCGCAAGCCGCGTAGATATCGAGCCCCCGAGGTTTGCGGACGAAACAGGGCAGCGAGCGGCGTACGATTGCCTGAAAGGCCGCGACGCGCGCGTCATCGGGGCGTTCAAAAGCGATGCCGGGCCCGGGGTTCAGAGCGATCAGGTTGACCTTGCAGCGTAGGTTCGCGAGCAGTTTGACGACGCGCCGCGCGTCGGTACAGGAGTCATTCACGCCTTTCAGCAGCACGTATTCGAACGTCAGCTTCTCCCACGTTCGCAAAGGATAAACACGGCAGGCCTCGATGAGATCCCGCAGGTGATATTTGCGCGTGATCGGCATGAGCTGCCGGCGCTGCTCCTCCGTGGAAGCGTTCAGCGAGATCGCCAGCTTCGGCCGCATCGCCGCCCCGCCGAACTCCGCGATCCTCGGAATGATCCCCGAAGTGGAGACCGTAACCCGCCTGGCCGACAGGCCGATCCCCTGCGGGTCGAGCAGGATGCGCGAGGCTTTCAGCACGTTCGGCAGGTTCAGCAGCGGCTCCCCCATCCCCATCATCACCACGTTTAACCGTGAGTCGTCCGGCCGCAGACCGTGCCGGGCCATGACCACCAGGACCTGTCCCACGATCTCACCGGCGGTAAGATTCCGCTCAATCCCGAGCAGGGCCGTGAGGCAGAACTTGCAGTCCACGGGACATCCCACCTGGGTCGAGATGCAGATGGTATCGCGGCCTTCTTCCGGCATCAGGACGGTCTCGATCGTCTTTCCGTCCTGTAGTTTCAACAGGTAGCGCCGGGTTGTATCCCTGGAGTCGAAGTAGCTCACCACCTCCGGCAACCCGAGGTCATGGCCTCGAAGCGCGGTCCGCAGCTCCCGAGGCAGGCTGGTGAGAGTCGTTAAGTCCCTAACCCCTTGTTTATACAGGCCTCTGTAGACTTGACGGGCGCGGTAGCCGGGTTCTGCCGGCCCCAGTACCTGTTCCAGGTCCGCTACCTCCATCCCGATCAGCGCGTGCGGCATGCTACTTCGAACAAATGTGAAGGATCTTTCAATTTCTTGGATGTTACAGAGCGTCCTCCGCCGCATCAAACCGGCGAAAACAGGGTCTTTCGCGAGTTCCGGGCTCCGGCGTAAAAAGGCCGATTGCTACAATGTAGGTGCTGCTCGCCTTGGCCGGGGCAACGCCCCTGATCATTATGACTCCATCAGTTTCGGTTTCGCGCAACGTCGAGGCGACCACACTGCCGAATGGCTTGCGCGTGATTACCGAAACCATGCCGCACGTGCGCTCGGTGAGCGTGGGCATCTGGATCGGCAGCGGCTCGCGGCGCGAAAGCAACGCCGAGAACGGCATCTCGCACTTCATCGAGCACATGGTGTTCAAGGGCACGCACAACCGCACGGCCGAAGACATCGCGCGCGTGGTCGACTCCTGCGGCGGCCACCTCGACGCCTATACCGCGAAGGAGCTGGTCAGTTATAACTGCAAGGTCATGGACGAGCACCTGCCGCTGGCCTTCGATGTACTCGCCGATCTCGTTCTCAACCCGCTGTTCCACACGGAAGATATCGAAAAAGAGAAGAGCGTCATTCTCGAAGAGATGAAGATGGAGGTGGACAACCCCGAATACCTGGTCCACGAAACCTTCTTCAGCCATTATTGGCGGAATCACCCGCTCGGCCGCTCGATCGTGGGCACGAAGGCGACGGTCCGGGCGTTCACGAGCGACATCATCGAGACTTACTACCGCCGGGTGTACGTCCCCGGGAACATTATCATCACCGCCGCGGGGAACATCGCGCATCAGCGCATGGTCGACCTGGTGTCGGCCTACTTCACGGCGCTGCCGCGACTGGAGGCGCCGTCTGAAGATCCGGCGCCTCGGAGCACTCCGCCGCTGGTGCTGAAGAGCAAGCGGTCGCTCGAACAGGTGCACGTCTGCCTGGGTGTGCCCGCCTACCCGTTGGCGCACGAGAAGCGCTACGGCGCATACCTGCTCAGCACGATCCTGGGCGGCGGCATGAGTTCGCGGCTATTCCAGAACATCCGCGAGCGCCACGGGCTTGCTTATTCGGTGTTCTCCGAGCTCAACATGTTTCGCGACACCGGCTGCCTGGCAGTTTACTCCGGCACGTCCACGCATACGGCGAAGAGAGTGGTGCAGATGACGCTCGACGAGTTCCGCCGCCTGCGCGACGAGCCTGTTTCGGAAGACGAGCTGCGCCGCTCAAAGGACCACCTGAAGGGCTCGCTGGCGCTGAGCCTCGAATCCACGGGCAGCCGCATGTCCAACCTGGCGCGCCAGGAGCTCTTCTTCGGGCGCTTCTTCACGGTGGACGAGATGGTCGAGGCGATCGAGGGCGTCACCGCCGCCGAGGTGCAAGCGATCGCGCGCGAATTCTTCGGCGGCCACCGCGTGGGGCTGACCGTGCTCGGACGCCTGAATGGCTTTTCGGTGATGCCGAAAGAGCTGGAGTGCTGAAGAGCCACTCGGGATCACGCACCGCCCGTCCGGGCTCCAGCGTCACTGACCCAATCTGCCTGTGACACGCGCTGTCAGCCTGATCGCTCTTCCGCACGGCAGCAAGCCCGAGGCGATTTGATACAGTTCAGATGAAACTCACTCCATGCAGAGAATTGCGCGGTTGCTTCCGCTTCTTGTACTTGCTCCAGCCGCCTTTTCTCTCGATCCGAAATCACTCAAACCCGAAGGCTATGTCAGCGACTACGCGCGCGTAATCGACGGCGCCGCGCGTGCCGAGCTGGAGGTTTTCTGCGGCCGGCTGGAGCGGCTCACGGGCGCGCAGATGGCTCTCGTCACCATCGATACCCTTGGCGGCGATCCCATCGAGGACTTCGCGAACGACCTGTATCGGCACTGGGGCATCGGCCAGAAAGGCAAGGACGAAGGCCTGCTCCTGATCCTGGCAATCAACGACCACCGCAGCCGGCTCGAAGTCGGCCGCGGACTCGAGCCCGTGATCACGGACGGGACGGCGGGCAGCGTCCTGCGCGAGATGGCTCCCGCGCTGCGCGCCAACAACTACGGCGAGGCCATGCTGGCGGCGGCACGCCACCTCGGGCAGAGGATCGCACAGGCGAAGGGGGTGGATCTGGGCGGGCAGCCCGCGCCGCGCCGCGCGCGCCGCCAAGGGCCGGACATTCCTTGGCCGCTTTTGATCGGCGGTCTGCTGCTCTTATTCTGGATGTTGAGTTTTGCCGGACGGGGCGGGCGCGGCGGCGGCGGCTTTCTTGCCGGCATGCTGTTAGGAAATCTGATGAACCGCGGAATGTACTGGGGCGGCGGCCGCAGCAGCGGAGGCGGCTTCGGCGGCTACGACTCGGGCGACAGCTTCGGCGGATTCGGTGGCGGCGACTCCGGAGGCGGCGGCGCATCGGGAAGCTGGTGAGGCATGGAACGTATCCTCAGTGAACTGGTCGAGCGCCTGCAGAAGGCCCATCGCGACCGGCTTGTCTCGGTCGTGCTCTATGGCTCGGCGGCCGCTGAGGACGGTAAGGACAAGCTGTCGGACTACAACGTGCTGTGCGTGCTGCGCCAGATCACGCGGCTCGAGCTGTCGGAAGCCGAGCCGGTCTTCCGCTGGTGGCGCGAGATGAAAAACCCCGCGCCCCTGCTGCTGAGTGAGGAGGAGGTCCGCACTTCGACCGACTGCTTCCCCATCGAGTTCACCGATATCAGGGAGCGCCACCGCGTGCTGTTCGGCGTCGATCTGGTCACGGACCTTGAGATCGACTATTCGTTCTATCGCGCGCGGGTCGAGTACGAGCTGAGATCCAAGCTCCTTCGCCTGCGGCAGAAGGCGGGCGGACTGCTCTCCGAGCGCGACTTGCTCCTGCGCCTGATGGCCGATTCGATCTCGACGTTTTGCGTGTTGTCCCGGCACGTTCTCTTGCTCGGCGGTCACGAGGCGAAATTCGCGAAACGCGCCGTGATCGCTGCGCTCCACGAGCACCTGGGCATCGATCCCGCTCCCTTCCTGGGGCTGCTCGACCTGCGCGAAGGCAGGATCAAGCCGCGCGAGCTGGCGCCGGCGGAGGTATTCGACAGCTATTTGAAAGAAATCCAGGCAGTGGTGGCGGCGGTGGACCGCCTCCCGAAATGACCGTCTATCAGGAGCATTTCCAGGCGCCGCGGCGCTGGAAACAAAAAGACGGCGGCCGGCAGGCGCCGGGAATGCTGGGCAAGCCGCCGGCGAACAGCCCTGAAGAGACAATGAGGACGAGATGAAGAAAACTCTGGTGGTAGTTGGCATCCTGCTGGTGGTGGCGCTGATCTTTGGAGGCAAGCTGGTCAACATCCGCAACGACCTGGCGACGCAGAAGAACGCCATCGACGCCTCCTGGGCCGAGGTGGACGTGCAACTGCAGCGCCGCGTCGACCTGATCCCGAACCTCGTATCAACGGTGCAGGGCTTCGCCAAGCAGGAGAAAGAAGTCCTCGGCCAGATCGCCAATGCCCGGGCGGCGCTGCTCTCGGCACGCAGCCCGCAGGAGCGCATCCAGGCGAATACGCAGCTCGATAGCGCCCTGGGCCGCCTGCTGGTGGTCGTGGAGAACTATCCGCAGCTCAAGTCGAACGAGAACTTTCTGCGCCTGCAGGACGAGCTCGCCGGCACCGAGAACCGCATCGCCGTGTCGCGCCGCAGATATAATGAGACGGTTCAGAGGTACAACACGACCATCGACCTGTTCCCGAACAACCTCGCCGCGGCCCTATTCGGCTTCCAGCGCAACGACGCTTACTTCCGCACCGATCCGGCAGCCCGAGGGGTTCCAAAGGTCCAGTTCTGATGTGAGACGGGCCTCCCGGCCTGTCGCTTGCGGGCAGCGGTCTTCGCGCCGCTTTACCTCGACCAGAGAGAAATGAAACCAGAAAGCTTTCGCAATTACATCAACGGCGAGTGGGTGGAGGGGCCCACTTTCGAGAACCGCAATCCCGCCAACACGGATGAAGTGGTCGGGCTGTTCGTGAAGGGAACGGCCGCCGACGTCCGCGCCGCCACGGATGCGGCGGCGGCGGCGCTGCCGGCCTGGGCCAACCTGCCGGCTCCCGCGCGCGCCAACTACCTGTTCAAGGTCGCCGACATCCTGGATCGCAAGTTCGACCAGCTTGGAGCCGAGATGACGCGCGAGGAAGGCAAGACGCTGCCCGAAGCGAAAGGCGAGGTGCGCCGGGCCATCAACATCTTCCGCTACTTCGCCGGCGAAGGCGCGCGCCTGCCGGGGCTGCTGGTGCCCTCCGAGCGCGACCGCGTCCATACCTTCGCGCTGCGCAAGCCGGTGGGCGTGGCGGGGCTGATCACCCCGTGGAATTTTCCCAGCGCGATTCCCGCATGGAAGCTCGCTCCGGCGCTGATTTGCGGCAACACGGCGTTGCTAAAGCCGTCTTCACTGGCGCCCCTGAGCGCCTGGCGCATCGTCGAGGCGTGTCACGAGGCGGGCGTTCCCAAGGGCGTGGTCAACTTCGTCGCGGGACCGGGCGGCGAGCTGGGCGACGCGCTGGTGAACGCGCAGGCTCTGAAGGCGATTTCCTTTACCGGCTCCTGCGCGGTCGGCAACCGGCTGCACGAGCAGGCCTCGAAACGCCGCCTCCGCGTGCAGTTGGAGATGGGCGGCAAGAACCCCACCATCGTCTGCGCCGACGCGGACTTCCCCAGCGCGGTCGAGAACGTCGCGAACGCGGCCTTCTTCTCGACCGGACAGAAGTGCACGGCCACCAGCCGCGCGATCGTCGAGGACGTGATCTATGACAGGTTCCTCGACGCGCTCGTCGAGCGTACCCGGAAACTGAAGGTGGGCAACGGCATGGAACCGGGCGTCGACATCGGACCGGCGGTGGACGAGACTCAGCTCAACACCAACCTGCGCTACATCGAGATCGGCCGCAAGGAAGCGGGCGAGCCGCGGGTGGGCGGCAGCCGGCTCAGCGGCGGCGCCTACGACAAAGGCTACTTCTGCGAGCCCACCATCTTCGCCGGCGTTACCCAGGACATGACCATCGCCCGGGAGGAGATCTTCGGGCCGGTGCTCTCCGTCATGCGGGCGCAGGACCTGGAGGACGCGCTGCGCATCGCCAACTGCGTTCCCTTCGGACTTTCAGCTTCCATCCAGACCACGAACATCTCCCGCGTCTTCGATTTTGTCTACCGCATGGAAGCGGGCCTGCTGACGGTGAACCTGCCGAGCGCCGGCGTCGAGTATCAGTTGCCGTTCGGGGGAACCAAGGAATCGAGCTTCGGCTCCAAGGAGCAGGGGCCGGCCGCGCTCGAGTTCTACAGCGATTACAAAACCGTGTACCTGAAATACTGATGCGACTCGGACAGATCCGCTGGCATAACGAGACCACCGCCGCAATCTTTGAGGATGAGAAGATCGCGCGCCCGA
>JACOTZ010000023.1 GCA_016178155.1 Acidobacteriota bacterium
ACTAGGCTTCGACTATTGTCAAGATTAGGACTTCCAAAACTGATCCACGTGGCGGGACTCCCACCTCTCAGTTGAGCGGCGGCGCCTACAGTGACAGAAGAAACTCGATCAAGTCGTCGAGTTGGCCCTTCGTCAACTGCGAGGTGCGGCCGTGCTGGTCATTGCGATTTGCGGTGGTCAGCACGTCGCGCAGGGTGGCGGCCGAGCCGTCGTGGAGATAGGGCGCCGTGCGCCAGATCTCGACCAGCGTCGGCGTGTCGAAGCGCGGGCCGGTATCGGTCTTCGCGCCGGTGCCCACGTTGTACTGCTTTAGATTCGTATAAAGGCCGGGAGGGTGGCACTTCGAGCAGCCGACTTTCAGGTCGAGGAACACCGTGCGGCCGCGTTCGGCGGCGTTGGAAAGTTTTCCGTTGACGAGACGGGGACTGGGCACGGGTTTGAGTGATTTGAGGAATTCGTCGATAGCGCCGGCATCCTGCTCGGGGAGCTGCGCGAAAAGAATGTAGCGGATGCCCGAGCGCACCGCGGTTTCAGCGCGGTCGCGCACGCCGTGGCTCATGGCGGGCGGCGTGCGATGCGCGAGCAGCAGGCTCCTGACGTTCTTCGGATTCCCAATGCCGTCGTTCAGGAGGTCCCAGTTGAGCCCGTCCACGCGGGCGTCGGGAGAATGGCAGCTCGCGCAGCTCTGCCATCCCTGAAACGAGATGGAGGCATCGTTAAAGAGAATTTCGCCGCGGCGCACCGTAGTGACGGGCGCCTGCGAAAGGCGCGCGATGACGGCCGGCCGCGGGCAGGCATCCCGCAGGTCGATTTCCTCAATCGTGTCCGAGAAATAACCCGCGACATAGGCGCGCCCTTCCGCCATCGCCAGCGCCCGCGGGCCTTTGCCGGCCAGCGGGATGCGCCGGCGCAGTCCGGACATGAAAGAAAGATCCGCCGATGGATCGCCCTTGAACTGGCGGATCTTCTCGAGCAATGCGTGAGCGTCGATGAGGCTGAGTTCATGCGTTCCGGCATGAGTGACGGCGATCAAGCCACCATCGGAACTCCATTGGACCGCCCAGGGATTCGCCGCGCCCGCGTCGATATCGTCGAGCAGCACGGTCGCAAGCAGCTTCTTCGCCGGCAGATCGAGAATGCTGAGCGCGTTGGTTTCCATCCAGCCGCGCTCGAGCTGCGTGGTGGGGAGATAAAAGCGCGCGAGCAGGTGGGTGACGGCCGCAAATACACCGTCGGGAGACACGGCGGCGCCGCGCAGCTCGGCGCTTCCGTTGGGAAGCACGATGCGGCCGGCGGGCTTTCTTGTCGCGGTGTCAATGAGGCTGATCTCGGCCGAGACGTAGGCGGCGTCCGCGCGGCCCGCGGGCAGAGAATTGAGAACGAAGAGCAGCTTGCCGTCCCGGCTGAGGGCCGCGCCCGCGGGCTCCCGCACTGCCCCGATACGGCCCAGGGCAGTGCGCGCCCCGGTGTCGATCACCGTGACGTCGTGCGTGAAACGGTTCGGGACGTAGAGACGTTTGCCGTCGGGACTGAGCAGCGGCGCGACCGCCGTGTGACCCGCCGGAATGGAACGGGCGGGCGCGCCCGATTTCAAATCGATGACACGAACCGTGCTCGAGGGCGCCGCGCAGGTCACGTACAGGAGCGATTCATCGGACGAGAGCGCGAGGCCGCTGGCGGGCGCCGGCACGGCAATCGTACGGACCACTGTGCGCTGCGCCGTGTCGAACACCTCGACGCGTTTGGAGCCTCCACAAGCGACATAGAGGGTCCGGCCGCCGTCCGCAAGCGCCAGCGCTTCCGGCGAACACCAGCCCTGCGCGCCCGCGGGGATGAAGCAGCCGCACAGCAGGGCTGCGATGACCAGGCGTCCGGCTACTGCGGCCGGTACCAAAGCGACTCCCAATAGCTACGTTCAGCGGCGTAGTAGTCGACGGCCTGCGATGGATCGTGATCGAAGGGAAGAATACCGAAACGTTTCATTTCACGCACCCAGTCCACACGGGGCCGGAATCCCGGCATGTCGAACCGCTTCATCTGCTCGAGCCCGTCTTTCGCCTCCGTGATGTAGGCGAGGATCTTGCGATAATCCGCGTCGGAAGCGTCGCTGAAGACGGCAGTCCTGCAAAGCTCATAGCCGCCGGCCGCGCGCGACAGCGGCGCGAGCAGCATCATGGATTGTTCCGGGCGCGTCAGGTTGTAGACCAGATGGCGCGAGTACCTGCGCCGCAAATCGGCGAGGTTCAGGCCCTGCCAGGGCGGCAGTTTCTGATCGTCCGATGCCGATAGGGGCAGGGGCATGTCCTTGCCGTGACAGCTCCCGCATCGCCGCTGCACCGCGTCGATGGAACCGCTCGTGGTGGACCATTTGAGGTCCTGGCGGTCCAACTGATTTTCGGTGTAATGCCCGATCATTCCGGTCCCGAGCGCGGCGTAGGTGCCTGGGTAAGCGCCTCCCGTCTCGATCCAGAGCCGGACCATTTTGCGCTCGTACGCCGTGGTTTCCACGCCATGGTGGGCCGGCGTGAGTTTCTGCATGAGAGGGCTCGCGGAACTCCCGAGCGCGCGCGGCGGATAGTTGCTCTGGGGCCGGTTGCGCCCGTCGGCCACCTGATTCCGCACGGTGAGGGTGAAGTAGCTGTGCGAGTACATCGGCCCGCGGTCGCCGGAGAGAATGACGCCCCCCTTTCGCTGGCCGTAATCGTGGCACTTGAGGCAGTGGCGGTCGAGGATGGGCTGGATATCGCGGGGGAAATCAAAGACGTCGGGCACGTCCCGGATCGGCTCGATGGCGCTCGGGCCGCGGCGGGCTGCGAGCAACAGCGTTCCGCCGGGGGCTGGAGCTTTGACGCGGTCCTCGTGGCAGCCGACGCAACTGGTGGTCTCGCCCGGCTGGACAGTCACGAAGCTTTGCATGCGCTTCACCGCGAGGTCGTCTTTATCGAGCGCGACGAAGAAGAAGCTGCGCAGCGCGGGCAGCTCGAAGTACGCGGATCCGTCCGCCTCCACCGGGACGGTGCCGGCGATGCGCTCCAGCGTGAAAGTGCCGCCATAGCTGATCGGCTCCATGCCGCCGGTGTAGTGAATGGGCATCGGTAGCGTTTCGAGCACCAGCAGCTTCTTGATCTCTCCGGGCCGGACGCCGGCCATATTGCGTCCCTGATGGACGTCGGCGAGGATGAGCGCACCGGTCTCTTTGGCGAGATTGACCCGTGGCGGAATCAAGCGTTCCCGCGGGCGCCGCGTGACCGGTCTCGGTTCGTGGAGCTGCAGATTGGCAGCCAGGTCGGCGGCCGGAAGGGTGAAGATCTTCTCCACGGCGCCATCGCCCGTCACATAGACCAGGGAGGCGCCCGAGGCGGCGAGGAAAGACTCTTCGGAGAACGCCCACGGATCCCGGAAATTTTGCGCTTTCGTGACGCGGCGCGCAAAGGACAGATTGTCGGGCCCGGCCCGGGGATCGACGACCGTGATGGCGCCCTCATGCTCGCGGCGGCCATGGCCGGGGGAGAAGATCGATACAACCTTGTGCGAATTCGGAACCGGCTTGGAATCGATCATGACGATCCCGGGATGCAGGTTGCCGTAGTACACCGTCTGATTGGTGCCGTCGGGGTTGCAACTCCAGAGGTGGTGATAGTGGACCTGGCTGCGGTCGACGTACTCCCAGCGCGTGTAGAGGACGCGGCCGTCGGGAAGCGGCCAGGGCGTGTTGTCCTGCTCGTTGTTGCTCGAGACCGGCCGGATCTCGCCGCCGTCGCCATTGGCGCGATAGAGCACGGCCACCTGCGTGAGCCAGCAGTTCACCCAGCGGCGGCAGCGGCTGGAAACGAAGTAGAGGTCACCGTTCGGCAGGTAGGTGGGCTCGATGTCGTCGAACGGTCCGCGGGTAAGCTGGCGGAGGCCGCTGCCGTCGATGTTGATCTCATAAAGGTGGTAGTTCGCGGTTCCGCCCTTGCGATAGGAGAAGAGAATCCTGGTGCCGTCATAGTGCACCTGCGGGTCGCGCACGCCGCCCTTGGGGTCATCTATCAGAGCAGTCAGCGCTCCGGTTTTGAGGTTGAGCTTATAGAGCCTGCCGCCTTCTCCGTAGGCCTTGCGACCGGCATCCGGCCCGTAGTAGCCGAAGTTGGCGTACCAGTGGCCGTCCTTGCTGGGGCTGCCGGCGAGCCGCGCGGCGAAGACGATCTCTTCCACTCCGGACATGGGGCCGGCGAGGGCCCGTGCAAGCAAAGGCGAAGGAACAGCCCCGGTACGCGATCCGCTTTCTCCCGCAAGGCTGCGCGAGGGCGTGAGCATCGCGCCGAGCGAAACGAGGATCAGCACAACCCGTTTCATCCGGACGCTCCCATCGAATTGTGAAGTTGCCGTTACTATACAACAACCGCGAGTGCAACGGGTGCACCCGTATCCTTGGAGATCCTTGGAAAGTATACGGGGGACACCACACTAGCCGGACGCTCGGGCGGCTCGGCAGAATCACGAGCATTCACGGCACAACCGGCACAACAGGGCGGCTTGAAAAAACATCCTACCTTGTATACGATTGAAGCGCACCGACATGACCAGCGACCTGGCGGAGATCCTCTCGGGGATCGCGGCCGCGCCCGTCCGTAAAAAGGCGATCAGCGCGCCCGAGGCTTTGAACGAGGCGTATTGCTATGAACGCCCCAGTTCTTTTTCGCGCGGCTTGCGCATCGATCTGAACGGACTGGCGATCCTGCTGCTGTCCGGGACTGCAAGTGTGGACGAGAGCGGCCGGACGGTTCACGCCGGCGACTTCCGCGGCCAGGCGCGGCGTACCTTCGAGAACCTGACGGCGCTGCTCGCATCCGAGGGCGCCGGCTGGCGCGATGTTGTGCGCACCACCTGCTACCTGCGCGATATCGAACGCGATTACTGTGCGTTCAATGAGGAGCGGACCGCATTTTATGAGGCGCTGCGACTGGACCCGCTGCCGGCTTCGACCGGGATTCAGGCGGTCCTCTGCCGCCCGGAACTGCTGGTCGAGATCGAAGCAATCGCGATGTTCCGCACGCCTCCGCGGGAATAGCCATTTCGGTGGCGAGTCTGAACGCCTCAGGGATTCCTGCGGCGAGCCCCGCAAACACCGAAAGCGGCCATTCCCAGGCGAGCAGCATGGAGGTGTGGGCTCAGGTATCCCGGTATTCGCGATCGGCACTCCTTCCCCAGTGAGGTTGAACCATATATGGTGATTGTTCACGGCAGCCGCGATGCCCGCTTGGGTCGAACCCTGTAGAATCTGGCCGTTGGACTGGCCGTCTCCGAACCCGACTGCGGCCTCGGAGCCGCCGAAGCCGCCAGTGCCGCCTCCGGCTCGTGGAGATATCTACACAGCAGGATATCGCTTCGCATTCAGCGGAGGCAGCGCGCCCGGCATGTGTGATATTTGTACCCTACAGTCGTCGTGAAATCGATCGTCTGTCTCTCGCCGCGGCGAGGGTGCAGGTGCAAGGAATGTGAAGGAGGAGAAAATGCGTTATCTGACCGTCATACTCGCTCTGACAGTGGCCCTGATCGCGCAGGACGCGCCGCCGAACCTGAGTGACCAGCAGTTGCGCCAAGGCGCCGGACTGCTGCAGTTTGAGTTCAACGCGGAAGAAGATCCGATGCCTCTGGTGAAGAGGTTCGAGGGCCTGCGGGTGACCGACGTCCTCGATGCACTGCAGGCGATCGGGCTGCAGGACCAGACCATCATGGACAAGAGCATCCGCCCGCTCTGGCGCGACCAGACAGAGAAGCTGGCGCACCGCGTCTACGGGATCGCCGTGACCTATCAGTACGTGCCGAGCAATCGTCCGCCGGCGGGCGACATGCCTTACGAGAAGTTTCGGGAGTGGCACAGCCACTGGTACCGCACCTACGCACCCGAGCTGTTTTCGCGCATTCTCAAGCCGGGGCATGTGGTCGTGATCGACGCGCAAGGCAGCGAACACACCGGCTTCATCGGTTCGAACAACGCGCTCAACTGGAGGTCGCGCGGGATGAGCGGCGTGATCACCAACGGCAACTGCCGCGACACCGACGAGCTGATCCTCCAGAAGATTCCCGTGTATTCGAAATACCAGGGCGGCGGCACGCGGCCGGGCCGCATCGAGGCGGCGGCCATCAACCGCCCCGTGGTGGTGGGCGGCGTGCTGGTGCGCCCTGGCGATTTCGTCGTGGCCGATGGGGACGGCGTAGTGGTAGTGCCGCGGCAGCACGTGGACCGGGTCGCCGAAATCGCCTGGGACATCGCCAAGGGCGACAAGGCCGGCCGGCGAAAGCTCTACGAGAAGATGCACATGCCGGCCGATTCCACGGTGAAGTAAGCGGCTGACCACCGCCTGGACCGCGCTGGCGCCTGGTATCCGCGGACGCTGTGCCGTACGATGGCCGTGGTGAACATCGCCCGCCGGCCCGCGTGGCGAGTGCGGGCGGTGGCTGTAACTCAGCCCGAAGCCATCCAGCCGCCAGTTGCAGGCACAGTGAACACAGTACGCGCCAGCCGGCGTTTCCGATGTATTATCAACCTTATATACGAGCGCTTTGGAGGAGGTCAGCAATGCGAAGTCGCAGGACTGCGGTATTCGCCGGGGCAAGGATCTGTCTCGCAACATCAATTGCCATTGCGATCCTGGTTACGTTAGCGGGGACGCCGGCAGCGGCGCAGACGGCCTCGGTAACGGGACGTGTTACCGATGCCAGCGGGGCTGTCATCCCGAACGCGAGCCTCACGATCACAAATGTGGACACGCGTGTCGATCGCTCCACGAGCACCAACGAATCCGGCTACTACACCTTCTCGCTGCTGCAGCCGGGCCGCTACCAGATAGTCGTGGAAAGCGAGGGCTTCAGGCCTCTCACCCGCTCCGGCCTGGTGTTTGAAGTGGACCAGCGGGCGGAACTGAACTTCACGCTGGAAATCGGGGCGGTAACGGAACGGGTCGAGGTCACGGCGGATATCCAGCAGCTCAACACGGTGGAAGCTTCGCGGGGCCAGGTCATCGAAAACCGCCGCATCGTCGAGATGCCCCTGAACGGCCGCAACTACAACCAGCTTGCACTGCTGTCTGCCGGAACCGTCCAACCGTTGGCGGGCGCCCGCATGGAAGGATTCAGCGTCAACGGCATGCGGGTGTCGCAGAACAATTTCCAACTGGACGGCGTGGACAACAATGCGATCGAGCTGGCGGGCGCGCAGCGCCGCTCCGAAATGGTGCAGCCCTCGATCGATGCCATCCAGGAGTTCAAGGTGCAAACCAACTCCTACGCGGCCGAATTTGGCCGCGCCATGGGGGCGGTGGTCAACGTCACGACCAAGTCCGGCAGCAACGAGATTCACGGCACGGCCTTCGAATTCCTCCGCAATGAAAAACTGGACGCCAAGAACTTCTTCGATCCCGCCGCCAAACCCAAACCGCCTTTCAAGCGGAATCAATACGGCTTTTCGGTCGGCGGTCCAATCTATGTTCCCAAGGTGCTCGACGGGCGCAACCGGTTTTTCTTCTTCGGCGATTACGAGGGCACCCGCGTCCGCGA
>JACOTZ010000339.1 GCA_016178155.1 Acidobacteriota bacterium
CCATGTCAAGTCGGTGATCCAGTTGGTAGCGACCAGACGCGCCAGCAGCGGGATTGCTTCGAGCAGGTCGTCGGGCAAACGCAGCGTGATGACGTATTCTGGCGGCATTTTCGGAGCGGCTTCCCTGGACAGCAGCAACTCCGCGCCGTGGAACTCCGGAACGCCGGCCAGATCCTCAAAGAGCAGGTACGCAAACAGCTCATCCGTTTGCCGGCCGATAAGGGTCACGATCAACCGGCGCGGGTGAATGACGCGGGCGCGCCCGTCGCGGATGTCAATGTGGAGAGCGTCATGGCTGGGCGCGATGTTCAGTTCTCGAGGGTAAAGCCTGTACCCGAGCCATCCGGCCCCGGCAAGGGCAAGAAGCGACAGGTAAGCCAGCATCCGTAAAAACATCGGGCGCCTGGGACACACTCCCGGCGGCGCTGGCCTGGGCTGAGGGGAGGCGGCGGTCATCACGCGGTCCTACATACTCATAGACGTCACGGTTCCGCAGTCCGACTCAACCGGCCGTGCTCGGCTCCCAAAGGGAGCTACTCCGACCGGTTCTCAGGTGGAACGCTTCGGGGGCGGCTCCGCCGCGGCAGGCAGCCCATGGATCAAGGGCCTACTTTAACGAACGCTTAATCGGGCTGTAACACTGTCCGCCCAGAATGGAATCGATGGTTAGAAGATTTGCAGCTGCGTCCGTGCTGGTTGTACTCGGGTGCGCCTGCTCGCGTTCGCCGCAGCCGATCGAGACCAAGGGGGGCGCGCCGTCCGGCGTGATCCTCATCAACGGCGCCGGCGCGACGTTTCCGTACCCAATTTACGCAAAGTGGTTCGACGAGTTTTACAAGGCGAACCCGAACCTTCGGATCAATTACCAATCGATCGGCTCGGGCGGCGGCATCCGTCAGTTGCAGGCCGGCACCGTCGACTTTGGAGCCACCGATAGCCCCATGACCGAGGAGCAAATGAAACAGGCACGCTCCCCCGTGCTGCATTTCCCCACCGTACTAGGCGCCGTGGTCCCGGTCTATAACCTGCCGGGCGTGACGGATCTCAATTTCACCGGTGAGGCGCTCGCAAACATTTTTCTCGGCCGCATCAAGAAATGGAACGCGCCCGAGCTCGCCGGGGCCAACCCAGGCGTGAAGCTGCCGGCACGCGACGTCATCGTCGTCCACCGCTCCGACGGGAGCGGCACGACCTTCGTCTGGACCGACTACCTCTCCAAGGCCAGCCCGAATTGGAAGAACAAAGTGGGAGCCGGCAATGCGGTCAACTGGCCCGTCGGCCTCGGCGCCAAGGGCAACGAGGGCGTCACCGGCATGGTGAAGCAGACGCCCGATTCCATCGGCTATGTCGAGCTGGTCTATGCCATCCAGAACCACATCCCCTACGGCAAGGTGCGTAACTCGACCGGCACGTTCGTGAAGGCCAGCCCGGCCAGCGTCACGGCGGCCGCCGAGGGTGCCGCGGCGAATATACCCGACGATTTCCGCGTCTCCATCACCAACGCCCCGGGCGAAGGAGCCTATCCCATCTCGAGCTTTACCTGGCTGCTCGTACCCGAGAAGATCGAAGACGAGGCCAAGCGCAACGCGATCACCGCCTTCCTGCGCTGGATGCTGGCGGATGGACAGAAGATGGCCGAGCCGCTCGGATACGCGCCGCTCCCCCAGCAGGTCGCGTCCAAGGAACTGGAACTCGTCTCTAAGATCCAGTAGTATGGCCAATCCTCGTTGCTCACGTGCTTTGGCGAGGTGCGGCCTGGAGGCTCCAGAAGGGCGTGCGAAGATCGCGGGCCGCATGCGAGGCTCGAGAATGACACGGCGGACATCCATGCAACACAATCCAGCAGACGCGGCTCGCCCGCGAGCCGCCACCGAAGGCCGGTGAGGAATGCCCCGTGCCGCCGCACTCTCGCGAACCCTGGTGCGCCGCCTGCGCACGGGAGACGAGATCGCGTATCTGGCCACCCTCACCTTCGCCAATGTCATCCTGCTGATCGCGGCGCTGCTCGTCTTCGAGCTGTGGACTACCTCGGCGCTCTCCCGCCAGAGATTTGGCTGGGGGTTCCTGACGGGCAGCACGTGGGACCCGATCGCGGGAAACTTCGGCGCCTTGCCTTTCATCTACGGGACGGTCGTGACCTCGGCGGTGGCCCTCCTCATCGGCGTTCCGCTGGGCGTGAGCGCGGCGATCTTTCTCGCGGAACTGGCCCCTCCACGCGTCTCCGACGGCTTGACGTTCGTCATCGAGCTGCTCGCGGCTGTCCCGAGCGTCATTTATGGGCTCCTCGGCGTGTTCCTGCTCGTGCCCCTGATGCGCGACCCTGTGCAGCCGTTCCTGCGGCAAACACTCGGGTTCCTGCCGTGGTTCCAGGGGCCGAACTTCGGCGTTGGCTACCTCGCGGCCGGCGTGGTGCTTGCTGTCATGATCGTGCCGCTCATGACTTCCATCTCGCGCGAGGCTTTGCTGGCCGTCCCCCGCGATCAACGCGAGGCCGCGCTTGCCGTGGGCGCAACCCGCTGGGAAGCCACCTGGAAGGTCGTGGTCCCCTACGCGCGCCTCGGCATCTTCGGTTCCGTCTTCCTGGCGCTCGCCCGCGCCATCGGCGAGACCATGGCGGTCACCATGGTCATCGGCAACAACCCGAACATCAGCGCGTCCCTGTTCGCGCCCGGCTACTCAATTGCCGCCGTCATCGCCAACGAATTCACCGAGGCCACCGAAGCCATCCACATTGCCACCCTGATCCAGCTCGGCTTGGTGCTGTTCGCGCTCACCATCATCATCAACGCGCTCGCGCGGTTGCTCATTCTGATGACCACGCGGAAAGGCACGGCGCAACAATGATGTACCGGTTTCGCTGGCGCAAGATCGTGAACCTGCTCATGTTTGGCATCACCGGCCTGTGCACGCTGGTGACGGTCGCCGTGCTCTTTCTCATCCTGGGTTACCTGGTGTGGAAAGGCGGCACTTCGATCAACCTCGACTTCTTCACCCAGTTGCCGAAGCCGCCGGGCGAGGCAGGCGGCGGCATGGCCAATGCGATCCTCGGCAGCGCCCAGCTCGTGCTGGTGGCTGCGCTCATCGGCGTGCCGGTCGGCTTCGTCGGCGGCGTCTACCTGGCCGAGTTCGGCGGCCCCACCTGGTCGTTCGTCATCCGGTACGTGGCCGACCTGCTCAACGGCGTGCCCTCGATTGTGCTCGGCATCTTCGCCTACTCTATGGTTGTGCTACCCATGCGAAACTTCTCGGTGCTGGCCGGCGGCTTCGCCCTGAGCATTATCTTTATCCCGCTCGCGGTACGCACCACCGAACAGTTCCTGCGGGCCGTGGAACAGCCGCTCCGCGAAGGGGCGCTGGCGCTCGGCGCCAGCAAATGGAAGGCGATCGCGACCGTAGTGATCCCGGCTGCCATGCGCGGCGTCGCCACCGGCATGATGCTCGGCATAGCGCGCGTCGCCGGCGAGACGGCGCCTCTACTGTTCACCAGCTTCAATAATCGCTACTGGAGCAGCGGCATCGACGAGCCCGCGGCCTCGCTGCCCGTCATGATCTTCACTTACGCGATCTCGCCCTATCCCGACTGGCACCGCCAGGCCTGGGCGGCCGGCCTGGTGCTGCTGGCGCTGATCCTGGTGGTCAACGTGATCGCCCGTGTGCTGCTGCTGCCGAAACATGCTCATGGCCATTGACATGCCGGCCCTGCGTCCAGACGTGTCCCCCCGGGCGCCCGCCGGAGACAGCGGCCATCACCCGGACGGCCGGCCAAAGATCCGCGTCTCGCAGATTCATTTCTATTACGGAAGTTTCCAGGCGCTGGACGACGTGTCGCTCGCGATCGGCGCCAACCGCATCACGGCTCTCATCGGCCCTTCCGGCTGCGGCAAGTCGACTTTCCTGCGCGTCCTCAACCGCATGTACGAAACCGTCCGCAGTGCGCGCGTCGAGGGCAGCGTGTTTCTGGACGACCAGGATGCGCTCGCCATGGATGTCACCGAACTGCGGCGGCGCGTCGGCATGGTGTTCCAGAAGCCGAACCCGTTTCCCAAGTCGATCTTTGACAACGTCGCCTACGGGCTGAAGGTGAACGGGCTACGCAACCGCGCCCGCCTGCGGGAGGCAGTCGAGCGCAGCCTGCGCCGGGCGGCACTCTGGGAAGAGGTCAAAGGCAAGCTGCACGATTCGGCCTACGCGCTCTCGGGCGGGCAGCAACAGCGGCTGTGCATCGCGCGCGCCCTGGCGGTCGACCCGGAGGTCCTGCTGCTCGACGAGCCCAGCTCCGCGCTCGACCCGATCGCCACCGGTAAGATCGAGGAGCTGCTCTTCCATCTCAAGCAGTCCTGCACGATCGTGATCGTCACGCACAACATGCAGCAGGCCGCGCGCATCGCCGACGATACCGGCTTCTTCCTGATGGGCCGGCTCATCGAGTTCGACAAGGCCCGCGTCATCTTCAAGACCCCGGCCCGCAAGGAGACCGAGGACTACATCACGGGCCGCTTCGGCTAATGTAGGACCATGCGGCACTTCGTACAGGAATTGGAGGAACTCCAACGGCGACTGCTCGAAATGGGCGGCCTGGTCGAGAACGCCATTCATCGCAGCGTGCAGGCGCTGGTGGAGCACAGCGAGTCACACGCCCAGGAGGTGCTGCGCAATGAGGCACGTATTAACCAGCTCGAGATCGAGATCGACGACCTCGCCACGCGCCTGCTTGCCCTGCAGCAGCCCATGGCGGGTGACCTGCGCTTTCTGACGGCGGCCATCAAGATCAACAGCGACCTGGAGCGCATGGGCGACCTCGCGGTCAATATCGTCGAGCGGGCGCTCGATCTGATTCACCTGCCACAAGTCAAGCCCCTGATCGATATCCCGCGAATGGCGCAGCTCGCCGAGTCGATGGTCCGCAAGGCGCTCGACGCTTTCGTCAAGCGCGACTCGGACCTCGCGCGCAGCGTGCTGCTCGCCGACGACAGCGTGGATGAGCTGCGCACGGCGGTCCACAACGAGCTGGTCGCCTTCATGCAGCGCGATCCGGCGGTCGTACCGCAGGCCGTCGACCTGATCCTCATATCGCGGCACCTCGAGCGCATCGCCGACCATGCGACGAATATCGCCGAGGACATCCTGTTCCTCGTCAAAGGCGTCGATGTTCGCCACCACGCGGAAGAGGCGGAGAAGGCTGCCCCGGCGCGGAACGAGTGAGGTCCCAAACTGTGGTCAGCTCAGAGCAGCTCCAGCGCGACGCACTCCCCCGAATTGCGGGCGTTTCAGTCCCCGCTGCGCCCCGCGCCGATGTACGTTCCCGTAAGGTTGCAGGCGGCGGACCGCCCTGCATCCGCTTCGCCAAAACCGGGGACAACCGGGGCTAGCCGGTGCTGCGGCGTGGCAGGCATGCCGGCAGGGGACCGGGCCCTTACAGCTTGTGTCCTGTTAGAATTCGAATCGTGCCGCGGTACGTGGTCCTTGTTGAAGATGAGCCCGATATCGTCGAGCTCATCCGTTATAACTTTCGCAAAGAGGGCTTCGAAGTGAGCGCGTTCCACCGCGGGGAGGACGCGCTCGACCATCTCCGGCGCACGGCGGCCGACCTGATCATTCTGGACATCATGCTGCCGGGCGAGAGCGGAATCGAGATCTGCCGGCGCGTGCGCGCGGACTCCCGCCTGCGCTCGACGCCAATCATTTTCGTGACGGCGAAGGGCGAGGAGTTGGACCGCGTAGTCGGCCTCGAGATCGGCGGCGACGATTACGTGGTGAAGCCCTTTAGCCCGCGCGAGCTGGTGGCGCGCGCCAAAGCGGTGCTGCGCCGCCAGACCGCCGCGGGGGAAACCAGGGACATCGTCGAAGCAGGCGATTTGCGGCTCGACGCGCTCACGCAGGAAGTGACCGTAGGCGGTCGCCCAATCACCCTCAGCACCCTGGAATTCAAATTGCTGCAATTCCTCGCCTCGCATCCCAGGCAGGTCTTCTCGCGCGAGCGTCTGCTCGACCATGTTTGGGGCATCGGCTGCGCGGTAACGCCTCGCACCGTGGATGTGCACATCCGCCGCCTGCGGGAGAAGATCGAGCAGCGGCCGGAACGCCCGGACTACATTCACACCGTACGCGGCGCCGGCTACCGCTTCGTAGTCGTCGAACAGCCCGCCACCAATACAACGTGACGCTGCGCAGTCCGATCTTTCGCAAGATCCTACTGAGCGGGTTCGCCTTGAATGCCGCGGCGTTGCTGCTTCTCGATTTCTATCTCAGTCGCTATATCGCGCGCCACGAGCACGAGCACGTGCGGCAGCGGCTCAGCACCGCGGCTCGGATCCTCGCGGACGAGGCGGCGACCGTTCCGCTGGACCGGCTCCAACCGTGGACGGCGTCGGCATCGGCGCGCGCCCAGGCGCGGGTGACGGTGATTGATCCGCACGGCCGGGTGCTGGCAGACTCCGGGCACGACCCGGAGCGCATGGAAAACCACGCCGGCCGGCCGGAGATTCAGGCCGCGCTGCGCGGTGGGACCGGCGCGGCGGTCCGCCACAGCGACACTCTTGGCGTCGATCTCTATTACGTCGCGGCGCCGCTGGTGTATCAGAATCGCGGTGGACACGTCCTTCGCCTTGCCTTGCCGCTGAGCGAGTTGAAAGCAGCTACCGCTGAAGTTCGCAAAGGGATCGTTTGGGCATCGGCCATTGTGGCCGGGATGGCCCTTCTGGTCGCCTACATTTTCTCCGCTCACTTGACCCGTCGCGTCCGGCGGCTCCAGTCCTTCGCAGAACGTTCGCACGCGGCGGGGTACGGCGAGCGGCTTGCGCCCGATGCGGACGACGAGCTGGGCGATCTGGCGCGCTCCCTGGACCGCATGACGGCGCAGTTACGGGAGACGATCGAAGGACTGAACCTGGAATCGGCCCGCCGCGCGGCCATCCTCTCGAGCATGGTCGAGGGGGTGCTCGCGGTCGACCACTCCCTGCGCGTGACCTTCTGCAATGAAGCTTTCGCCCGGGCTTTCGGCGCCGCACTTCCCATTCCCGAGCGCCTGCCGCTGCTTTCCCTGGTGCGGGATCCGGCGCTGCTCGACATGTTCACGCGCGTGCTGGTTTCCGGAGATGTGGTGAAGGGCCGCCTGCAGGGGTTCGCAGCCGGGGACCGCTCCTTCGAAGTCCAGGTGACGCCGCTCGCCGCGGCGGCGCGCCGCGGCGCCATCGCCATTCTGTACGACATCACGGATCTCGAGCGGCTGGAGCGCATCCGCAGGGATCTCGTGGCCAATGTCTCGCACGAGCTGCGCACGCCCCTCGCCGCCATCCAGGGCTACACCGAAACGCTGCTCGACGGCGCGCTCGAAGACCCGGCCCACAATCGCGCGTTCCTCAACACCATCCACGCGCATACGGAGCGGCTCAGCAGCATCACCGCGGACCTTTTGGTGCTTTCCGAGCTGGAATCCGGCAAAGTGACGGCGCCTACGGAGCGCGTCGGGGTAGCCGAAGCGGTCCAGTCGGCGGCACGCGCGGTCGAGGCCGAGGCCGCGCTGCGCAACGTCACCGTCCGGTTAGACGACCTGGAAGGCTTCGAAGTGCTCGCCCACAGGCTGCGTCTTGAGCAGGCCCTGGTCAACCTGCTGCAGAATGCGATTAGATTCAACCGTCCGGGCGGTGAGGTCCGCGTGACAGCCGCGCGCGCGAACCATCAAGTTCAGTTCAAAGTGAGTGATACCGGTATCGGCATTCCCTCGCAGGACCTACCCCGTATCTTCGAGCGCTTCTATCGCGTGGATAAAGCCCGCTCGCGAGAAATGGGCGGCACCGGACTGGGCCTGTCCATCGTTCGGCACGTGGTGGAACTGATGGGCGGCAGCATCGCCGTGGAGAGCGAACTGGGGCGCGGATCGGTTTTTACGATGACCCTGTCGGCAGCGCCGCAGGCAATCTTCGTGGGCACGTAACCAGGTCGTAACAGAACTCCGGCTAAGCTGTAGGCATGCGCAGATTGATTGGGGTGTTCGCCCTTCTGGCCACAGGCATGGCGGTAGCGGAGGCCGCCGAAGACGATCTCGCCGCCATGCGTGCGCACATCGCCGCGCAAGATCGGACCATAGCGGACCTCAAGACCGAGGTCGAGGAACAGCGCCGGTTGCTCGAGCGGCTGCTGGCTGTGACGGCAGCGCCGGCAACCGGCGCAGGCACCGTTTCCGCGGCCGCGGTTCCGGCCGCGCAGGCCCTCACTCCCGCCAAGACCGAGGCCGCCGCCGCGCCCAAGACTGCCGCGGAGCCGGACGCCCGCACGGTCGCGGGATTCCGCTTCAGCGGTGACTACCGCCACCGCTTCGACGTCAGCCTGAGATCCGGCAACGAATTTGCGGGCCCGCTGCAGAACGTGCGCAATCGCTATCGCGTGCGCTTAAACATCGACAAAGACATAGACCCGCGCTTCCGGTTCCACCTGCAACTGGCGACTGCGCCCTACCACAATGTCATCTCGAACGATCAGGACTGGGGCGGCGCCGGCGTGAAACATCCGTTTTCGCTTGCTGAAGCCTGGATGGACTACCATCCGAACAACTATGTCTCCATTCGCAGCGGCCGCATGGAAGAGATCTTCGCGGATCACATGCGATTCCTTTGGGACGACGACATCCGCTTCAATGGCTTTCACCAGACGCTCAGGCTGCCGTTGGGCGAGAACAAGGCGGGCTTCAAAACGATCGAGCTGCGCTCCGCCGAATACATTCTGACGCATCCCAATATTCCGGTCCTTCCCGCGACTTCCCCTTATGTCAACGCCGGTTATCGGCCGGGACAGCGTGTTCGCAGCGCCGCGCTGTTCCACCCCGGTATCATCGCGCGCGGCGACTTGCACGGCCCCTGGAGCCAGCAGGTCTTTGGCGGTGTCGAGGTGTACACGAACGTGAACCAGCTCCAGCTCGCTTCGACGGGTGCGGGCGCTACCCCGGTCGTGGGCAGCGCGATCGGGCTGGGGCTGTCGGGTCCGATCAGCGGTACCGGCAATGCCACTACCACGCGCGGAGGCGCCATCTACGATGCCGGCGATTTTCACGTCGTGCACCTGGGCTACCGGCTCGCGCACAAGGGCTTGAGCCTGGGCAACCGCGAGCTGCCCGCCTTCTTCGACCTGCAGCTGTCGCGTAACGTAGGCGCGTCCCGGCTCCGCGACGCGGTCATGGCCTCGGCCAGCGTCGGTTCGGTGCAAAAATTCGGCGACGTGCGCTTTCTTTATCAGTTCGCGATCAAGGATGCCAACTCGATGATTTCGCAGTTTGCAGACGACAACCTCGGCACCGGCAGCGGAGTGAATATCGCCGTGCACGCCTTTCGCTGGGACCTCGGCATCACGCGCTTCTTCGAGTGGCAGAACCTCTTCTTCTTCGTGAATCCACGCCGCGGCAACAGCCCCGCCGAGCATTTCTTTGTCCCCGTACCCCGGGGCGCAAACACGACATTCCGCTACCTTGCCCAGTTCGCCTTTACGTTTTAAGGCTGCCGGTGCGGGCTGGCAAATAGCCTGGCGGTCGGGCAACCGGGCGGATAAGCGCGAAGTTGCAGCCGGCCGATGGACTGATGGTTGAAGTTGAAGACGCGGGCGGAGAGGCTACTCCGGCCAGGGAGTGGAATCGTCCGAAGCCGCGTTCACGCCGTCCCCGGGCCGCCCGGGCAGACTCAACTCTCTACTTCTGGACCTTCTCGTCCTTCTCGACCTTGCCGTCTCGGATGAAGATGACCCGGTGGGCGTGCAGGGCGATATCGTGCTCGTGGGTGACCAGCACGATGGTGTTCCCCTGGCGGTGCAGGCGATCGAACAGCCCCATGATCTCGGTGCCGGTCGCGGTATCGAGGTTGCCCGTAGGCTCATCAGCGAGCAGGATGGACGGGTCGTTCACCAGGGCGCGCGCGATCGCGACGCGCTGCCGCTGGCCGCCCGAGAGCTCGTTGGGTTTGTGGTACATGCGGGGCTCGAGGTCAACCTGAGCAATCGCTCGCTTGGCCTGCTCCAGGCGGTGGTCGGCCGACATGCCGGCGTAAATCAGCGGCAGCTCGACATTGTGCAGCGCGGTGGCGCGCGGCAGCAGGTTGAAGGTCTGAAATACGAACCCGATCTCCTTGTTGCGGATGCGCGCCAGCTCGTCATCCGTCATGGTGCTGACCAGGTTGCCGTTGATGAAGTAGTCGCCCTTGCTCGGCGTATCCAGGCAGCCGATCAGGTTCATGAGCGTGGATTTTCCCGAGCCGGACGGGCCCATGATGGCGACGTATTCGCCCTTGCGGATCTCGATGTCCACGCCGGAGACCGCGTTGATCTCCTGGTCGCCCATGATATAGGTTTTCCAGAGACCGTAGGTGCGGATAACGATCCCCTCGCGCCTGAGTTGCTCACCGCGCTCCTGCGCGGACAAAACCGCCTGTGTTGCCATTTCGCGGAAAATTCCTCTTCAGTAACACGCGCTTGGACTGCGCTTGGTTACCAGCCCCGGCCGCGCGGATATTCTTTCTTTCATTATGACTGGCCGCCGGCCAGGCTCTCGCATATGCCCGGCGCCGGCCGTCAGAAAGTCTCGGCTGCGGCCATAGCAGGTGTCCTACGACTCCTTCGGCTTCGGCGTTTTGTTATCGATTTTGATTCGCGAATCGGTGCGCAGCGTGCGGATCACCTTGTAGCTTCCGGTCACGATCTCGTCGCCTGCCTTCAAGCCGCTCAGGACTTCGATATCCGTGGCGCCCGTAATCCCAGTCTCGACTTTACGAAACTTCGCGCGATCACCCTCGATCACGAACACGCCTTGAATCTCTTCCTTACGCGCCTTTTCGAGGGCCGGAGTCAGCGGACCGTTCGGCTTATTCTGGCCGGACTCGAGGTCGCCCTTCTGGCGAACCGTAAGCGCCTGGATGGGGATGGACAGCACGTTGCGGCGCGTCGCCGTCGTGACCTTGGCGGTGCAGGACAGGCCGGGCCGGATTTCTTCCGGAGGGGCATCGAGAGCGACGACAACTTTGAAGTCCTTTGCTTCCTGGCTTGAAATGGCGCTCTGCGAAGCGGCCAGCCCGGTCGAGCGCAGGATGGCGGTGTTGCCAATCTCGATTACGTGGCCGCGGAAGGTGCGATTCGGGATAGCGTCGATATTGATCTCGGCAATTTGCCCGAGCCGCACGTTCACGATATCGGTCTCATCCACCTTGACCTCGGCCGTAATCAGCGACATGTCTGCGATGGTCATGATCGTGCTGCCCGGCGAATTCTGAATTCCCATCACAACGGTCTCGCCGACGCGCACCGGCAAATTCGTCACCACGCCGTCGATTGGAGACTCGACCGAGTACTTATCCAGCATATCGTCGGCGCGCCGGAGCGTAGCCTTTAACTGCACGACGCGGCGTTGGGACGCGGAAAGCTGAGCGGTGATCTGCTGGCGTTGTGCCTTGGCTTGCAACAGCCGTGATTCTGCTTCGCGCAGTCCAGCCTGGACGGCGTCCAACTCCGCCTTGCGCTGGTCGTACTCCTGCCGGGCGATCAGCTTCTCATCCTGGAGCTTTTGCACGCGGTCAAACACGGATTTGATCCGCTGCACGTCCGCCCGGGCGCGCTCCACGGCCGCCTGGGCCGTCTGGATGCTCTCTTCGGCCGCCCGGACCGACGCTTCGCTCGCGGCCGATTCGGCCTCAGCCGTGCTCACCCCCGCCCGCTGCGCCGCCACATCGGCCTGGGCCTGAATCGATTCCAGTCTGGCGACCAACTGCCCCCTGCGCACCGGGTCGCCCTCCTTCACCAACAGGTCGGTGATGCGGCCGATGACATGCGAGCCTATGTTGATGTAGTTTCGCGGCTTGATCTCCCCGGAAGCGGTTACGATCGAAGCCAGATCCTGGCGCGCTGTCTTGCCGGTCTGGACCGTCACAATGCCGCGCCGGCTGTACTGGATGCCGCCGTACACGCCACCGGCGAGCACCAACAACGTAGCGGCCACGATGGTGATCTTCCACTTGCGTTTCACAGAATAGGCTCCTCGGGAGCTACCCGCTGGTTTGCAGGCACGGGGCGGCGCCGTAGCACGCGCTTGGCCTCCGTCAAAACAGACGGTGAGGCCGGGACGTTTGTTCGCTTTATTTGATGGTAGCAGCCGGAGGGAAGTTCCCTTATGAAGGAAGTAAGATGCTTTACGGCTTCCGCCGGCAAGACCACACCTTTGGACCGGGTGTGCTGGTTGCCGAAGCCGCGCACGGGCTCTACTGGGTCGCGGCGCGGGCTCGACCTGAACGCGGCAGCAGAATCCGGCTTGAAAGACCCTGCGTATCGCTTAAGGGGCGGCAAAACAATAAGATGAGCAAATGTTCCGGCCCCTTGCAACCCGGATCTCAATGAACAGGTTATTCTTTCGCGGCCCCCGGGCGCGGTCGCAGCGGGTGCTACTTGCCTTTCCGCCAATTGACGGATTTCGGCGGCCGTGACGTACAGGCCATGGACTCGGTCATGCCCGAAGCAAGCAGAGCGCAGGCATTATCCGCGGCCGTGCGCAGTGCCTGCTCCTCAGTGGAGCCGGATGCCGTGCGGCAGTTGGCTCGACCGTTATACTCCATGCACACCTCGACCCGGTATCGGGTGCCTCCGAGAGACAGATACAAGAGGAGCGCGACGAAGCCGAGCACACCGCACAACACGAGCAGGACTTTCTTCACGCGCCGCCCTCGCTGAAGAAGTTGCCCATGCGACGGAATTTTTCGTAGCGGTCCTCGATGAGCTGTTGCGGCGACAGCCGGCTCAGCTCCGCGAGAGCACTGCGCAGGGTCTGGCGCAGCAGCTCGGCCGCGGCATCGTGATCGGTGTGGGCGCCCTCGCCGGGTTCAGGGATCGCGGAATCCACGATGCCGAGCTGAATGAGGTCCTCCGAGGTCAGTCGGAGGGCGGCGGCGGCCAATTCGGCCTTGCCGGCGTCACGCCAGATGATGGCAGCGCAACTTTCCGGAGAGATGACGCTATAGATCGCGTTCTCGAGCATGTAGACGCGGTTACCGACACCGAGCGCCAGCGCGCCGCCACTCCCGCCCTCCCCAATCACGATCGCGATGATGGGAACGCCGAGCCGCGCCATCTCGCGCAGGTTGACGGCGATCGCTTCCGCCTGCCCGCGCTCCTCGGCATCAATGCCCGGATAGGCGCCGGGGGTATCGAGGAAGGTCACGATCGGCCTGCGGAACTTCGCGGCGAGCTGCATGAGGCGCAGCGCCTTGCGGTAGCCTTCGGGCTTGGGCATGCCGAAGTTCCGAAGCAACTTCTGCCTGGTGTCGCGGCCTTTCTGCTGGCCGACAATGGTGACCGGCCGGCCCTCGAAAAAGCCCAGGCCAGCGACGATTGCGGCGTCGTCGCCAAAAGCGCGGTCGCCGTGCAGTTCCAAAAAATCGGTAAACAGGCGCTGGATATAGTCGAGCGAATGCGGGCGCTTGGGATGACGCGCGAGCTGAACCCGCTGCCATGCGGCGTTCTCCGCCGTGGCTGCTTCCGCGGCCTGATTTTCCTGTTCCATTCGTCGGAGGTCCCTAGCTTGTCCGTTGGCAAATAGCGCCGGGGGCTTTCGGCGCAGATGCAAGCGCGGCAAAGGTTCTCAATACGTGATGGCGACTGCCGTACATTGTTCGAGCTTTGGCCGTTAGCCTAGATGGCAAGAACTTCCAGCGTCTCGGGCCCGCAGATGCGTTCCACCTCGGCGACAAACTCCCGGTCCGGCCGAACGCGGCTCGTAACGTCCAGAATAACCGAGAAGTCGCGGGACTTTTCGAGCCGGAGCCGGACCTCGGCATTGCCCGGCTTGCGCGCGAACAGATCGGTCAGCGCCTGAGCACGGTCCCGGTCCTGCCGCCCGTTCAATGCCACGCGGATCGAAATCAGGCTGGGGAGCCTGACACTTGCCTTGTCGAGCGGGATGATGTCCTGCACCGAAATCTTCGTCGCCGAGCCTTCCTCGGGCAGCGCCGAGGCGCGCACGAAAACCGCCGTATCCTCCACCAGGAACTGCAGCAGGCTTTCGTACACGGTCGTGAAGACCATGGCCTCGATCGTGCCCTGCATGTCTTCCAACTGGAACGAGGCCCAGAGCTTGCCCTCCTTATTCCGCCGGCGTTGCAGGGTCGTGATCATGCCGCAGAGCCTGACCTCCGCACCTTTGCTGAGGCCCTCGAGCGTCTCGCTGGTGTGCGTTGCCAGCTCCTTGACCTTTTCCAGGTATGCGTTCAGCGGGTGCCCCGTGACATAAAACCCGAGCATCTCTTTTTCGCCGGCGAGCATCTGCTGTCCGGCCCAGTCAGGCACTCCGGGGAGGAGCGGATGCGGATGTTCGTCCTGCTCGAAACCCCCGAACAGCCCGGCCTGACCGCTCGCCAGGTCGCGCGCGATGCGCTGGGCGTTCTCCATCGCGCCGTCGAGCGCGGCGGTGAGCTGCGAGCGCGTGCCTTCGAGCGAATCCATGGCGCCCGCTTTCACCAGGCTTTCGATCATCCTCCGGTTCACCGCCTGCAGGTCGACGCGCTCGCAGAACTCGTAAATCGACGCAAAGGGGCCGCCTTCGGCGCGTGCCTTCAGGATCGATTCCACCGCCGCAACGCCGACGTTGCGGATGGCACTCAGGCCGAAACGGATCGCGTCGCGATCCGGGGTGAAGTCTTTTCCGCTCTTGTTGACGTCCGGCGGCAAAACGCGGATACCCATCTCGCGGCACTCGTTGATGTACTTCACGATCTTGTCGGTGTTGCCGGTTTCCGAGGTCAGCAGCGCCGACATGAACTCGAGCGGATAGTGGGCCTTCAGGTATGCCGTGATATAGGCGAGGTAAGCGTACGCGGCCGAGTGTGACTTGTTGAATCCGTAACCCGCGAACTTCGCCATCAGGTCGAAGAGTTTCTCCGCCTTCCTGACGTTGTAGCCGCGCGCGCGCGCCCCCTGAATGAAGCGCTCGCGCTGGTTGTCCATCTCCTCTTTCTTCTTTTTGCCCATGGCCCGGCGCAGCAAGTCGGCTTCGCCGAGCGAATAACCTCCGACGCGATTTGCGGCCTGCATCACCTGCTCCTGGTACACGAGCACGCCGTAGGTTTCCTCAAGGATCTCTTTGAGCACCGGCAGCTCGTAGGTGACGGGCCGGCGGCCGTGCTTCCGGTCGATGAAGTCGTCGATCATGCCGCCTTCGATCGGACCCGGGCGATACAGCGCGTTCAAGGCGCACAGGTCCTCGATGCGGGTGGGCTGATAACGGCGCAGGATGTCGCGCATGCCGCGGGATTCGAACTGGAACACGCCGCTGGTAAAGCCGTTCGAAAAGATCTCGTAGGCCTTGGGGTCGTCGAGTGGAAGGTCTTCGAGAATCAGTTTGCCGCCCCCGCCTTCAATCAGCTTGACGGTGTCGGCGATGATCGTCAGCGTAGTCAGGCCGAGAAAATCCATTTTGAGAAGGCTCAGCTTCTCGAGCCCGACCATGTCGTACTGGGTCACGACTTCGTCGCGGTTTGTCCGGTACAGCGGGACCAGGTCCTTTAACGGCTGGGGCGAGATGACAACGCCCGCGGCATGCACGGAAGCATTGCGGGCCATGCCCTCGAGCCGGCAGGCCACGTCGAGCATTTCATTCACCTTCGGGTCCTTCTGGCGCAGCTCCTCGAAAGCCGGTTCCTTCTCGAAAGCTTTGCGGAGCTTGATATTGAGCTCAGCGGGCACCAGCTTGGTGATGCGCTCGACATCGGGGATTTTCATGTCGAGCGCCCGGCCGACGTCGCGAATCGCCTGCTTGGCGCCGAGTGTTCCGAAGGTGATGATTTGCGCCACCCGCTCGCGGCCGTATTTCTCGGTCACGTACTGAATGACGCTGGCGCGGCCGTGCGTGCAGAAGTCCACGTCGATATCCGGCAGGCTGACACGCTCGGGGTTGAGAAAGCGCTCAAACAACAGCCCGTATTGCAGCGGATCGATGTCGGTGATCTCCATCGCGTAGCTGACCAGGCTTCCGGCCGCCGAACCCCGCCCGGGCCCGACCGGGATGCCGTTCTCTTTCGCGTAGCGAATAAAGTCCCAGACGATCAGGAAGTAGCCCGAGAATTTCATCGCCTGGATTGTCCGGATTTCGCTGTCCAGCCGCTCGGCGTACTCGGAGAGCGGATGCCGCAGTGCACCCTGGGATTCGAGCGCCTGGAGTCGTGCGAGCCGCTTTTTGAAACCGTCACGCGCGACCTGCTCGAAGTAGCTGTCGATTGTGTGACCCTCGGGCACGTCGAAGCGGGGGAACGGCTCGGATACTTTCTCAAGCTTCACGTGGCAGCGTTGCGCAATCTCCCAGGTGCGATCGAGGGCATCCTCGGCATCCTGGAAGATCGCGAGCATCTCGGCGCGCGATTTCAGATAAAATTCCGGCGTAGTGAACCGCATCCGGTTGGGCTCACTCAGGGTCTTGCCCGTCTGGATGCACAGCATGATTTCATGCGCCCTGGCGTCGTCGCGGCGCAGGTAGTGCGCGTCGTTAGTCGCCACCAGGGGGATGCCGGTTTCGCGGGAAAGCCGGTACACGGCCGGCAGCAGCAGCTTGTCCTGATCGAGCCGGTGGTCCTGAATCTCGAGAAAGAAGTTACCCCTCCCGAAGAGGTCCTCGTATCCGAGGGCCAACCGCTTGGCTTCCTCGTACCTGTCGGCGAGCAAGGTCTCGTTGACGTCGCCCCGCAGGCAGGCCGAAAGCGCTATCAGGCCTTTCGAGTGGCGCGCCAGCAGTTCCTTGTCGATCCGCGGCTTGTAATAGAAGCCGTCGAGGTAGCCGGTCGAGACCAGTTGAAGGAGGTTTCGATATCCCTCCTGGTTCTCGCAGAGGAGCAGGAAGTGGTTGTAGCGATCGCTCTCCGACCGGGTTCTGTGGCCCTGCTGGGAAACGTAGACTTCACAGCCGATCACCGGGTGGATGCCGTGCTGCTTCGCGGCGTTGTAAAATTCCACCGCCCCGAACAGGTTGCCGTGGTCGGTCATGGCGATGGCGGGCATGCCTTCTTCCGAGACCGCCTCCATCAGACGGTTGATCTCGCAGGCCCCGTCGAGAAGCGAGTAGTCGGTGTGGCAGTGAAGATGAACGAATGGCGCGGAGGACATGCTTCGGTCTCAGTATAGTCACCGGGGGAGGGAACTACGATTGTACTTGCGCGGCACTCTTCGCCCTCTCCGGCGACGCCGCGAACCTGGTAGGGACGGGCAGATTCGAACTGCCGACCTTCCGCTTAGGAGGCGGACGCTCTATCCAACTGAGCTACGTCCCCATGTTCTCTCTATTATATCGTTTGAGGCCCTTTTCCCCTATGTCGGTGCGGTAGTGCATGCCGTCGAAGTGGATCTGGCGGACTGCGTTGTACGTATTCTCGATCGCGGCCGCGAGATCCCCGCCGGAAGCGGTGACTCCAAGCACGCGGCCGCCGGCCGTCTCGAGCGTATTGTACTGGCTGAGCCGGGTGGCCGCATGGAACACGGTTGCGCCACACGCTTCCGCGGCGGCGATGCCGTGAATCACTTCTCCCGTCCGGGGCGTGCCCGGATAGCCGTGCGAGGCCAGCACCACGCAGACGCTCGGCTCGGGTTTCCACGACGTTCTCGCATTCTTTAAGTCGGCACGAACGGCCGCCAGCAGGACTTGCGCCAAATCGCCGTCGAAGCGGTGCATCAGCGGCTGCGCTTCGGGATCGCCGAGCCGCGCGTTGTATTCCAGCACCTTCGGGCCATCGGCGGTCATCATCAACCCTGCGTACAAAAAGCCGCTGAACGGATACCCTTCAGCTTTCATGCGATCGACTGTGGGCCGGATGATCGTGTCCATAATTCCTTCGGCCTGGCGCTCCGACAGGATGCACGGGTCGGTGTAGGCGCCCATGCCGCCGGTGTTCGGTCCGAGGTCGTCGTCGTAGACCGGCTTGTGGTCCTGCGTAGGGGGCAGAGGCAGCACATTCGTGCCATCGCTCAGGACGATAAAGCTGACCTCCTCGCCCTTCAGAAACTCTTCGACGACCAGGCGGCCGTCGGCGAGCAGGGCCGGGATCGCGTCGTCGGCCTGCTGCTGATCCTGCGCGACGACCACGCCTTTGCCGGCGTGCAGGCCATCGGCCTTCAGGACCACGGGGAATCCGAAATCGCGAACGGCGTCTATCGCCGCTTCCACTAAAGTGACAGTCTGGGAGCGCGCAGTGGGAATGCCGTTGCGATTCATAAAGTCCTTGCTGAACGCCTTGCTGCCCTCGAGTCGAGCCGCTGCCGCCGAGGGTCCGAAGATCCAGCGCCCGCGCGATTCGAACAGATCGACGATGCCCGCCACTAGCGGGGCTTCCGGCCCAACGACGGTGAGATCGATCTCGTGTTCGTCCGCAAGGGCGAGCCAATCAGAGGGCTTCCACCCGGGCACACATGTCGCGATCTTGGCGGCGCCCGGATTTCCGGGCGAAGTGAAGACCATCTCGACGGATGGGCATTGCGCGAGCCGCCACGCGAGCGCATGCTCCCTTCCGCCACCGCCGACGACCAGAATTCTCACCGGGGATGTCTCCGCAGGCTCAAACGTTAGAATAACTTAAGGGAACTGGTCCGGAGGCTGTGCGCCAGCGCACCGGGCCCTGGTCTTCGGGAGGGCGCGTTTCGATCATGGAGTCCCGCTATGATGTCGTGGTGATCGGCGCCGGGCACGCCGGCTGCGAGGCCGCTCGCGCCTGCGCGCGCATCGGCCTCCGTACCGCCATCGTCACAATGAACATCGACCTGATCGCCCAGATGTCGTGCAACCCCGCCGTTGGCGGGATCGCTAAGGGCCATCTTGTGCGCGAGGTTGACGCGCTCGGTGGAATTATGGGCGACCTGACCGATGCCGTGGGGATTCAGTTCCGTCTGCTCAACACCAGCCGCGGCCCAGCGGTTTGGTCCCCGCGCGCCCAGTGCGACAAGAAGCAATACCGCCTGCGGATGAAGGAGCTGCTCGAAAAGGAGCCGAATCTCAGGATCCTGCAGGCCGAAGTGGCGGCGCTTGTCATCGCCGAGCGCAATGGGCGCCGCGAAGTCGGGGGCGTGCAATTGCGCGACGGGCGTACGCTGGCCGCCGGTGCCGTTGTCGTGACAACCGGCACATTTCTCAACGGCTTGGCGCACGTCGGCGAGATGAAGTACAGGTGCGGCCGGAACGGAGAGGCGCCTTCAAACCTGTTAGGCGATCAGCTCCGAGCGCTCGGTTTGCGTTGGGCGCGCCTGAAAACCGGTACGCCGCCCCGGCTGGATGGCCGCACGATCGACTGGGATCGCTTCGAGCCCCAGGAAGGCGATCGCGTTCCGACTCCTTTTTCTTTCTTGACGAGAGCTATAGCACGAGAGCAAGTAAAATGTTATATAGCTTACACGTCTGATCGGACCCACACTATCTTGCGCGAAAGCATCTCCCGGTCACCCCTCTATAGCGGGCAAATCGAAGGGGTTGGACCACGCTACTGCCCCTCGATTGAGGATAAGATCGTTAAATTCCCGGATAAGGCAAGGCACCAGATCTTCCTCGAACCGGAAGGTCTTGACACGAATGAAGTGTACGTGAATGGCATGTCCACAAGCATGCCGATCGACGTGCAGGCTGCGATGGTCGCATCGGTTCCGGGACTGGAGACGGCAGAGATGATCCGGCCCGGTTACGCGATCGAGTACGACGCGATCGATCCACGGGAGTTGAGTCACACGCTGGAGGTCAAGTGCATCAGCGGCCTGTTTCTGGCGGGCCAGATCAACGGCACGTCCGGGTATGAGGAAGCGGCTTGCCAGGGTATCGTCGCGGGCATCAACGCGACTTGTCGCCTGAGCGGCACCGATCCCCTCGTGATCGGCCGTACCGACGGCTACACTGGAATTTTGATCGACGATCTGGTCAGTCGCGGGGCGGACGAGCCGTATCGGATGTTCACGTCGCGAGCGGAGTTCCGGCTACACCTCCGCATCGACAATGCAGACGAGCGGCTCACGCCCATGGGCCGAAAGGTCGGGCTGGTCAACGATTTTCGCTGGGACGTATACCGCACAAAGCAACAGCAAAAACGGATTGTGCGCGAATGGCTCGAGCGCACGCGTCTGACCGGTGGTCGATTTCCCGAACTCGAATTGCCCAGCGGGGACCACCCGACCGCTGCGCACTGGCTCCGGCGGCCGGAGGCGAGTATCGAAGCGCTTGCGGGTGAGATTCGGCAATTGCTCGGCACCGAGCCGGTCCGGGGCGTACTCGCAACGGTGGAGACGGAATTCAAGTACGCGGGCTACATAGAGCAGCAAGAGAAGCAGATCCAACGGCTGCGGGAAGGTGAGAGTCGTCGAATTCCGGGGATGTTCTGCTTTCGCGGGGTTCCCGGGCTCTCGCGGGAGGTCCAGGAGAAACTCGAGCGGGTGCGGCCGGGGACGTTGGGGCAGGCGGCGCGTATCCCAGGCGTCACGCCTGCCGCGGTAGCCGTGCTTGATGTCTATCTCAGCCTCGCGCGGCAACCCGCATGAGCGCTTTTGCAGACTTGCTTCGTTCTAAACTTACGGGCATCACAGCTCTGACAAATGAACAAGTAGACCTTATGGAGGCGCACTACCGGCTGCTGGTCAGATGGAATGAAAGGCTGAACCTAACGTCAATCCGAACCGCGGCCGCCGCTGTCGAGCGCCATTACTGTGAGTCGGTCTTTGCGGCGGTGGCGCTCGCCTCGTATCCCGCAGGAACCCGGATTATGGACGCAGGCAGCGGCGCCGGTTTTCCCGGCATTCCTATGGGCATTGTCAGGCCGGACTGGCAGATCTTGCTCCTTGAATCCGATGAGCGGAAGGGGGTCTTTCTGTGTGAGGCAACTTACCAGTTGGCCAATTTCGATGTGATCCCCAAGCGTCTGGAAGTCATTAGCGGTCAGTTCGATTTGCTGGTGGCCCGCGCGGTCCGCCCTGTGGAGGTGTTGGCGGCGGTGCCGCGGCTAGCTCCTGCGGTGGCGATGCTGCTCGGGAAGGACGACGCCGCCGCGCTCGGGACCACTGGCTCCATCCGCTGGGACGATCCCATCCAGCTCCCTTGGGGTGCGCGCCGTCATCTGCTACATGGTCGTGTTCCACGTGAAACATCAGTGTGATTTGACGACTGGAGATGCAGACCCCTGCGGGGACAGCTCTCCTGAAAAACTCTCGCCTCAGGCATGCGAAGTTTCACGTGAAACCAGCACGCCGGCTACGATACAATCTCTGCTAATACACGCTAATGGCAAGAGTGATAGCGATCGCCAATCAAAAGGGCGGAGTCGGTAAGACAACGACTGCCATCAATCTGGCGGCCTCGCTTGCGGCCAATGATCTGCGAGTGCTCTTGATTGATTGCGACCCGCAGGGCAACGCCAC
>JACOTZ010000368.1 GCA_016178155.1 Acidobacteriota bacterium
TCATGAGCCGTCGGAGCCCTCAAGAGGGTAGGTCTGCACTACATCGCGTTTTGAAACACCGCGATTGCAAGCGTGGAACTTACGCCCCTCTGGACACCAAAAATCGCTGGATTAGACGGTTCCGTGACGAACTTGGGGTAGTGCCGTTCCCATCCGGATGCTGTTCAATGCGGCTGGGAGCGGCTTTCGCGGTTTACTCGTAGCGCAGCGCTTCGGTGGGGTTGAGACGCGCGGCCCGGCGGGCCGGAAGTACGCCGAAGATCAGGCCCACGGCGAGTGACACGGCAAACGCGATCAGAATCGACATCGCCGAGATCGGGATGCGGAACATGTCGGTAGCGAGGCTGACGCTCAGGGGCAGCGCCACGCCGGCCAGAATGCCGACCATACCGCCGCCCACGCTGATCATGACGGCTTCCAGCAGGAACTGCCAGAGGATGTCTTTGCGGGAAGCGCCGACGGCCATGCGCACGCCGATCTCGCGCGTCCGCTCGGTCACCGTCACCAACATGATATTCATGATGCCGATGCCGGAGATGATCAACGCAATCGCGGATACGAGCACAAGCACCAGCGTCAGAATGGCGGCGATGTTCCGGGCGGCGTCCAGAATGGCGGTGAGATTCTCGACGCGGTAACGCGCGCCCGGCCGGTGGCGGCTTTCGATGACCTGCCGCACGACCGCGGTGAGAGGCTCTACATCCTCGGCGTTCTTCACCTGGACGTACATGGGGTCGATCCGCTCGTGCGGCGTGAAATACCTGATCACCGTGATGGGGATGAACACGGTCTCCTCGTTCAATTCCGAGAGCCCGAAACTCTGGGTCTTCTCCTTGAACGTACCGATGACGGTGAACTGCAACCCGTGCAGCTTCAGAACCTGGCCGATGGCGGCCGTCTGGCTGCCATAGAGCCGCCCGGCAAGCTGCTCGGTGAGCATCGCGACATGCTGTCGGAGCGCGACGTCGTTGGCGTCCATGAACCGGCCCGCCAGCAGCACCAGATTGCGCACGGCCGGATAGTGCTCGTCCGATCCGATGACGGCGATATCTTCCTCTCGCCCGGCGACCAGAATGCGGTCGTAGTTTGTAATGATTCCGGTAGCCGCATTGATGCGATCGCCGAGCGCGCGGCGCACCGCCTCGATGTCGGCGAGCTTGACGAAATCCGCCGCCACCTGGCGCTCGGTCAGGTCGCCGCCCTGGTAATGGGCGTAAATCATGTTGGAACCGATGCCGCGGATCTGGTCGAGGATGTAGTCGCGGCTGGTCAGCGAGATGGTGACCACCAGGATGACGGAGGCCACGCCGATCACCAGTCCCAGGCCGGTCAGCAGGGTGCGGACTTTGTTCGCGCTCAACGCATGCAGGCTGAAGCGCAGAGCTTCTCCAATGTGCATCTCAGTGTTTCAGGCCACCGCAGCGCGATCCGAGGGCGTCACGAGCTGACTACGCGCCGGCTTCTTTGAGCAGCTTTAGCGCCTCTTCTCGGGGTGGATCCCCGGGTGAGAGCGGGGAGCGCAGGTACTTCTGAAGCAGTTCCCTGGCGGCGTCGAGATTCTTGCCCGCCTTGACGTAGGCGTTGGCACGCTCAAACAATAGCCTGGGGCTGTCGGGCGCGATTTTCTCCGCCTGCGCAAAAGCCGCCTCGCTCTCCTGGTAGCGGCCGTGACGAGCGAGGAACTTCGCCAGATCGATGGCCCGGCCCACCTGGGTGGGCGCCATCTGCATGGCGGTGCGGAAGTGCTGCTCGGCCTTCCTGGCGTCTTTGCGGCGCTCGGCGATCTGTGCCATGGCGTAGTGGTACTCGACGGGGTCAAGCGCGCGGATCTTTTGGGCAAGAGCGGCCGCCTTGTCCAGGCCGCCGCCGAGGATGCCGGGCGCCTCGAGGTAGTATTCGAACAGGTCGTTCACGGCCTCGGTGTTGCTGCCGTCGAGCTCGACCGCCTTCTCGAACGCCTGCCGTGCTTTGGATGCATAACCGGGCGCCGTGAACAGGCTCGAGGTTTCGGCCCGGCGGCCCCAGGCGCGTCCGAGCCAGTGATAGTACACCGAGTTGCGGCCATCGAGCGCAACAGCCTTCTGGAACGCGTCGGTCGCTTTCTTGAAGTCGCCGGTCATGTAGTAGCTTTTGCCAATCAACTCCTGAACGGCGGCTTGATTCAGATTCAGGCCGGAAGCGATCTTGAGCGCGGCCTCATACTGGGTGCGCTCAAACAACGCGCGAGCGCGGTCCAGTCCTGTCTGGCCCGCAGCAGCCAGAAAGGATACCGAAACCAAGAGCGCACACCCCGTTCGCATCGCCAGCCTGAAGTAGCGTAACCCTCTCATTCTATACTTTTTCGATGCATCGGCCACAAAAAAGGATACGACGGCCTTTGCGGATTCCGAACGGGCCCACACACGCATCATATCGGCCGCCAATTCCTACCGGCCGGGGCAATCGATGCAAGGTTGTCACCGGCAAATCTGCCCCCGCCGGCCGCCCCGCCGTGTAGTATCCTGAAGGTGTAATCCATCTCTCGGGAGGTAGTGTTTGATGGCCTCGCTTATGCGCAGCATACCATGGCTCGGTCTTTGTTTTGTTTTACTTCTAGGCGCGTTCTCGGGCGCCGCCGTGGCTCAGGTATCGACCGTCGAGGGTGTCGTCAAAGGTGAGGACGGCCAGCCGCTCAAAGACGCGAAGGTCGTCTTCGAGCGCAAGGATATCAAGGGTAAGTACGAGGTCAAGACCAAGAAGAAGGGCGACTACCTTCACGCCGGCCTGCCGCTCGGAACTTACAGGGTGCTGTTATTCGTCAATGACCGGCAGCGCGACATGGTCGACAACGTGCGCACGCGCCTTGGCGAGCCCGTGACCATCAACTTCGATCTCCATCAGCAGGTCGCGAAGCAGAAGGCCATGCAGCAGGCCATGCAAACCGGCACCTTGACGGAAGAACAGAAGCGCGAGATGAGCCCGGAGCAGCGCAAGGCGATGGAAGAGCAGGTGCGCAAGAACGCCGAGTCCATGAAGAAGAACAAGGCTCTAAATGACGCGTTCAACGCCGCCATGGAAGCCATGAAAGCCAAGCAGTATGAGACCGCCATTCAGGCGTTCAATCAGGCTGCCGAGATCGATCCCAAGCAGCACGTTGTCTGGGGCAACCTCGCTGAGGCATATGCAGGGCTGGCCCTGAGCAAGACGGGCGCCGACCGCGACGCCGCCTTTGCCAAGGCCGCTGAGTCATATCAGAAAACGCTCGAGTTGATGCCCAACGACGCGGCGTACTACAAAAATTACGCGATTCTGCTCGGCCGGGCCAAGAAGCTCGACGAGATGGAGGCCATGTTCACCAAGGCCGTCCAGCTCAACCCCGCGGGCGCCGCCGACTACTACTTCAACATGGGCGCGAGCTTCGTAAATGCGGGCAATAACGATAAGGCCTGTGAGGCCTTCAAGAAGGCGATGGAGGCCCAGCCCGCACCCGGGGACGTGAACTACGCCGAGGCGCACTACCAGTACGGTATGGCCTGTCTGGTGGGGAAGGCGACGCTCAAGCCGGACGGAAGCATGCTTTTCCCGGAGGGCACCAGGGAAGTGCTTGAAAAATACATGCAGCTCCGGCCGGACGGAGCGAACGCCCAATCGGCGAAAGCAATTCTGGACAGCATGGGCGGCAAGCTCGAAACCCAGTACACCGCTCCGGGGGCCAAAAAGCCGAAGCCCGCGAAAAAGCGCTAGTTCGACTCAGGGCGTTCCCCGGTGAGCGCGCCTTACAATGGTTCGCACTGTCCTATATCTGCTCCTCACCATTGTTCTGATTACCTTTCTGCGCATGGTGCTCGGCATTATCATGCGCGAGTTCGGCAACCTGCTGGGGTCGCCGGGGCGGCCGGGACAATCAGGTCCCCGACAGGCGAGCCGCGGCGCAACCGCCGGCGGGGAGCTGAAGCGGGATCCCGTGTGCGGCACGTTCGTGGCGCCCGTCTCCGCCATCCACAAGACCGTGGGCGGGGAGGTGCATTATTTCTGCTCTCCCGCCTGCCGCGACAAATTCCGAGGATAGGTAGCGTGGTCCTTCACGGCCGCGGCTCAGAGTGAAGATTCCGAGCCGCACGCATTGGCACACTAGCCGAAGTTCGTCACCGACAGGATTTCGAACCGCTTGCTGACGCGCGCGGCTCAGTAAGTGCCGTCAAATCAGCGGAAGCGTTCTGATTCTGAGCCACGACCGTCAGGGAGTGGTGGTGACGAACCTCGGCTAGCCGCGTCCGCTGAGCCGGTCGAGTTGGCTGATCGCTGATTTCACGAGCTGGGGCGCGGCCCCGGCTTCGAGATAACTGGATTTTGCCCGCCAGGTTTCGTAACCGCCCATCTGAAACGCCTCGAGAGTGGGGATGTAGCCGCGGTAATCGTTCGCCAGCTCGATCATCATCGCCGGATGAAACGGTGTACTCTTCTTGACCGCGAGACCGAGCTCGGCGAAAGCCTCGCCCGGGAAGCTTGCAATACCGAGATCGCCGATCCTCATGGTCTGTACCAAGGTCTTCACCCGCGGGGGATAGTCGGCCAGCAGTACGGTCTCGCGCGCATAGACGAGCGGCTGGTCGCGGATCGGCCTGTCTTTCGCCTCTTCGAGCAGCCTGCGCGCGCCGATCACCTCCTCGCGCGATGGCAGGCGCGTGCCGAGGGTCAGCTCTTCGACACCGGCCTCCAGCGGCACTGTTTCGTGGAACCGCATCGTCCGCCAGACGCGATAGCATTCGGCGGCGAGGATATCGGCGACGCGCTGCATGTGCTCATAGGGGGGGCGCCGCGGCCTTGGCGGGCCGAGCACATCGACGTTATTCACGTTGCCCGAGCACCCATTCGCCAGAATGGGAATAAACGAGGTACCGGCGAGGCGCTGCATGGAACCCGCCCAACAGGCGAAATAATCGGCGCTCACGTGGCCCGGCCCGGTGTCACCCACGTAGTGGAGACCATAACTGGCCAGCACGGCGATGGGCGCGCCTTCGCTGCTTTCGAGCGCCAGGACGGGCACCTCGGGATCCACGGGCCCGGCGGGCTTCATTACGTCCGGGTTCCCGACGCCGGGGTTCATCTTCACCCGGTCGTCGCCGCCGAAGGGATTCTTGGGGACCATGCCGGCTTTCATGTGATACCGGCGGTTGAATAGCAGGCGCTCCTCGCGCCCGAGTCCCCAGCCCGCGCGTGCCGGCCGCAGCCGCTGGTGCGCGAGCTGCACGGCGTCGGCGATGCGGAGCGTGAGCCAGGCGGTGTACTTCGAATCCGGGATGCTCTGGAAGAGGTGCGTGGCCGGCGGTGCGCTATGCGTGTGCGTCGCCGCCACCAGCACGTGCGCGGCTGGAATCCCGCAGCGCTTCGCGATCAGCGCTTTTGCCTCATCGATGATGTCGCGCGGCACGGCGCAGGAGTCGACCAGCGCGAATGCGAGCTGGTTGATACCGTTGTCGAGGACCAGGCTGCGCACGTGCAGCTCGTCATGAATCTCCCGTCCGATGCGGTCGGTCATGCCGCCCGCGAGGGAACAGCCAAGCAGCGGAGTGATATTTGACGTGGCTGCTCCCGCGCGCAACCCGCCGGCACGCTGTGGCGGCGCCGCCGTGCCCAACGCCGCCAGTCCGGCACCCAAAAATCCGCGTCGATTCAGCATGGGCGATAGTATGGCACGACCTCAGTCGAGGTGGATCAGCTTGCCCGCGCCGGCCGTGTCAAACCTCGATCCGTAGGCGAGCTTCAGAGCTGCCTTGGCAGGATCACCCGTGCAGTGGGCCGGCACGATGGATTCAACGCCAAGCTTCTTCAACTCCTGGACAGCCTCGCCGATCTGGTCCGCTCCCCAGGTGTACATGTGCAGACCACCGAGGAGCAGCCGGACCGAGCTCTTCCCCCGCTGCCGCTGCGCAGTCCGGAGAATGCGGCCAATGCCGGGGTGGCTGCATCCGGTCAGCACCACCAGCCCCTTGCTGGTCTCGATCAGCAGCGACTGCTCGGGCGGCGAGCCCTCGATCAGGCCCGTCGAATAAATGCCCGGCACGATCTGCCGCGCTGCGCTTACCGGGACGACTTTCGCGCGCAGGTCTTCGATTGTTCGGAACGGCTCCAGGGAGAAGTTATTCAGGAGATAAACCAGGCGGATCCGAGCCGATTTCAGCAGCTCGTAAAGGCCGCCGCCATGGTCCCGATGCTCGTGCGAAATCACGACGCGGGGGATCTTCTCAGGCTCGATGCGAAGCTTCTGCAAATTGCTCACAAACAGCTCGGGCCTGGTGCCGGTGTCGAACAGCACCTGCTCGCCCCGGAACGTCACCAGGGCCGAAAAACCCCAATCGGCGGGCAGACCGGCACTCGTATTGTCGTAGATGATCTGGATCTCGAGTTCGGCGGCGAAGGCCGTGCTCACCGCCAGTAAACACAAAGGAAGCACTCGCATTCAGCTTGCTCCTGTGGCTCGATGGCCTCTCCCCCCGGGGACAGGCCTTCCCTGCTCTACTTTAGACGGAAAAAGGCCGTGAAAGTCGATGGCGGCGCCGTCGATGGCAACGGGCTCGGCGTTTTCGGCGGCCGTCTACTTTCGTTTCGAGGGTTCGAACGCGGGATGGCAGGCCGGGCGGAAGACGCCGTGTCATAGTCGTACTCCCACGTCTCAACGTTGTCGCTCAAGCATTCCGGGCACATCACGCACCAACCGCCGCCGGTGCTGACACGAGGCAATCGAGCAGCACGCGCAGGAAGATCGGACGCGCTTGCCTTGGCACGATCTGAAGTCCATGCTGGCACACGAAGAGGATGCGAGCCATCGGTCTTGGACTCGCGTACCGCTGACCTCACATCAACCAGGCTTTGGCATTCCACATGCCTCGCGCACACGCGCGCGGTTGACACCGCCGTTGAAAATCCTGAGTGAGCATTATTGCTCGGAGAGAAATTCCGAACGCCTATACATGCGCATCGGCGTGGCATGGTGGCATGTGAAAGCCATGCCCCATGCACTCGACAAGCGTGTCCTCCGGATCACGCTGAACTTGGCAGAGATGCTCGACGTGGAAGCCCAGGCCAAGGCGGCAGGACCAGAGCGTGAACAAACTACGTCCGGACCAGACAGGAGAGGAACGTGGGCAAGCAGAGCGCCGAGGAACGCGACCTCGAGGAAGACGACGCGATGGAGCGGCTGCAGCGCCTCGGGCTAGACCCGCATGTCTACTTGCCAGATTACTGACCGCTAAGTCCGCAGCAATTCACGGTGATACGCCTTGGGATGAGCGCTAATACCTTGAATCCGCTGCCACCGAGGGCACCATGGTCCCGTGAAGAACTCATCATCGCCTGCGGCCTCTACTTTACTCTGCCATTCGGACAGATGCATTCTCGGAATCCAAGAATTGTCGAGGTGGCGGGACTGCTTGGGCGCACGCCCTCAAGCCTCGCAATGAAGCTTGTCAACTTCGCTTCGCTCGACCCGGCTCATCAGGCACGGGGCGTCAAAGGCTTGCGTGGCCACGCGCAGGGCCCTTTGGTTCGCCTTGTCGCGGCGATGATTCTGTTCCAGCTTGGGTTTCCAAAACTCGAGTTTCGACTTTGGCCATCTCGTAAACTTGCACGTCCCGTGCCTGTGCCAAAACAACCATGGACGAAAATGATTTTACCTTGGTTCGGGAACACAAGGTCAGGGTTTCCGGGCAAGTCTCGACGATGCAGGCGATACCTATAGCCCATGCCGTGGACAAGCCGACGCACGGCCAACTCCGGGTTCGTGTCTTTGTTTCGGACCCGGCCCATTCGCTCGCTTCGCTGCTCGGGCGTGAGCGTATCCACCGGTCGCCTCGCTTCGGGGGAGACCACCATTCTACCGTTCTTATCGGCAGACGGGCGCCCAGGCATGAGCGACGGGCGTTCCGCAGCCCGCATGTGATCGGTGACGCGGCCCCAACCAGCGAGCGGTCCAAAGACTTAGACCGTAAGAGACTGGTTCAGACTGGCGCGTAGCGGGTTCGATTCCCGTGAGCGCTACCAACCGGAATCGAGCCGGCCTCAGCGCTCGCCAGCAAGGATCAGGCACTACGTGTCTTCAGCCCGTCGCCGATAGCCTGCTTGAGGATGGTTTGATAGCCGACGCCGCGCTTGGCTGCGATCTTCTTCGCGGCTTCAATGTCCGCCACCGAAACTCGCAGCGAGATGGGCTGCGTGGCTTTTTCCTTCGCGCGGGCGAGCAACTCTGCGAGTATCTTCGGATCGGTCCGCGGGATGCTCAGTCCCTTCGCATTGACCATGAGCGTGCCATCCTTGATCGCGCGCTCGAATTCACGCTGCGTCTGTCGGCGTCCCGCTGGAGTGGCGTACCAGTCTGCCTCCTCAGCCTCGGATTTGAAACTCGGCATCTCAGTCGATTTTCGGTGCATAGGTCCTCCTCTCGTCGGCGTTCATGTCGTAAGCGGTTATAGCGCCGAACAACCGCGTACTTTCATCGCTGGCTCATCCCGCCACATGCCGGAACCGGTGCAAACATCATGCCAGCCCCCCCTTAAAACTCGAAGCTCATCTGCCGCCCCCCGACCGCGGCTGGGCGCACCGGGCCGCCGGCGTCCCGAATCCACGACAGCTCCCATTCGCAGCTTTCCAGAACTTCCTGGTCCTGCCGCGCCTCGGCGGCGTC
>JACOTZ010000024.1 GCA_016178155.1 Acidobacteriota bacterium
GTTCTACCCGGCCTGTTTCCCGAAATTCCCTATAACGACGCGACCGTGGTCGCGCTCGGCTATCGTACCGCCGATGTGCCGCACCCCTTGCCCGGCTTCGGCTTTCTGGTGCCGAAGAAGGAGCGCCGCAGTCTTGCGGCCTGCACCTGGATGCACCGGAAGTTCCCCCATCGCGCGCCGCCCGGTATCGCGTTTCTGCGCTGCTTCGTCAAAGGCGATGTCGCGGACGTGCGCGGCGAGCTGCGCGAAAAAATGGGAATCACCGCGCAGCCGCTGTTCGAGCGTACCGCATGCTGGCCCGCATCGATGCCGCAATATACGGTGGGGCACGCCCAGCGCGTCCGGATCATCGAAGACATGCTGCGCGATTTTCCCGGGCTCTACCTGGCGGGCAATGCTTATCACGGCATCGGCATCCCCGATTGCGTGCGCATGGGCAGGGAGGCAGCGGCCAAAATAGCGGACAGGCTGCATTCTCCGCCGCGGCCGTCGTGACCCCTGGCGAACCGCGGCGGCTGGATACGCGCGCGTGCGTCCGCTTGCAACCGCCAACCCGTGCCCGTCGTCTGATGGGTATGAGGGTCATGCGCAGGCTGTGGTTCGCGCTCATTCCGGCTCTGGTTTTAACTGCCTCCCGGTCCGACTATCTCAGCATCAGGCAGAAATTCGAAGCAATTGAAAATTCACGCGTTAAGCCCGGCTCGCGGGTGTCGATCGGGGTCCGCGAGCTGAATGCGTACGTGGCCGCCGAACTGCCCGCGGTCGCGCCCTCCGGCGTTCGTGCTCCCAAGGTGGAGCTGCACGGCAACAACACTGCCATCGGCCGGGCCATGATCGATTTCGTCAAGCTGCGCGCGGCCGGAGGCAAGAGCACGAGCTGGCTGCTGCGCAAGCTCCTCGAGGGAGAGCGCGAGGTGGCCGTCACCACCGAAGTTCGTTCGGGCGGCGGCTACGCCACCGTCTACGTCAAGCGAGTTGAAATCGACGGCATCCCGATTGAAGGCTCCGCCCTGGACTGGATGATTCGCAACTACGTGGTCCCCCGCTACCCGAATGCCAAAATCGGCCAGCCGTTCGCTCTCAACTACGGCATGGACCGCCTCGAGTTAAAACCTGGCGTCGTCGACGTCGTCATGCGCCGCTAGTGTGCCGCGCATACCCCCAGCACCAGGACCCAACAAACTTTGCGCCCGGGCCGACGCACCGCTCGACTTCCCGAGCCGCCTGCACCGCTCGGCCGCGGCAGCCGCAATCTCTCACCGTTTTACAATTCAGTCATGACCACATTGCCGCGTAGTCTGCTGATGCTGGGTTGCGGTCTGCTCGTCCTGCGGGCCGATACGGCCGCCGATCGCTTAGAGGAATCCGCCGGTGTGATCCGCGAGATCATGGGAGCGCCCGACAAGGGTATTCCCCAGGACCTGCTCGATAAGGCCCACTGCGTCGTGATCGTCCCCGGCCTCAAAAAGGGCGCATTTATCGTGGGCGCCAAGTATGGCAAAGGGTTCATCGCCTGCCGCAGCGGCGGCGTAGGCTGGTCGGCCCCCGGCGCCGTGCGCGTCGAGGGCGGCAGCTTCGGACTCCAGATCGGCGGGTCGGAGACCGACGTCATCATGCTGGTCTTAAATGAGCGTGGCGCCGACAAGCTGCTCTCGAGCAAGTTTACGATCGGCGCCGATGCCTCGGCTGCTGCCGGCCCGGTCGGCCGCACCTCTTCGGCGGAGACCGATGCCTTTATGCGCGCCGAGATCCTGACCTGGTCGCGCAGTCGCGGCGCCTTCGCCGGGTTGGCGCTGAACGGCGCGACCCTGCGCCAGGACCTTGACACCAACAGGGAGCTTTACGGCAAGAAGCTCGAGAACCGCTACATCGTACGCGGCGGCACGCGCCCGCCCGAAGCGGCGGCGACCCTGATCTCGCTCCTCAACAAGTATTCCAGCCGCAAGTAGCAAAGCCTCCGGCTGCGCATATATAATTGCGCGGTAGCCTTCCTGGAGAACTTCTGCGCTTCTCTGCCGCTCTAGGTGTCGCTCTGTTCGCCAATGTCTCCGCGGCGCAGACCCCCCTCGCCGCCCCGGACGCATTCGCCGGGACGTTCCGCAATGACAAGCTCAAGCTGGAGTTGAAGTCCGCGGGCGCGGGGGGTTCGAGCCCCAAGGGCTTTGCTCCCAGCGCCCGCTGCGAACAGCGGTCACCGCGATCACCACCGCCGTACCCTCCGCGAACATGGCGAGCATCTGCTCAACGTGAAGGTTCGCAACCCGGAAAACCCCAGGAAGACATTCAATTTCAACTTCGCCACCGGTGACTCCTGGATCGACAGCTCGAGTGGAATTCCAGTTGTCAGATCGCAACCCACGGCCATGGCGGCCCTGCAAGCCCTCGCTTCGCTCCTGAATACCCTCCGCTCGCGGTAGCCGAACCTCGCCACCCCGTGCGTGTCCATTCTGAGCGGCGGCCGTGGGCTCTCTCCGGCAAGCGAGCGCTCCAGTGCCGACAATCGCGCTCCCTCCCCTGGGCGAGCCTGCAATTCCTGGGCCCCTCAGAAACGGAATTTGAGGGAACCTGAGACCAGGCGCGGAGTGGAGTACTGTCCCTGAACGAACGTGCTCTCTTTTGAGATCAGGTAAACATGATTGGTCAGATTCTCGACGGTGAGCTGGAACGTCACGCGGGGTTGCTCGCGGTTCCGGATTGCGTCCCACCCGATCGACAGATTCTGGGTGAAGTGGTCCGGGCACCGCACGCCGCACCCGCCAGGCACTGGCGCGTGTTCGTGAGGTGGCTCTTCGGCTTCATGCTCATGCTCGTCCCCGCCATGCGAGCCTGGCGTTCCACTGCCGTACTCGAAGAACATCGAGGTCCACAAGTGCGTACGCCGGTTCCGGTATGTAAGGCCGGAAGTGAGCGTGTGCGCCTGGTCCATCGGAGCCAGGAACTTGTTCCTCTCCTTGACGTGCTCAGCCTCGGTGATAAAGCCCGCAGTAACAGGGTTGTAGAACCAAACGCGTCCGAGTGCGTAATTCAGGTATCCGGAAAGCCCAAGTCTCCGCAGTAGAGGCGCCTCTGCCTTGATCTCCATGCCATAGGCCTTGCCCTTATCGAAATTGGCGTAAGCGTAGAAGCGGGAATCGGGAAAGAGCACCGTGTGCACCGGGTTGTCACTAATGCGATAGTAGCCGGCGAGTCCCAGCCGCAAGCGTCGCGCAATGGGCTGGATCACCCCGAGCTCGAACTGGTTCTCCACGATCGGCCGGAGCGGCGGCAAAGGTCTGCCGACCTCCGCAATGAAGCGCGTCAGCCCGCCGCTACCCGCCAGTACGTTTTCGACCGGCGGCGGCACGAAGAAATGGTTGAACGACCCGTAGACCAGCGTCCCTGAGCGAAACACACAATTGGTCCGCGGTTAGGGCCGCGAAAATGGATGTGGTCCTGGTTGATCTCAGGAAAGTGGGTGAAGTCAATCCAGGGCTGACTCAAGTAATGGAAGCGCTCATCGGGCTGGAGAAGAACCAGGTCCACGCCAGCCTTGACGCTATGTCGGCCGAGGAAGCGGGTCCAGTCGCTCCTAATGCCGTATGTATTCAACGTACGTTCGGCATCCAGTTTGGCGCCATAGGGATCGCCGTTGGGCGGCATGCGCACCCGAGAGGCTCTTTGATAGAAAGCCGTGTGGAGCAACATATCAGCCGAATGCACGTGATCCCACGAGAGGATAGCCGTCTGGGATCGCGTGCGCTGAAAGTTGTTGAAGTTCGGCCGCCACTGTGCGTCGAGGAGCGTCTTGGGAAGCTCGAAATTGGCGCCATCGCCCATTAAGACCAGCCGCACAGTGTTGTTGGCGTCCGCGGCAAAGTCAAACTGCGCAAAAGTGCGGGCGCCGCGCCCGGTATCGTGAAGCGCGTTCCTCTCGGGCGGACTGAGAAAACGTGCGGATTCGAAGGCCGCGCCGTTCAAATAGTAGGCGAAGCGCTTCGTGTGGCCGCCCAGCTCGAAGCCGATGTTGTTGCGCAGCGCCATGCCGAGACCAAGGGTCAACGACCCGTGGTTTTCCGTTGTAAAGCCGGACTTCGTGACCACGTCCAGCACGCCGCCGAAGCGGTTGCCGTACTCGGCGGAGAAGCCGCCGGTCATCACGTTGATGGACTCGATGTAGTCCGCGCCCAGTCCCGGAGAGAAAACCATGTGAGGGTTTTCCCAGAAAGAAACGCCGTTGATGAACGGGTTCAACGCAACCTCGTGGCCTCGGATGTGCACAAAGTCGTCGTGGCCTCGGATCATGCCGGGCGCTGCCATCAGGACGACGTCGGGAAGATTGGTGCGCTGGGTCAGCGGCAGCAGTTCCAATCGCTCGGAAGACATCACCGTTGAATTCGGCGAGTGGACCGATGGAATCGAGCTTGTCTCCGCGCTCACCTCAACCGTTTCCCGGACTGTTTGGAGCTTCAGTTCCAATGCGACGTCCCGGATCTCGCGCGGCCGCAGCGACAGCTTGTCCTGCCGTGGTTGAAACCCCTCATGGGTAATCCTGAGACGATACTCCCCAGGTCCGAGTCGCGCGAATCGAAACCGTCCGTCTGGTCCCGTGGTCGCTTGCAGCGGCTCAGGAAGTGAGGAACCCTCGAGAACAAGAGTGGCGCCCGGCAGCGCGGAGCCATTGGCCTCGGCTGCAATCTCTCCCTGAATGGCGCCTTCAGCCTGAGCCGCCAGGGGAACGGGTAGTGCGCATCCGGTCGCGAAAATGAGGGCAAAAAACCTGTTCATCGTCAGTGCATGCGTGGCCTTGTGCGCCAGGATGGACGCAAGTCTTCAGCTTAGAGCGCCTTGGCAGCGTTTGGAATGCGTCAAAATGTCGCGGCCATGCAGAATCACCGCTTCAGCAGGTGCGGCATTTTGTCGCAGGCTGCCGTGTGCTCCCATGGCATTAGGATGAGGAAAGGGGATCCCATGGACAGTGTGCAGCGAAAGCTCGATGCGGCGCCTGAGCTCGCACTCCCCTGGATTGTTCGCCTGCGGTACGGGATGGCCTTGGGCCAAGTGGCTGCGACGGGCATCGCCCAATACCTGCTCCACATAGATCTGCCCTTGCGCTGGATGGCGTTGGGCCCCCTGCTGCTCGTTGCAAGCAACGTAGTGCTTGCCGGGCGATGCGCAGGCGCCGAACCCGTAGCCAGGGTCTCCACATCCACGCTGGTGGGGTGGATATTTGCCCTCGACATGGTCTGCCTCACCGGACTGCTCATGTTGGGTGGCGGACCGTCGAATCCCTTCACGCTGCTGTACCTGGTACACATCACGCTGGCGGCAACGATTCTGAAGAAACGCCAGACTTGGCTGCTTGGCGGGTTATCCACGCTCTGTTTCGCGCTGCTCTTTTGGATCCATCGGCCGGTTCCGCAACTGGAGATGCACTATCGCGGCGAAGCAGGCAATCTCCATTTGATCGGCATGTGGATCAGCTTCGCAGTGGCGGTGCTTCTGGTGGCACTGTACTCAGCCAGAATCTCCGCGCTGCTGCGTGAGCATGAGGAAGCCCTGCTGCGTATGCAGGAAGAGCTGGCGAAGAAGGACCGGCTCGCGTCGCTGGTTACACTCTCCGCCGGCGCGGCGCACGAGCTGAATACGCCGCTCAGCACGATTGCCGTGGTGGCGAAAGAACTGGAGCGTTTCGCCACAAACACCTTCCACGACGAGGCGGTCGCTGAGGACAGCCGGCTGATCCGGAGGGAAGTCGAACGGTGCCGCGAGATTCTTTCGAGAATGAGTGTCCAAGGGGCGGAGCCGGTAGGGCAAGCCGTTGAGACAGTCGCCATGCGCGAGCTGCTCAAAGCCGTTTGCAGTGTGTTTCAGCCTGACCGGATCCTTGTGGAAAGGGCGGAAACCGATCGCCTGCCAAGTCTCGCGATTCCAAGACACGCGGTCGAACAGGCGCTCGTTGCAGTCGTGAAAAACGCTGTGGACGCAAGCCCGGCAACCTCGCCGGTTCGCATTTCAGTCCGGCTGGTGGAAGGATTCGCCCAGTTCATCGTGACAGATCGCGGTAAGGGGATGTCTCCAGAAACATTGCGCCGGATCGGTGAGCCGTTCTTCACCACCAAGGAGCCCGGTAAAGGGATGGGGCTCGGAACGTTCCTTGCTCGAACGCTTGCTGAGCGGCTCGGAGGCCGCTTGACCTTCCAGTCGTCCGAAACAAACGGAACGACGGCGACTCTGGAGCTTCCAGTCTCCCTCAAGCCGCAAGTTGCGAGCAAGGATGGCGTATTGGCCTCATGATTGAGCGTGAACCAGAGGGTGTCGCACTCGTTGTGGACGATGATGAGGTGTTCCGCAACCGGCTGTGCCGTGCTCTTGCTGATCGAGGATGGGATGCGAATGGCGCGGGCGAGGGCGGCGCTGCCATCGATCTCGCGGCCAAGAGCAGTCCGGATCTGGCCGTCGTAGATCTCAGATTGCCCGGGATGGGTGGCCTGGACATCGTTCGCGAATTGCGCAAGTTGGATGACACAACGTGCATCATCGTGCTCACGGGATACGGCAGCATCGCAACAGCGTTGACCGCGACGAAGTTAGGGGCAAATCACTATCTCAGCAAACCGGCAGACGCGGATGAGATCTTGAATGCCTATGAAAAGGTCACAGGCGGCGCGCCGGAGACCTCGATCGATACCTCCCTCTCGGTGCCGAGCCTGGCGCGGGTCGAATGGGAACACATACACAGAGTTCTGAACGACTGTGGCGGAAACATCTCGCAAGCGGCGAAGCTGCTGGGTTTGCACCGCCGGTCTTTACAGCGGAAACTGGCAAAGTACCCGCCCCGCGTGTGATGGCGGCCCAAACACTTTGTAGGCGCATTGCAAACAGTGAAACAGCCTGCTGTGAAATTGGCTGCTTCGCGCATACCTCCGCGAAGTCCTGAATCCGGCCGCGATGACGCCACGAGAGCCCCGCGTCGCAGTGTCGCGCTCAGGTAGCCGGGCTCAGCCGCCAATCGCGTACATCGGCCGCGGCGGCGGAACGAACTTCGCGGTATTGATCTGGTGTCCGAGCCACTTCGACCGCACATTGTCCGCGATGCGCCGGGCAATCTCTTCATCGCCGCCCTCGTGCCGCAGCAGCGATTTCACGTCGGTTTCCTCGATGGCGAACAGGCAGTACCGCAGCTTGCCATCGGCCGTCAGCCGGATGCGGTTGCAGTTGAGGCAGAACGGCTTGCTTACGGAAGCGACGAATCCGACGCGCCCCCCGCCGTCCACATACTGGTACTCGGAGGCGGGTGCGCGCGGATCGGCGTCGGCAATCGGTTCGAGCGGTGAGATCTCACGCGCCAGCAGCGCCATGATCTCGTCGGCCGTCAGCACCTTGCCGCGGTCCCACAGGCCCTGCGCATCGAGCGGCATAAACTCGATGTACCGCACCTCGATGCCCTTTTCGCGGCCGAAGCGCGCGAGAGGCACAATGTCGTCCTCCGTCACGCCCTTGAGCGCCACGGCGTTCAGCTTGACCCGGTATCCCAGTGCACGGCAAGCCTCGATCCCTGCCAGCACGCGATCGAGTTCGTCGCGCCGCGTGATCTCCCGGAAGCGCTCGCGATCGAGCGTGTCGAGATGCACGTTGAGACGGCGCAGTCCGGCCTTCCACAGCGGCGCCGCGTATTTCTCGAGCAGCACGCCGTTGCTAGTGAGCGCGATGTCCTCCAGGCCGTCGATCGCCGCCAGCCGTTCCATCAGCACCGGCAGATCATGCCGCACCAGGGGCTCACCCCCCGTGATCCGCAGCTTGCGGATGCCGAGCGTCACCGCTATGCGCACGAAGCGCTCGATCTCCTCGAAACTGAGAATCTCCTCCCGCGGCCCGAACCGCACCTCGCGCTCCGGCATGCAGTAGTAACAGCGGATGTTGCAGCGGTCCGTAACACTGACCCGCAGATCGTCATGCAGACGCCCGAAGGTGTCGTAGAGGCCCATGCGGAAGACTTACTTCAGGTTACTTTACCGCGAGCATGCGCTCAATGGGCAGCCGGGCCCGCTCCATGATCTCCGCCGGCAGCTCCACCCGTGGCTCGAGGTCAAGCAGACAGTCGCGCAGCTTCTCCAGCGTGTTCCGGCGCATGTAGGGGCACTCCGAACAGTTGCAGTTCTCGTTCTGCACGAAATAAAACGTCTTCTCCGGAGCGAGCTTGCGCAGCGAGTGCGACACCCCGCTTTCGGTCATCACGATGAATTCGCGCGCCTCCGATTGGCTGCAGTACTGGATAATCGCCGAGGTCGAGCCGATGAAATCGGCCATCCCCAGCACGTCGGCCGGACACTCGGGATGCGCCGCCACCAGCGCCGTCGGATGTTCCATCCGGGCGCGCGTCAGCCGGCGCGCCGGAAACGTCGCGTGCACGATGCAGGAGCCCTGCCAGATTCTCATGTTCTCCCGCCCGCTCTGCCGCTTCACGTAATTGCCCAGATTCATGTCGGGCAGGAACAGGATCGGCTTGTCGGCCGGGATCGAATTCACCACCTGCACCGCGTTCCGCGAAGTGCAGATGATGTCGCTCTCCGCCTTGACCTCGGCGGAGGTGTTGATGTAGCTCACCACCACGTGGCCGGGATTTCTCGCCTTCCAGGCGCGAACCTGCTGCGCCGAACAGCTCTCCACCAGGCTGCAGCTCGCCTCCCGGTCGGGCACCACGACAATCTTGTCCGGATTGAGAATCTTGGCTGTCTCGGCCATGAACCAGACGCCGCAGAACGCAATCACGTCGCCTTCAAACTCGTGCGCTTTCCGCGCCAGTTCGAGGCTGTCCCCAATGACGTCGGCCAGCTCCTGAATTTCGGATTCCTGGTAGTGGTGCGCCAGCAAAATGGCGCGCCGCTCCTTCTTGAGATCCAGGATCTCATCCACGATGGTGGCTGTCTCAAGCACTTATATCCTTATTATCGCGCGCCTCGGCGCCCCGTTGGAACATCTCCGCTGCGCGGCCAGGTTTCCACGCTGCCGCGACCTCGTTCCGAGTCCGCGGGCAACAAACATTTTAGGGACGAAATGTTTCCATCCTGCCGCCGCGCGCGTTCCCGGATTCCGCCTTCTCCCTTCCCCTTTGGCTCCTGTCTTCTGCCCGTGCCGGTTCAACCCGGGAATTCAGCCATTCAGTGTAAGTTCTACGCCGCTCGCTGATTCCCTGGTACTCCCCCTGTCAGCGGTTTCTTCCCGTATACGGTGAACTATGATATAGTGCGTCAAGCGTATGACAACGCAGAAGTTGCGGGCGTTGACCACGCGGAAGTTCACTCGAGAAGGAAACGTCAGTAGATGAAAGAAATCGGTACTGTGAAGTGGTTCAATGCAGCAAAGGGGTACGGCTTCATCCGGAGGGAGAATGGGGAGGATGTGTTTGTGCACCACTCGGCCATTCAGATGACCGGCTACCGCACCCTCGATGAAGGGGCTCGCGTTCAATTCCTCGTGAAGACCGGTCCCAAGGGACTGCAGGCCGAGGAGGTCAACCTCATTTAGCCGGACCTGGTGCTCTGCCGGCTTGAACTTTCAAACATTCCCACTCTTCTTCGAAGAAGCTCGGGACACGCCCGAAAAGTGTGGCGGCCGCGAATCGAGTTTCCGGGGTCCGGCGATCGCGGCCTGTCCGCCGTTGCCGCGGACACTGGCTTCCTCGAGCCAGTTGGCGTGGTCGAGCCTCCGGAAACTCGCACGCCCGCCGTTGCGCGGCGGCTGCGGCGCGAGTTTCCGCATTGCCCCAAGTGGCCGCGCCCGCAAGCCGCGGCGGCATAAGCAGAATGCAGCCCGGGATATAAGTAAAGCTCGTACAGATCCGCGCCAGCCGCCGCCGCTACGCCTTGGCGCCCTCACCCGCCCAGGGAGGCAGCAGCTTCAGCAGCACCCATAAGATCACAAGCGGCAGCCCCATGAGTGTGATCGCCGGTAACAGCCCCTCGCGCGTGGCGAATTCCAGCTTGTAGCTCGTGTAGCCAAGAAAGCTCTTCGAAAAGAGCTGCCCGCCGATCACCACGTTCCAGCGCATCGCGAAGATGCCGATCAGCGTCAGCAGCCCTGCAACTCCGTACACCCGCTTGCGCGCGAGGTCTCCGAGCTTCACCACCTGCGTCAGCGCCAGCAGCAGTATCGGCGCTACCGTGCCCGCCAGGATCTGCACCAGCACCTGCGATGTGTAGAGCCGCGTCTTCACCATGAAATCAAGCGTCTTGAACGACTCGTCCGCCTCATAGATGCGGTGAATCAGGTCGAGCATCTCCAGCGAGAAGTCGATCAGGAAGGCGTAAAACAGGTACTTGGCGATCGTATCGACGCAGCGCATGTCGATCGCCTGCCGCCGCAGGCGCGTGATCGCCATGTATAGCACAAGCACCGCCGCGATCCCGGACACGATCGCCGAAAACAGGAACACAATCGGCATCAGCGGAGTCGACCACCACGGGTTCGCTTTGATCGAACCGAAGATGAAGCCTACATAGCCGTGCAGCAGGAACGCCGACGGGATCCCGATGACCGTCACCAGCCACCCCATCTTGTCGTCAATCCGGCGCGCCCCCTCGCTGATGTTCATCGATCCCAGCGTCAGCGCCCTGTAGACCCACTTCATGACCCCGGTCCGCGACTGCGCCATCAGCACGATGTCCTTGCGGTAGTCCAGCCAGATCTCGAGCAGCAGCACCACCATCAGGTACCAGAGATACACGAACCCGAACATCGCCATCGCCGACGAGCGGTGCGGAGTCAAATACATCTCAATCGAGCGCTCGGGATGTCCCAGGTGCAACTGCAGCGGTAGCGGCGCCACCAGCAGAAACGCCAGCGCGGTCAACAGCGCCAGCCGGTACGTCGGCTTTACCGCTTCCACTTTGAAGACCCGCTCGAGCGACGCCAGAATGAACGCCCCCGCCACCAGCCCCGTGATGTACGGGTAGAGCACGATCAGCACGCTCCACTGCAGCTCGATCTCGTTCGGATACATGAAGCCTTCCACCCCGTGCGGAAGATGCTGAATCATTCGTCTCTACCTCACTGAACCGTCCAGCCCCTTGTAGTACACCTTGGAGCCGGTCGCCATCTGCGGCTTGAGCACTTGCACGCTGTTCTGCCGCAGGAACTCGTGCACCGGATCTTTCGGATTCTTCAGGTCCGCCAGCTTGCGCGCGCCCGTCGGACACACCTCGCAGCAGGCCGTCGTCAGACCCTGGGTGATGCGGTGGTAGCACAGAGAGCACTTGTCTACCGTCCCTTTCACCGGATGGATGTAGCGGCAGCCGTACGGGCACGCCTGCACGCAGTACCGGCACCCCAGGCAGTATTTCTCGTCCACCAGCACAACCCCGTCCGGAGTCTCGAACGTCGCGCCCACGGGACATACCTGCACGCACGGCGAGTTCGCGCAGTGGTTGCACATCTTGGGCACGAAAAAGCTCTTGCCGGGCGCGCGCCGGCTCTCGGGAAAGCCCGAGGCCCCGCCGCTCGGCGAATCCACCTCGGGATGCTCGGCCTCCCAGTCCTTCACGTAATACCGTTCCACCCAGGTGCGGAAGAATCCCTCGGGAACCCCGTTCTCCTTCGCACACGCCTGCACGCAGTTGCCGCAGCCGATGCACTTTTCGATGTCGATCGTCATCGCCCACCAGTGCTCGGCCATCCGGTACTTCTCCGGCATTTCCGTGGTTGCGCCGCTCAGCTTGTCGAGCGCCGCCGCCGCCGCGCCCGTCAGCACGATGAGCTTGCCCGACTCGATCAGCATCTCCCGCCGGTTCATGCTCATCCTTTACCCTCCGACCTTCGGCCGGTGCGGCTCATGACACGTCTTGCAGCTCTCGCCGCCCGAGTGTTCTCTCGAAACCACCTGCGGAAACCACTTCGGCTTCGCGGAGTTTGCCTCGTGGCAGCGGACGCACAGCACCGCCGCGTCCGGCCTCGGCGGCTTCACCTCGCCGGGATCCTCGGCATGCCGCGCCTGCGGCCCGTGACATGCCTCGCATGACACTGCCGCGTGCTTGCCCGCGGTCTTCGTTTCCACGACATCGCTGTGGCAGACCTCACAGGCGCTCCGCCCGGCAAACGAAATCGGGCGCGCCCGAATATCATCCAGTGCGCCCGCCCGATAGTGCCCGTACTTGCCGAAATCCGCCGGGATCACCAGGCTGCGCAGGGCGATAAAAGCGACCGCCCCAACTCCCAGCAGGATCACCAGGCTGCTGAGATGCCTTGCGTTCTTGAGGAAGTTCCTCATGCGCTCACTGCCGGCAAGCGCAATTTGGATTCCGAAGCCGGTCGGTCCCTGTGCTTCAATTCGCCTTCCTCAATCGCCGGCTGCGACCGGACGCCTCGCGCCGCCCGCGTTCCCGGCCCCGGCAATCTCCCCCCAAACTCCACTTGAGCTCCCGCTGCCCGGCGCAAACCCACGAAATGAGGCGCTTTGCGCAGGCGGTCCCCGGGCGCTGAGAGAGGTGCGCACCTCCGCGCTGCCCAGATCATGGCCCTAGGGGGCAATCAGCCACCTGCCTGGGTACGAATGCGCACACCGAGTCTGAACGCTGTCTCTCAGTCCACGTCTCACCCTGAAATCCAATTCCGAACTGGGCGACCTCCCCCATGTGAGTGAAAACACAAAGCCGCATTGGAGAGAAATACTATCTTTAAATATCTCTTGACAAATAAGATCAGTTACTATCTAATAGAATCAGTCATGGATTTCGAGAGCCAAGCCGCCGCAAGCGATACGCTCCAGCAGTTCTGGACCCTCTGCCGTGAGCGAGGTCTCGCCATGACCCATCAGCGGCAGGTGATCTATCAAGCCCTGCGTGACATGCACGGCCATCCCAGTCCCGAAGAGGTCTATCAACGTGTGCGGCGGCAGATTCCGTCGATCTCGCTCGGGACCGTCTACAAGAACATCAAGACCTTCGAAGAGGCGGGCTTCGTCCGCGAGGTAAGCCTGCATCACGGATCCTCGCGCCTCGACGTCAACATGACGCCGCACCATCACCTCGTGTGCTCCCGCTGTAAGGCGATGATCGACCTCCCCCACCAGCACATCGAGCCCGTGCGGCTCACGGCCCCGCTGCCGCAGGGCTTTCGCCTCGAGCGGGTTTTCGTCGAGGTCATCGGGCTTTGTCCCGGTTGTGCCGTTCAGACGTTTTTATATCCAACCCCTAAAGGAGACATTTCATGTTAGGAATCGGAGACAAGTTCCCCGAGTTTAAGCTCAAGGCAACCGTCAGCACCGACACGAAGAAAGCGTTCGCCGAAATCACGGATCAGGACTACCCCGGCAAGTGGAAGATCTACTTCTTCTGGCCGAAGGACTTCACCTTCGTGTGCCCGACCGAGATCGCCGGCTTCGCTAGGTTCCACCGCGAATTCATCGATCGCGACGCCGTGGTTCTCGGCGGCAGCACCGATTCGGAATTCGTTCACCTGGCCTGGCGCCGGCAGGACGAGGAGCTGAAAGAAATTCCGTTCCCCATGCTCTCCGACATCAAGCGCGAGCTTTGTGAAGAGCTCGGCATTCTCGACGGGAAAGAAGGCGTCGCGCAGCGCGCCACCTTCATCGTCGATCCCGGCCATATCATCCGCTTTGTGTACGTGAGCGACCTCAGCGTTGGGCGAAACATCGAAGAGGTCTTGCGCGTCCTCGATGCGCTGCAGACCGACGAGCTGTGCCCCTGCAACTGGCAGAAAGGCCAGGCCACGCTGGTCGCCTGAGCCGCCGGCCCGCACCATGACTCTCGAAACCCTGCTCGATCGCATCCCCGATTTCGCCCGGGACCTGCGCATCAACCTGGGCAATGTGTTGCGTCAGACCGACCTCACTCCCGCTCACTTGTGGGGCGCCGCCGTCGCCAGCGCCTGCGCGTCCGGCCGCGAGCAGGTAGTGGCCGCGATCGCCTCCGAGGCTGCAAAGCACGTTCCGCCCGAGGTGATCGCGGCCGCCAAAACCGCCGCCGCCATCATGGGCATGAACAACGTGTACTACCGCTTCCTGCACTTCGTCGGCGATGAGAAATACGCCGCCATGCCCGCCCGCCTGCGCATGCACGGCTTGCGCTCGCACGGCGTCAGCCAGGCCGATTTCGAGCTCTGGTGCGTCGCCGTTTCGGCGATCCACGGCTGCGGCTCCTGCATGACCGGACACGATCGCGCCGTGCGCGAGCAGGGCATCACCGCCGAGGCCGTGCTCGCGGCCGTCCGCATCGCCTCCGTCATTCACGCCGTCGCCACCCTACTCGCCGCCGAGCCGGCCGCCGCGGCCTAACCTGCCCTCCCGCGTACCGCCCGAGCGCGATATCCCCGATATACACGGCCACCCAGTTCCGAGCCGCGACCGTAAGCTACCGAGCCGCGACCGTAAGGAAGCGGTTCTCCAATAACCCGCGACGCTACCCGCCCGCCCGGTCCGCTCGAACGTCCACCGGTACCCCGCCGCACTTCAACTCGACGCCGGCGGGTGCGCACCGCCACCGAAATCAGCATGCTACAATCAATCCCTAGCAGTCCGTGTAGAAGTCCCGAAAGGCCGCTTGCTCACGCGCGCGGCTCCGTAGAATCAATCCGTTACCGAGCCGCGACCGTCAGAAGGTGTGAAATATTCGACAAAACCATTTCCGGCCTCCAATGTTTGCATTCGGTTAGCCTGTGGAAAAGAGGCCCGAAATCAATTTTTTCACACCTTCTCAGGGAGTGGTTTTTACCACGGGCTGCTAGATAAGGGAAATAAGGAGGCTCTGTGGCGACTTATAACAAGCTCGGGTTGCTCTTCGTACTCCTAGCAATGGCCTCTCTGTGCGCGTGCGCGCAAACGCCCTCTAAACAAGTCAAACGTCCGATGAGTTCTGATAGTAATACCGTCAATGAGTTCATCCGCGCATTTCAGAGTAGTAATTACAAACGCGTTGTCGATTTGCTTTTTGCAACTAGATTTTCAATCGCGTCAATTCAGAAGAGTAAACCTAAAATCCTTTGGGACAAATTGGCTCGCGACTATTATCAGGCTAAAATATCCTCTATTGAGTGCTCGCGGGCGCGTGAGGAGAGAAGTTACACGGCTATTAACAACGGCGAGAGGCCGACGGCAGGAATGATGGTAGCTGTGTGTACTAATCCGGTGACGGGCCCAGTGGCGCAGTTAGTTCAGTTTTTGCCAGGTACCAAGGAAAGCTGGAGGGTCGTGGAGACGCAACCAGGAGAGATTCTGTTCGATCCCTCTACTATGCAGCAAGTCAAACAACAAAGCGTCTTCGTTAGCATCCACTACCCATCAGTTCGTGAGGCCCCCCTCGTTTATGTAGGGGGTCTGAGCAACCCAGAGCGTCGCCTGCGGCAAACTATTATGGAGTTTCGCCTGAGGGACGGACTCATTTATCATGTAACACGTGTCTTCGAAGCGGATGTCACCTATTAAAGGCCGGAGAACCAATTCGCGATGCCGCGGCAGCTGCACTATATGCGAAATCTAGCAGCCCGTAGTAAAAATCCGGACAAAGTACTTGGTGGTGAAACATTTTGATCTGATAATGTTTCTATGGCGATGGGAAACGGTGGAAGGCACGGCAGGAAGCGATGTGGGTGGCCACGAAGCGAGATCGCCACGAACGCATCGCATCCGTTTTATGAACGCCGACTTCCCAAACGGCGAATGCCCCTCCTTTTTCTTGCCGGCAGCTTGCGGCCGTCGCCCGGTCCCAAGCCAACGGATTTTCACGCCTCTGGCCCGGCTCCCGACTTCAAATCGTGCCCCGCGAATCTCGCCTGGGGCCTTCCGTCCGAGTTCTCATGCCTTTTCCGACAGTTGCCGCCGGCTGTGCGAAGTTCCTGGGCTCGAAGTCCTCATTCGCGCACGCGGCATCGGCCATCTGCTATACTGCTCCTGCTGCCGGTACGCGCAAGCGTTCAATAGGGAACCCGGTGCAAATCCGGGACTGCCCCGCAGCGGTAAGCAGGAACGAAAGCCGCATCAGGCACTGGCGTAGGTTCGAAGCCCCAACCGAGCCGAAACTGGGAAGCCGCGGCGAGTAGGAAGCCTGCGAGTCCGAAGACCTGCCGCCAGCCCGCACACAGCGTGCGGATTCCAAAGACAACCTTCGAGGGGAGGGTATGTTGAACCCAACTGCCGCCTCCCGCCTGATGGCGGGTTTTGTTTTCCTGACGCTCGTGACCGCCGCGGCCGCCGCCGACTGGGCCGCGCTCCACGGGCGAGTTCTCGATCCTTCCGGCGCCGCTGTTCCCGGCGCCGCCGTCACGCTCACCGCCCGCGAGGACCAGACCGGGCGCGCCGCGTTCACAAACATTTCCGGTGAATTCCGTTTCGATAGCATCCCTCCGGGCGAGTACCTGCTGGCCGTCCGCGCCGCCGACCTCGCTTCGCCTCCTCCGCTCTCCCTGTCCCTCGCCGCCGGCGAGCCCCGCACCCTCGACCTCCGCCTCGAGCTCGCCCGTGTCGCAACCCACGTCCAGGTGACCGCCGCCGGAGTCGCCGAGAGCGTCGAGCAGGTCGCCAAAGCCCTCGACGTGATCGATCGAACCGAGCTCGATCGCCGCGCCGAGTATTCCCTTGCCGAAGCCGTTCGGCTCGTGCCCGGCCTCCGCCTCCACCAGGTGGGAGGGCCGGGCAGCCTCGCGCGCATCCTTTCGCGCGGCTTGCGCCCCTGGGACACCTCCGTGCTCATCGACGGCGTCCGCCTGCGCGACACCGCCGCTCCGCAGGGCGATGCCACCGGCTTCATCGCCGACGTCCCCATCGTCAATTCCAGCCGCATCGAGGTGCTGCGAGGCTCCGGTTCGTCTCTCTACGGCACCAATGCCGGCGGCGGCGTCATTAATGTGGTCACCGACTCGGGCGGTGGGCCGCTGCGCGGCGATGTCTCGGCCGAAGGCGGCGGTCTCGGCATGGCCCGTGGCCTGGCACGGCTCGCCGGCGGCGTCCTCGACGACCGTCTCCGCTACAGCGCCGGCGTCTCACACCTCAACGTGACCCGCGGCGTCGACGGCGATGATGTCTACCGCAACTCCGCGCTCCAGGGAGCGGTGGCGGCCACCTTGGCGCCCTCCACCACCCTGACCGCGCGCCTGTTCGCGTCCGATTCGTTTGCCGGCCTGAACAATAGCCCCGAAGCGGCCGCCGCGGCAAACCTGCCCGCCTCGGGCATCGTTCCGGCAATCCCCAATCGCACCTTCATCCCCGCCCTCAATGACCCCGACAGCCGTCGCTCCTCGCTCTTCCTCTCCACCCTCGTCGCGCTTCACCAGCGGCTCTCGCCCAAGGCCTCCTGGCGCGCCGCCTATCACAACCTCACCACCACCCGCGACAACTGGGACGGGCCCGCCGGACCCGGTCTGTTCGAGCCCGCTTTCCCCAGCGCCGGCCGCTTCGACGGCCGCACCGATACCGCGCAGGCGCGCGCCGACCTCCAGCTCGCCCCCGCGCACCTGCTGGCCGGCGGTTACGAATTCGAGCGCGAATCATACGACAATCTCAACACCGACTTGAATCCCGACCCCACGCGCCGCCTCCGGGCCCGCCTCGAGATCGCCCAGCGCAGCCATGCCTTCTGGGTTCAGGACCAGGTGCGGCTCGCGGGCGATCGCCTCCAGGTCTCGCTCTCCGGGCGCACCCAGGGCTTCGGCCTCGACGCGCCGCGCTTCACCGGCGCCTCGCCCTTGTACCTGGGCGCGCCTCTGGCAGCCCCGCCCCGCGCCTGGACCGGCGACGTCGCGCTCGCCTGGTTCCTACCCGCCAGCGGGACAAAGCTGCGCGCGCACGCCGGCAACGGCTACCGCGCGCCCTCGCTCTACGAGCGCTTCGGCGCCACGTTCTTCTTCGGAAGCTTCAGCGCCCTCGGCGATCCGCGGCTCGCGCCCGAGCGCCTCGCGTCCTTCGATGCCGGCATCGATCAATATCTCGCCCGCTCCCGCGTGCGGCTGCGCGCAACCTGGTTCTACACCAAACTGCGGGAGACGATCGCATTTGATTTCGCCTCCATCACACCCGCCACCGATCCGTTCGGACGCTTCGGCGGCTACCGCAATACCGGGGGCGGCCTCGCCCGCGGCTTCGAGCTGAGCCTCGAGGCCAACCCCGTTCGCACCCTGACCCTGAACAGCTCCTACACCTACACCAATTCGGACGACCGCATCAGCACCGTCCGCGAGGGCACCCTCAAATCCTTCCGCATCTTCGACCACATGTTCACGGCGGCAGTGACCCAGCGCATCGGCCGCCGCGTGGATCTCACCTTCGACCTGCTCGCCGCCGGCGATTACCTGTTCCCCTTCTTCACCGCCCAAGGCGCCCGCGCCTTCCGCTTCAACGGCCCGCTCAAAGCCGACCTGGCCGCCGCCTATACCCACCCCATCGGCGAGCGCGTCTCGCTGAAGCTCTTCACCCGCATCGAGAACCTGTTCAACACCGAGCGCTACGAGGACGGCTTTCCCACCCCCGGCGCCTGGGCCGTCATCGGCCTGAAGACGAGCTTTTAGCGAGCTACTCGGAGGTCTGTCCGGCGGACCGATTTGTGCGCACCGTCACCGCCCGTCTCATAATAATTATTAATGAATCTATTCTCTTGCATTTAGATATCTTCTGCATTATCCTGTTTTCGTGCTACACCAGCGCTCGGAAGGTCGTTCACTACTCACCCTTACCGTTCTGCTGGTAATCATCGTTATTCTTGGGGTCATCGCGGGCCCCGCCTGATCGCCTCTAAAATCAACGGTTTAGAGGCCATCGGCGGGGAAAAGGAACCCGGCCGATGGCCTTTTTTGGTATCTGGGCTCTCGCGGGCCCGGACCCATCCAGGCGGACCCACCCCAGAGGACTTTGTCTGAACCGAACCCCGGCGTACCTGCCGGGACGGCCAGTTTGTCCGGGACGGCACCGAAGCCCACCCCGGGCGTTTAGGGAGAAGACACATGTCGAATCTGATCAGCGGCGCGAAAATGCTGCTGGAATGTCTCGTGCGCGAAGGCGTCGATTGCGTTTTCGGCTACCCGGGCGGCGTCACCCTGCCCCTTTACGATGCCATGTACGATCACCCCATCCGCCACGTCCTGGTGCGGCATGAGGAGAACGCGGCCTTTGCCGCCGAGGGCTACGCCCGCGCCACCGGCAGGGTCGGCGTCTGCTGCGCCACCTCCGGCCCCGGCGCGACGAATCTCATTACCGGCCTCGTCGACGCCCTCATGGACTCCATCCCCGTCGTCGCCCTCACCGGCCAGGTCTCGAGCAAGCTCATCGGCAGCGACGCGTTTCAGGAGGCCGATACCTTCGGCATCACCCGCTCCTGCACCAAGCACAATTTCATGGTCAAGAACCTGGCCGAGCTGCCCCAGGTCATCCACGAGGCCTTCTACATCGCGGCCTCGGGACGGCCCGGCCCCGTGCTCGTCGACGTCCCCAAGGACGTGTTCCAGGGCCAGGCGCATTACGCCCCCGTCAATGCCATCCACCTGCCCGGCTATAAGGTCTACACCGAGGGCCACAGCGGCCAGATCCGCCGCGCCGCCACCACCATGTGGGAAGCCGAGCGCCCGCTGATCTACGCCGGCGGCGGCATCGTGCTCGGCAAGGCCGCGCCCGAGCTGCGTGAGCTGGTCGAGCTCACGAATTTCCCCGCTGTCTGCACCCTCATGGGCCTGGGCTCGCTGCCCGGCGACCATCCCAACTTCATCAGCATGCCCGGCATGCACGGCAGCTACGCATCCAATATGGCGATGACCCACACCGACCTGCTCATCGCCCTCGGTGTGCGCTTTGACGACCGCGTCACCGGCCGCCTCGCCGCCTTCGCGCCGCACGCCCGCGTCATCCACGTCGACATCGATCCCGCCGAGATCGGCAAGAATCGCGCCCCGGACATCCCCATCGTCGGCGATATCAAGCGCGTGCTCACCAAGCTCAACAAGATCGTCGCCGAGCTCAAGCCCGCGGCGGCCGGCAGAAACGCAGCCGCGCGCCAGGCCTGGCAGGAACAGGTTCGGGCCTGGAAGGAGGAACACCCGCTCACGCCCGCCATCTCTACCACCGAGATCAAGCCGCAGCACCTCGTGTCCGAAATCGACCGGCTTTCCAACGGCCAGGCGATCGTTACCAGCGACGTCGGCCAGCACCAGATGTGGGCCGCTCAATTCATCAGGTTCAGCGAGCCCAACCTCTGGATCAACTCCGGCGGCCTCGGCGCCATGGGCTTCGGCCTTCCGGCCGCCATCGGCGCCCAGTTCGCCCGGCCCGACAAGCTGGTCTTCTCGCTCGTGGGCGACGGCGGCTTCCAGATGTCGATCCCCGAGCTGGCGACCATCGCCAACTATGGCCTGCCCGTCAAGATCGTCGTCATGAACAACGGCTATCTCGGCATGGTCCGCCAGTGGCAGGAGCTGTTCTATAACAACCGCCTGTGCGCGGTCGAGCTCGACTGCTTCCCGGATGCCGAGCTGCTGGCGCGCGCCTACGGATTTAAAGGCCGCACCATCGACAAGCCCGCGGAGCTCGCGCCCGCCCTCGAAGAGGCGGTCAAGGAGCCCGGCCCCTACCTGCTGAACGTCAAGGTCGCCCCCTACGAGAACGTGTACCCCATGGTGCCGGCCGGCGGCGCCATTCACGAGATGGTGCTCGCCCCGCCTCAGCCGGTGGCGGTGGCATAGGAGGAATCAGCCATGATGCAGATTCTTTCCATCCTCGTTGAGAACAAGCCGGGCGCCCTCATGCGCATTACCGGGCTGTTCAGCGCCCGCGGCTATAACATCGAGAGCCTGACGGTCGCGCGCACCCTCGATCCCACGCTCTCGCGCATGACCATCGCCGTCGACGTCGATCCCAAGATCCGCGCCCAGGTACTGAAGCAGATCAACAAGCTGGTCAACGTGCTCCAGGTGCAGGACCTCACCGAGGCCCCGTCGGTCGCGCGCGAGCTGATTCTGCTCAAGATCAGAGCCTCCATGGACGCCCGCACCGCCATCCTCAAGGAAGCCGAGATTTTCGGCGCGCGCGTGGTCGATTCCTCGACCGACGGCTACGCCATCGAGGTGACGGGCGATCCCGAGAAGCTTGATGAATTCATTGACGTGATGCGCAGCTACGGCGATATCCAGGTGACCCGCTCGGGCGTGGTCGCCGTGTCGCTCGAGATCAAGAAACTGAAACTGGCGCCGCCCGTGCCCGCGGGCGTCGACGCGCCGGAGCCCAATGGAGTTTTGCAGTAGCTACTTTCCGGCGCAAAAATGCCGTTTTCGCCTGAAGAACGGTCGTGGCTCAGAAAGACGCCGTTGGTAGCGCAGGACTTGTAACGGAGCCGCGAGCGTGAGCGAGCGGTTGGACGGCCCAAAACCGAATTTTGCGCCGGAAAGTAGCTAGATGACTGTTTCAACTGGAGATGGAATGCCAAAACGTTTCTATGAACAAGACGGTGATCTCAGCAGCCTGGGCGGCAAGACCGTCGCCATCGTCGGCTACGGGAGCCAGGGCCACGCGCACGCGCTGAACCTGCGCGATTCCGGGGTCGGCGTGGTGGTCGGGCTGCCCGCGAGCAGCCGGAGTTGCGCCAAAGCGGAAGCCGCCGGACTGCGCGTCGCCCCGGTCGCCGAGGCGGCCCGGCAGGCTGATGTCATCATGATCCTGGTCCCGGACCACATCCAGGCCGACCTCTATAACGCCGAGATCGCGCCCAACCTCGCGGCCGGCAAGACGCTGATGTTCGCGCACGGCTTCAACGTGCATTTCGGCTTCATCCAGCCGCCCGCCGACGTCGACGTCTCGATGATCGCGCCCAAGGCGCCCGGCCACCGCGTCCGCGAGCTGTTTACCGAAGGCGTGGGAGTGCCCGCGCTGGTCGCGGTGCAGCAGAACGCTTCCGGCAGGGCGCTCGAAAACGCGCTCGCCTATGCGCTCGCGCTCGGCTGCCTCAAAGCCGGCGTCATCGAGACCAGCTTCCGCGAAGAAACCGAGAGCGACCTGTTCGGCGAGCAAACCGTGCTCTGCGGCGGCGTCAGTGAGCTGATCCGCGCCGGCTTCGAGACCCTCACCGAGGCCGGCTACGCGCCCGAAATTGCCTACTTCGAGTGCCTGCACGAATTGAAGCTGATTGTCGATCTGATATACGAGGGCGGTCTTTCCTACATGCGCTTCTCCGTATCGGATACGGCCGAGTACGGCGACTACACCCGCGGCCCGCGCGTGGTGACCGCCGAGACCCGCGCCGAGATGAAGCGCATCCTCGCCGAAATCCAGTCCGGCCAGTTCGCGCGCGAGTGGATGGCCGAAAACCGCGGCGGCCGGCGGAAGTTCCTGGCCATGCGCGAAGCGCAGCGCACCCAGCCGATCGAGCAGGTCGGCGCCGAGCTGCGCCGCATGATGCCCTTCCTCAAAAAGAAAAAGGAGGCAGGTGTGCCGGAAGACCAGCCGGTAACCGCCGGTGCTTAGCCGTGTCACCGACCCTTACGGGCCCGCCTTACCGCGCGTTGCCGAGTCGCCTTGGCCGCGTTGCCGAGCCGCCTTCCCCCGCCTTACCGAGCCGCGACCATGAGGGAGCGGTCTTTTTCACGGCTAATTACCGGCGCGGTCTTCCGGGCCGCCTCCCCCGGCCCGGAGCCCTCGACCTCGAAATGAGACGACCATGAGAATCTTTACCTTCGATACCACGCTGCGTGACGGGACACAGGGCGAATCGGTGTCCTTTCCTGTCGAGGACAAGCTGCTCATCG
>JACOTZ010000369.1 GCA_016178155.1 Acidobacteriota bacterium
CACCGGTGGTCTCCCCATTGGCGCCGCAAACTCCTGTTACCCGAGAACGAAGCCGTTCGCGATCGAGGTTGTCACTGGCGGAACGAACGTTTGGAATGTCCACGATGTAACCGGTGGCGTGACGCGAACGAGAAACGTGCACGCCCCGACAGCCAAGGCGTGCACTTCGCTCCCACGCGCGCACGGAGACTGCGAACCTGCCTGAAATGCATGAGTCAGCGACCGGCAATCGCTGGCGATCGAGGCTTTACTCCCAGCCGCGCCAGCCAGCCCGGCCCAGATGCACCGGCTGGTTGAAGCGGTAGCGCAACACGGTTTCGGCCGGGAAGCGGACCTCTTTACCCTGCGTCAGCACCTGCGCCGCGGCGCCGCTGCAGCACCGACGGCGGCGCCGATCACCGCGCCCTTACCGCGACCGCGCCGAACAGATGAGTCAGCGATTGACAATTGCTGGCGATCGACGCCTTGATCCCAGCCGCGTCACCCAGCCCGGCGCAGATGCAATGGCTGGTCGAGGCGGAAGCGCAATACGGTTTCGGCCGGGATGCGGACCTCTTTGCCTTGCGTCAGCACCTGCGCCGCGGCGCCCGCGGCAGCACCGACGGCAGCGCCGATTACCGCGCCCTTACCGCCGCCCGCAACCGCGCCGATCAGCGTACCGAGCGCCGCACCACCGCCAACCATTGTCGCGGTCCGCGGGTTCTTACCTAGTCCGGTCTCACGCTCGACGTCCTCGCTCGTGACCAGATAGTTCACGCCCCTCACTGTGACCGACCGCAGCGCCAGCTCGACGCCGGGCCCCTTGACGCCCGAGCTCTCCTTCGCATCGAGGACGACCAGCTCGGCCGGAGAGCCGCGCGGAATCAACACATCCCCGTTCTGCCCGACCACGTCGGATGCGATCTGGGCCGAATACGTGTGCCCTTCCGAGGCCTGGCTGGACGTGATCGCCTCATTCGTGCGGACCTCGAGCGTGGTGCCCGCCGGAATCTCGCCGGGAGCTCCCGAGACTCGGACTGCCGAAGGCGTTCGCGATCGTGTGCCCCCCATCGTCTCCGTGCACCCGGTCAGCGCGAGCGCCAGCACTCCCGCGGGGAATAAACCGAGAAATCTCGACATACCTTCAACCTCCCTTAATCGCTATGGGTAAACCGTTATAAGCAGGCCAACGGGAATTTTTGTCCTGCGCCTGCAGACCATTGATCCTTCGGCTCGTGGAGTCAAGTCCAGCGCGACTTCGCTCCAGAACTGCTCATACGCGCCGAACAGGCAACCGCGGTCCTGAAGGCAAAAGCCCCTTACGCCCGTTAGACGCACGCGCGCGGCACGTTCACCAGACAAACACGCGGGCGCCGGAGCCCCGGCTGCGAGTGCGGCCGGTCTGCTCGGTGTCGTCCATCTCGGCACGCGCGGTCAGATCATCCAAGCCGCGAAGCGGGGTCTCCACTCCGCTCTCAATGCGCGGCCGCCACCCGGACTCGCGCCAGGTTGCGGCACGCTTTGCGACGTCGACCGCGCCGTTGCGGTCCAGGATGTCCGCGGCCGCCTCGGCGCGCTCGCCGGCGTGAACGGAAACCAGCACACCGCCGCGCTGCACGGCCTGCTCGTAGTACTCCGCTTCATGCTCGCCGATGCCGATGTGGCGCAATCCTACGATCAGACCGCCGGTGGCGGCACCCGCCGTGGCGCCGATCAGGGCCGTGGCCAAGGGGCCGGCGGCCAGAACCGGCCCAATGCCGGGAATTGCGAGGGCTGCCACGCCCGCAAGAAAGCCTCCGGCGGCGCCGATTGCCGCGCCCGCTCCGGCGGTTGCACCCGATCCGATCTCTTCGTGCGGGCCGACGTCAGGCGCAATGACCGCCGACTTTCCCGCCACCAAGCTCATCCGGTCGCGGTCGAAGCCCTCCGCAACCAGATCATTCACCGCACGTTCGGCCGATTCCCGGCCGTCATAGAGTGCAACCACGGTTGTGTTCGCCATATCCGTCTCCTGATAGGTTGGAAGCGCGGGCGGGCGATTGCGTGTCAGTGAAGGGCGGGGTTATCCACGTTACGGTTAGGGCTTTCCTGCCACGGTTGCGGGGTCGGAATCCAGCCGCGGCTGACATAATCGCTAAACGTCAGCAGGATGAGCGTGAACAGCCAGAACAGGCCGGCGGCTACGAAGAGCTTGGTCAGCGGGCTGCTGAAGCGTACGTTCATGAAGATCAGCACTACGAGCGAGGCCTTGGTAAAGGCAATGCACAGCGCGATCAGCAGGTTCAGACCTCCGACATCGACGAAATTGGCCGCCACCGTGGTCCCGGTCAGGCAAAGCAACGCCAGAAACACCAGGTAGTAGTGCTTGCGCGGGACCACGTGGTGCTTCACGAGTGACCTCCCATGTGGTGCGGCCCGATGAGATACAGCAGCGGGAACAGGAAGATCCAGACGATATCGACGAAGTGCCAATAGAGCCCGATCATCTCGACCGGCGTGTAATAGGTGGCATCGAATACGCGCTTGGAAGCTTTCCACACCAGGTAGGACAGCAGTCCGATGCCCACCACCATGTGCAGCGCGTGCATACCCGTCATCACGAAATAGAAGCTGAAGAGGATCTCCGCCTGGCGCGCCCAAGGGCCTTCGTAGTGGAAGTTCGGACCGGGGAAATGGTGGTGATGGAATTTTTCGCTGTATTCGAAGTACTTGATGACGAGGAACACCGACCCCAAGGCCATCGTGGCGAGCAGGAAGCGCACCAGCGGCTTCTGTAACCCGGTCTGGGCGGCATGGACAGCGAGCGCCATGGTCAAGCTACTGGCGATGAGCACGGACGTATTGAAGGCGCCGAGCACGATGTTCATGTACTGGCTGGTATCGGCGAATGCCTCATGGTACAGCGAGCGATAGATGGTGTAGCCGCCGAACAGCCCGCCGAAGAACATGATTTCGGTAATCAGGAACACCCACATGCCCAGGTGGCTGGCCTCGAACTGCTGCGCCATGTCGTCGAACTGGTGCCGGTAGGCAGGATGCGAGGGCTCCTCCTCGACGGCGGAGGCCGCCGGCAGCGAGTGGCTCAGAGTGTCCGCGTCAGACAATTTCAGGCTCTCTTTCGCTGGCGTAGTTATACGCCGGTTCGGTTACCACCGGCGTGTCGGCGAAGTTCTCGGTGACCGGCGGCGAAGCCGTGGCCTCCCATTCGAGGCCTTTGGCGCCCCAGGGGTTGGCGGGCGCGGGCGGGCCGCTTCGCAGCGACCAGAGGAAATAGACGACCGGAATGATGAAGCCCACGGCGAGGATGCTGGCGCCCGCCGAGGACAGCACGTGCAGCACCTGGAATTCCTCGGGATAGGCGTGATAGCGGCGCGGCATCCCCAGGTAGCCGAGCAGGAATTGCGGAAAGAAGGTCAGGTTGAAGCCGACGAAGACGACCAGGGCGGCAAATTTCGCCCAGCCCTCGGGGTACAAGCGCCCGGTCATCTTCGGCCACCAGAAGTGCAGGCCGCCCAGATAGGCGAGCACCATGCCCCCGACCATGATGTAGTGGAAATGCGCGACGACGAAGTAAGTGTCCGAGAAGTGCACATCGGCGCCGAGGGAAGCGAGTGGCAGGCCCGTCAGCCCGCCGATCGTGAACAGACCGATGAAACCGAACGTGTACAGCATCGGGGTGTCGTAGGAGATCGATCCCCGGAACATTGTGGCGGTCCAGTTGAAGACCTTGATGGCCGAGGGGATGGCGACCGCGAACGTCAGGATCGAAAACACCATGCCGGCGTAAATCGACTGGCCGGAGACGAACATGTGATGGCCCCAGACGAAGAAGCCGAGCACCGCGAGCGCGACGTGGGCGGCCGCGATCGCCTCGTAGCCGAAGATGCGTTTGCGCGAGAAACAGGTGACCAGCTCATTGATCACGCCCATGCCCGGCAGAATCATAATGTAAACGGCCGGGTGGGAGTAGAACCAGAAGAGGTGCTGGAAGAGCACCGGGTCGCCGCCGAGTGCGGGGTCGAAGAAGCCGATGCGCAGGGTGCGCTCGACGGCGACCAGCAGCAGCGTGATGGCGACCACCGGCGTGGCCAGCACCTGGATCAGGCTGGTCGCGTAGGCGGCCCAGACGAACAGCGGAAGCCGGTGCCAGGTCATGCCGGGCGCGCGCATGGTGTGCACGGTCACGATGAAGTTCAGGCCGGTGAGGATCGAGGAGAAGCCGGCGAGGAACAGACCGATGACAGTCAAGGAGACCCACTGATTCGAGTAAGTGCTGCTGTAGGGCGTGTAGAACGTCCAGCCGGTATCCACTCCGCCCAGGAACATGGCGCTGAGGGCGATGACGCCGCCGATCATGAAGATGTACCAGCTGAGCAGGTTCACTTTGGGGAACGCGAGGTCGCGCGCGCCGATCATGATGGGGAGCAGAAAATTGCCCAGCGTGGCGGGGATGGACGGGATCAGGAAGAAAAAGATCATGACGATCCCGTGCGCCGTGAACGCCTTGTTGTAGCCGTCGTCGCTGAGCAGATCGCCGCGGGGCGTCACCAGCTCGAGGCGCACCAGCGTGGCGGCGAATCCGCCGAGCACGAAGAAGAACGAAATCGAGACGAGGAACAGAATCGCAATGCGCTTGTGGTCGGCGGTGAGCAGCCAGGAACGCACCGAATGGCTCACGCTCAAATAATTCACCGGCGCGGCGGTCCGCGGCGGCGGTGGAGGTGCAACCGGAACCGTGCTCATGGCTGACGCGGCCTCCCCTGAGTTCTTCTGTCAACCCGCGCGGGCGTGGCGGGCGGCCGCTGGCCGATGCCGCCGGCCTCGCCTGCCGGAACGCCGAGCGAGCCGGCGCTGCTCAAGGAACGGATAAAGGCAATCAACTGCAGCAGATTCTGCTCGCTGACCTGGCCCTGGAATGACGGCATAATGTTCTGGAACCCGGCAACCACCTTCGCCGCGGGATTGAGGATGGACTCGCGGATATAGGTGGCGTCCGCCACGACCGTGGCGCCGCCGGATAGCTCGACCCGATTGCCGAAGACGTTCGTGAGATTCGGGCAACGGCCCTGCTGGCCCGAGAGATGGCAGGACGCACAACCAAACTGCGCGAAGAGTTTCTCGCCCTGGGCCGCCATGGAACCGGCGGCGCCGCCGCTGAGCCACTCCTCGTAGGCGGCGGGCTCCATGACGTAGACCCAGCCTCCCATGCGCGAGTGCTGAGCGCCGCAGTACTCGGCGCAGAACAGGTGATACCTGCCGGCCTTGGTCGCGGTGAACCAGATGGTGGTGTAGCGGCCCGGAATGACGTCCCGCTTGAGGCGGAACACGGGCACGAAGAAGCTGTGAATCACATCCTCGGAGGTCATGGTCAGCTTGATCGGCCGTCCGACCGGCACGTGCAGCTCGTTGATCTCGCGCTGGCCCTCGGGATGCTGCGCGTACCACATCCACTGCTTGCCCGTGATGTAGACTTCGATCGCGTTCTCAGGCGGGCTGGCGTATTCGAAATAGAGAGCGGCGCCCCAGGCGAACATCGACATCGCGATCAGCAGGGGCACCAGCGTCCAGACGATTTCGGCGATGTTAGAGCCGAGAATGGGGCGCGGCTGCTCGTCCTCTGAGCGGCGGCGGTACTTTACCGCAAACCAGAAGACGCCGAGGAAGATCACCACCGTGAAGAAGGCGATCCAGAAATGCAGATAAAGATTGTGATACTCCCATTGCAGGGCCCATTCGGAGGCGACAGTGGGAAACCACTTCATGGCCGCGCGCCTCCTTTCCTGCGCCGGCGCTCGCGCCGGATCGAGATCGCCACGAACGCGAAAATGCCGGCGACCGTCGCCATCCCGAACGCCCGAATCGTCCGGAGGATGCTCAGCGTGTACTGGCCGGTTTCGGGATCGTAGTGGAAGCAATAGAGCAGGATCTGATCGACCGGAGTGCCGATCCGGCGGGCCGCCGCATCCACCAGCCCGAGCCGCAGATCGCGCGCTGAGTATTCGATCCCGAAGAAATACTTCGCCACCCGTCCGGCGGGCGTCACCACGATGACTCCGCTGGGATGCGAGAACGTATCATTCTTCGCGTCGTAGTCGAAGCCGAAGCCGACTGCGTGCGCCAGGCGAATGATTTCGTTCTTCTCGCCGGTCAGGAAATGCCAGCCTTGCGCGGCGCCCGGCCGGCCGTAGGCGGCGACATTATGCTCCTTCGCGGCCGCGGCGAGCTCGGGCGTCTCGCGCGAATCGAAGCTTACGGCGAGGACATCGAAGTCCTTGCCGGAGTCGAGGGAAATCGCGCGCAGCGCCTTCACCAATCCGCTCAACGACATCGGACAGAGCCGCGGGCAACTGTAGTAGATCAGCGCCAGCACCACAGGCCGACTTCCAAAGTACCGGCGGAGCTCGACCGTGCGGCCTGTCTCATCGCGGAAGGGGAGGTCGAGCGGTAACTGCGAATTCAGTTTCTGATCGAATTTCACGTTGCGCAGTTGCGGCGGCGTCCGGTTGGACGTCTGTGCCGCGGCCATCACGGCGAGCAGGAGCGCGAGCAGCACGGCGCGTGCGTTTCCAGTGTGGTGTCCCGCCTTATATTTGACAGCCTCCTCCTCACGGTCGCGGCTCGGGATGAAGGCTTCCGAGCCGCGCGAGCTAAACACAGCGTCGGAAATAGATGCCGAGACCGCTTGCTTACGCGCGCGGCTCAGCATGCTCATTGGGCTACCGAGCCGCGACCGTAAGGGAGCGGACGCGCAAATACTTATGACGCTGTGCTTAGCACGCGCCATGCGGGACGGCAGATTAGCGCGCATTTCCCACCTCGCGGGTCAGGAATCGCGGCCACAGCATCGGGCTCGAGGGCACGGGTCGTCCGGCCAGTGCTGTCGCGGAATTTTGCGAATCAATGCTTGTGCTGCGCATGGGGCGACTGGCTCCTTTGTGCGGTCGGATCCGGGCGGGCGCCGGGTTCGGGTTGCGCCGGCGGCGGGGTCGCAAGGGTTTCCGGCGCCGAGGACTTCGGCTCCGGCGGGCGGGGACGCGCGGGGAGACCGCGTTGCAACGTCAGCTCCATCGCGCGGCCGATCGGGATATGGGCGACTCCAGCGTCGCGGTCCGACCAGCCGTAGGTGTTCAGGCGCTGTTGTTCCTGCTGCTGATACGTCTGGAGATCGAGGCGAGGGGCAACCTGCAGCCGGGGTCCCGGAGGCAGCTCTCGCGCCCCCGCGAAGGTGGTGCCGGCGGGGTGGGGAGCGAGCCTGCTCCCGAGGTAGCGCCAAAAAAGCCCGAGGCCGACGACAATGAGGACGCCGGTAATCCCCATCCCGAGCAGAAATTTGCCGAGCAGGCGCACCGGGACATCGGTGCGCTCGTGGTCGTGATGCGGGTGCCCGTTCGGGTGCGCCACGGGATCTTGCGGATCGTGCGGTTGCATCAGTGAACTCCGTGCGGGTGGGCCGGGATCAGGCGCGGATCCTCCGTATAGAGTAGCGGCCCCCGCCTGAGCTGCCATAAAAAGAAAAAGAGCCACACGCCGCCGACGCCGAGCAGCGCGACCAAGTGCATCCAATGCAGGCCGAAGCTCTGGTGGTAGGACGGCTCCACCCACCAGTAGAGATCGATGAAGCGAACGACGATGATCGCCACCGCGACACGCGCGAGCAGCCGTCCGCGCCGCTTGACATACCGGCTCAGCAGGATCGCAAAAGGCACGAAGAAATGAAAGGTCACCAACGCGACCGAAACAAACTGCCACCCGCCGTTCGAGCGGCGGATATACCAGGGCGTCTCCTCAGGGATGTTGCCCGACCAGATGATGAGGAATTGCGAGAACGACGTGTAGGCCCAGAGCACCGTGAACGCGAGCAGCAGGTTGCCGAGGTCATGGAAGTGGCCGGGCTGCAGAATACCCGCGAACGGGCGGTAGCGCGACAGGATGACCAGCAGCGCGACGCAAAACGCGAAGGTCTGCAGCGTCTGGCCGACCACCAGGATGGCGCCGTAAATGGTCGAGAACCAGTGCGGCTCGAGCGACATGATCCAGTCCACCGAGGCGAAGGTCACCGAGAACACGAACAGGATCAGGCCGGGACCGGCGACCGCGCGCGAGCTGCTCGCCGGCAAATCTTCCGGCGAACGGCGCCGCAGGAGCAGCAGCAGCACCATCCAAAGCGCGAAGTAGAACACCGTGCGGGCGACGAAGAAGGGCACGTTCAGATAGCCTTGCTTGTGCAGCAGCACGGGGTCGTGCGCGACCACGTCCTGATGGGACCACTCGTACAAGGAAGGAATGCCGAGGAGGATCGGGATGACGAGCGCGGCCATCAAGGGGAGGGTGCGCGCGGCCGATTCGAGGAAACGCCGGATGAGCACGCCCCAGCGGCCGCCCGCCAGGTTATGCAGCATCAGAATCCCGAGCGACCCCAGCGCGAGCCCGAGCCAGAAGAGATAGGCAATCAGGTACGAGCGGAAGAACTGGCCGGAATCGAGAAAGGCGCCCACCGCGGTCGCCGCAAGCGCCGCGATGCCGACCAGCAGCGCCATGCGCTGCGCCCTGTCGAAGACCGGCTCCCTCGCGTCGTCGTGGTTCAAGGCGTCCTCCCCGGCATGGCCTCACGTCCCGGCGGCGGCGCGCCCAGGCGCCCGCGCTCGGTTTCGGGAACGTCGTTCAGGGTCGCGCCCTGACTTAGCTGCAGCGCGCGAATGTAGGCGACGATGGCCCAGCGATCCTGCACCGGGATGCGCTGCGCATAGCTGTACATGGCGCCGAAACCGTTCGTGATGACCTCGAAAAAGTGTCCCACGGGGGCGCTCTTCAAGCGCTCGAGGTGGAACGATTTGGGGCCCACGAGGCCACGCTGCACGATCATGCCGTTGCCCCGGCCGGTATACCCATGACACGGCGTGCAGAAAATGTTGAAACGGTCGCGTCCGCGCTCGAGCAGGCTGCGCGTGACGGGCATGGGAAATTCCGTGACCAGATCGGGATCGAAGGTGGCGGGCAGGGCGGCCTGTTGCCCGAGCCGCGGCGGCGTGCCGGCGGCCGGAGCGGGTGCGGGCGAAGGCTGCGCCGCGGTCCCCGCGGGCTGCATGGGCGCACTCGCGGCGCGCACGGCCATGGTCCGCCGCCCGTAATAATACGCCGCATCGCTCCGCAGCCCACCGCGCGGCACGGTTCCCTCGACGAGCTGGCGGCCGGATCTTCCATCGGTGAAGAACCGGCTGGATTGCAGCGGCTTATAACGAGGCTGGTCGTGCATGTCCTGGCGGCAGCCGGCCAAGAGCGCCGCGCAGGCCAACAGCATCATCCGCGCGCTACCCGGCATGCCGCACCATGGTCATTGCCAAACGCGTCGCGGCGCCCGGGGCTGGAAAGAGTTGGGCCGCGGCTCGCAGGAGATTGACGCGTGGAGAACGGCGCCAGAGCGCAACGGCGCGTATGCCGCGCGTCCGGAATCGCCAGGGAAGAGCCGGGAAATTCGGGGTAATGTGGAGTACCGCGTGATATTTGACAACCGCTCCCTCACGGTCGCGGCTCGGAATGAACATTTCCGGGTTGCGGTGGAGAAGCGACACTTCCGGGTCGCGGCTCGGAATGAAGACTTTCGAGTCGCGTGCGTCAGGAAGCGGCATGCGGGACGGCGCACTAGTCATGGACCACCGTGACCTCATAGGCGTTCAGCGACTCGAGGAACTCGCGCGTGCCGTCCAACTCGAATTTCGGATCGCGCGATTCGATACAGAGGAAAAACCGGTCGTCGCTCGCCAGCCCGAATCGTGGGGCGTTGAAGAGAGCGTTATACGGCTTGGGAAGGCCGTTCATCGCCAGCATGCCGACGACGGCGAAGATCGAGGCAAACAGCACACTGGTCTCGAAGGTCACCGGGATGAACGACGGCCAGCTATGGATGGGGCGGCCGCCGACATTATGCACGTAGGACAGCGCAACCATGAAGTACTGCAGGCCGTAACCGAATGCGGCGCCGCACAGCGCTCCGATCAAGACGACCAGCGACACACGCGTCTTGTGAAAGCCGACCGCCTCGGCCAGCCCGTGGACCGGGAGCGGCGAGTAGGCATCGATTTTGCGGAATCCGGCATCGTAAGCGGCACGGGTGGCGGCCAGAAGCTGGTCGGGCGTGTCAAACTCGGCGAGAAGGCCGTAGACGGCGGGCTCGTTGCCGTTCTCGTGGTTCATGTCTGCACGCTCATCTCATGCCCGACGGTTTCCTGGCGAGTCGGCAGCGGCGCCGGCGGCGGCACCAGCGCTTTCATCTCCGTCATCGAGATCGCGGGCAAGACGCGCATGAACAGGAACATCAGCGTGAGGAACAAGCCGATGGTGCCGAGATAGGTTGCCCAGTCCCAGAAGGTCGGATAAAACATGGCCCAGGATGACGGCAGGAAATCGCGGTGCAGGCTGGTGATGACGATCACCACGCGCTCGAGCCACATGCCGACGTTGATGATGATGGAGAGCACGAACAATGCGATCGTATTCGTGCGGATGCCCTTGAACCAGAACAGTTGCGCCGAAAAGATGTTCGTCAGCCAGAGCAGCCAGTACAGCGGCGCGTATGGCCCGGTCATGCGGTTGACCACCATGAACCATTCGGCCTGCCCCCCGCTGTACCAGGCCATGAAGATCTCCATGATGTAGCCATAGGCGACGATCCAGCTCGTGGCGATCATCAGCTTCGCCATGTTTTGCAGATGCCGCATGGTAATGAAGTCACGCAGGCCGTAGTAAGCGCGTGCTGGCACGGCGAGCGACATCACCATGGCAAAGCCGGAATGAATGGCGCCGGCGACGAAGTAGGGCGGGAAGATCGTGGTGTGCCAACCGGGAACCTGCGACACGGCGAAGTCGAAGCTCACAACGGTGTGGACGGAGACGACCAGAGGCGTTGCCAGTCCGGCGAGCAGCAGGTACGCCATCTCATAGCGCAGCCAGTGCCGCGCCGACCCGGTCCACCCCAGGGCGAAAATGCCGAACACGATCTGCTGCCAGCGCTTGCGGGCACGGTCGCGCAGCGTGGCGAGATCCGGCACCAGCCCGACATACCAGAACAGAAGCGAGACCGTGAAATATGTGGAGACCGCGAACACGTCCCAGATGAGGGGACTGCGCGGCTGCGGCCACATATTCATCGTGCTGGGATATGGAAACAGCCAATAGGAGAGCCAGGGACGGCCCGTGTGAGCGAGTGGAAACAGGCCCGCGCAAATGACCGCGAATAGCGTCATGGCCTCGGCGAACCGGTTAATGGAGGTGCGCCAGTCCTGTTTCATCAGCAGCAGAATGGCCGAAATCAGCGTCCCCGCGTGGCCAATTCCGATCCACCAGACGAAATTCACGATGGCGAAGCCCCAAGCCACGGGAATGTTGATTCCCCAAATGCCAACCCCGCGCAGCACCAAATACAGCAGGGCGACCAGCAGCACGGACAGGAAAAAAGCAACGATGCCGAACCCGATCAGCCAATCGCGCTTGAGCGGAAACTCCAGCACCACGTCGCTGATCACCTGCGTCACCGAGCGGTAGTCGTGTCCGGGTGCGACCACCGGCGGATTGTCGGCGCGTTCCGTGATGGGAACCGTCCGGCTGCTCATGACCGCCGCTCCAGCTCCGGATTCGGATTACGGAGCTCGGCCATGTACTTGATGCGCGGCCGGGTCCCAAGTTCCGTCAGAACGCTGTAGTTCAGCTCGTTCTGGTGGAGCCTATAAACGCGGCTGCTCCTGTCATTGAGGTCGCCAAACATGATGGCTTCAGTCGGGCACGCCTGCTGGCAGGCCGTCTGGATTTCACCGTCGTGCACTACCCGCTCCTGCTTTTCGGCCTCGATCTTCGCCTCCTGGATGCGCTGGATGCAGAAGCTGCACTTCTCCATGACACCGCGGCTGCGCACGGTCACATCCGGGTTGCGCAGCGGCTCGAGGCTGGCTGTCTCCCAGTCGGAATACAGGAGAAAATTGAAGCGGCGCACTTTGTAGGGACAGTTGTTCGAGCAGTAGCGCGTGCCTACACAGCGGTTGTATACCATCTGGCTCAAGCCTTCATCGTTGTGCAGCGTCGCCGCCACCGGGCAAACCGGTTCGCAGGGCGCCCTTTCGCACTGCTGGCACAGCATCGGCTGGAAGTAGGTTCGCGGGTTGTCGAGGTCGCCCTCAAAGTACCGGTCGATGCGCAGCCAGTGCATCTCCCGGCCGCGCAAGACCTGAGTTTTGCCGACCACGGCGATGTTGTTTTCCGCCACGCAGGCGACCACGCACGAATTGCAGCCGATGCAGGCATTCAGGTCGATCGCCATGCCCCACTTATAGCCGGTATACGGCCACTCGGGGTAGATGGTGAGCGTCTCCTCCTCAGACGTCTTCTCGTGCTTGTGCTCGAAGAGCCGGCGGTTCGCGAGGAACTCGGCATTGGTTGCCGCCAGCACGATCTCGCGTCCCTCAATGCTGCTGTGGTCCTGCGTACAGGCGAGCCGGCGGCGGCCCCCGATCTTGCGGATCTCGAGGCCGTGGCCGAAGTGCGGCTGATCCGAGGTGCGCAGCGCGTACGCGTCGTATCCGGCGCCCTCGCAGACGCGGCCGCCCCGCCGCCGCCCATAGCCGAGAAACACGGACGCCGAGTCGTTCGCCTGCCCCGGCGTCGTCCACACCGGCGCGTGTACAACGCGGCCGCGGTAGCGCAGCTCGACCATGTCCTCGTTTTCGACGCCCAGACGCTGCGCCGTCGCCGGACTCAGGCAGACGGCGTTGTCCCAAGTCAGCTTGGTGTGCGGCTTGGGGGTCTCCTGCAGCCAGGCGTTGTTGGCGAAACGGCCATCCCAGACGCACGGATCCGGCCGAAAAACGATTTCCAACCCCTGCGCCGGGGCCGGACTGGCTTGCGCCCGCGCGGCGAAGTCCGCACGCACCGAAACCGTCTTCGGCCGGAAGCTGGTGTTGGCGATGACGCCATCATGGAGCCACTGCTGCCAGGCCTGCTCGAAATCCGGGCCGCCGTGGCGCGCCTGCCAGTAGCTCTTGACAATGCGGTAGGCCGACTGATCGGGATTGTCGGTCAGGGAAGCGAGCATCTCGTGGGCCGTTTTCCCTTCATAAATGGGTGCGATGAGCGGCTGGATGATGCATGCGGTTCCGTCCCAGGCGACTGCGTCGCTCCAGGACTCGAGGAAGTGCGCTTCGGGCACGTGCCACTGGCACAGAGCCGCGGTTTCGTCCTGATGGGACCCGTGGTGAATCCGCAGCGGGACTTTTTCGAGCGCTCTTGCGAACTGCAGGTCCGCCGGCGCGTTGTACACGGGGTTTACGCCCAGAAGAAAGAGGGTCCGGACCCGGCCGGCATTCATTTCCGCAGCGAGCGTGCGCAGCGGCTGCGGGTCGACGGGAGCCGCCGCGTCGGCGCGCTCGGAATAGAGGACGGTGGCGCCGCCGTTTCCCAGCGCCTGGTTGATGGCGTGCGCGATTGCGTGCACGGTGGCCGGCTGCTGCTCACCGGCCACCACGACGCACGCGCTGCGGTGCGCTTGCAGGTCCTTCGCCACGACTCTGGCGAAGTGCTCGAGCTCGGGCCGCAAGCCGGGCGCGCCTCCGGCAGGCACACCGAGCTGGGAGGCAAGCGCACGCGCAATGCCCTCGACTTCACTGGCTTTGACGGCAAGCCTGTGGTCGGCCTTGTCGCCGGTAATCGTTGGCGCCGGCTCGACCACGTACAGCCGGTTGATTCGGCTGCGGTCGGCTTCCGCCCGGCGGCGCGAGATAAACCCGCGCGCATACGGGATGCTGCCTGCCATGCTGCCGAGAAAGTCCGCATCGAGGGACAAGATCACATCGGCCCGCTCGAACAGGTAAACCGTATTCACAGGCTCGCCGAAGGCGAGGCGCGCACCGGCGGCGGCCTCCTGTCCGACGGCGTCGTACTCAAACCAGCGGATGGCGGGGAGGCGATTGACGAGCGCCTGCCGCTGTGCGATCAGCGTGGGCGAATGCAGGGGCTCGCTCAAAAAGTAAATGCCTTCGCCGCTGCCCGCGCGCTCGCGCAACTCGGCCGCGGCCCCCAGAAATTTCCCCCAACTGCTGATGCGCCCGCGGAAAAGCACTGCCTGCGAGCGATCGGGGTCGTAGAGGTCGAGCGTGGCTGCCTGCTGCCAGGCGAGCGTACGGCCGAGACTGGCGGGATGCTGTGGGTTGCCCTCGATCTTGGTCGGACGCCCTTCGTGGCTCTCTACGACGAGGCCAACCGCGCCGCCGCGGAACGGCATCGCGGTCGCGAAGTAGAGCGGCTTACCGGGAATGACGTCCTCGGGCTGGCGCACGTAGGGCACGATGTACTCGGGCGGCTGTTTGGTGCAGCCGGTCAGCCCCGCAAGCGCGAGTGCCCCGCCCATCAGCCGCAGCACGTCGCGCCGCGACGCAGCGTTCCGGAAGTCCTGAGCGCGCGAGGGGAACTCGTCGTCGAGCCAAGCCAGAAACTCGGGCGTTTCCGCGATTTCCTCGAGGCTGCGCCAGAAGCGCTTGCCGCGCGCTTCGGCAAGCTTCGCGCGGACGGCTTCGAGGTCCAGCTTCGGCCTCGATGCGGCCCCCCGGACACTCTCAGCGATCTGCACAAGTGGGCTGTTCATCGGTGACACGTGTAGCAATTCACCAGGCGCAGTACCTTGTACTCCTGCATGAGCTTGCGCCCGACCTCGAGCTGGTTCGGCGGCGGCTGCCAGGCCATGTCGTAAATCCGATCGCGCGGCCGGATGTACATCTCCGGCTGGCGATGGCAATTGAGACACCACTCCATCTGCAGCGTCGCCACTTTGAACACCTGCGGCATCTGGTCGACCCGCCCGTGACAGGTAGAGCACCCGATGCCCTTGTTGACGTGGATGCTGTGATTGAAAAAAACAAACTCAGGCAAATCGTGGACGCGCACCCATTGCAAGGGCTCGCCGGTGCGGTAGCTGGCGCGCACGGGCTCGAGCATGGGGCTGTCGATCCAGATCTGGGAATGACAGCTCATGCAGGTGTGCGTCGGCGGGATGCCGGCAAAAGAGCTGGTCTCCACCGTACTGTGACAGTAGACGCACTGAATCCCGAGCGCGCCCGCGTGATGCTGATGGCTGAACTGAATGGGCTGCGCTTTCGCGAAGGAAACGTCGGTGACGTAGTCCGACCGGTCCAGACCCATGATGCCGCCAATCGCCAGGCCAAGAAGCAACACGATCAGCACGAGCGTGAGCCGCGCCAGCGTGTTCGCGCTGCGATGAAAAACCTGTGCCATCCGGATCAGCTCCGCGGCCCGCGCTCTCCGCTGCGGGCGGTGGTTGATGGAGCTTCACCGGGCAGCATCCGGCGGCAGAGGGGCAGACGACGCGTTGCCTCAATAGTTACGTGGGGTTAGATCGGGGCCGCCCCGGCGAGTTACGGGATCTCACCGTTACGCAGACCTGTGCCGACGTGGGCCGTTATACTCGGGGCTTGCATTCCCAGCCACAGTCGACATTGCAGCCGATTTCCCGCCTGCGCTGGTGGATCGGCGGATTGCTCTTCCTGTCGACGGTCATTAACTATCTTGATCGTCAGACCCTTAGCGTGCTCGCGCCGTATCTCAAAATCGAGTTCTCGTGGACCAACTCGGACTTCGCACTGATCGTGATTGCATTCCGCATCGCCTATGCGATCATGCAGACGCTTGGCGGACGCGTTCTCGATTCGCTCGGCACGCGCCTCGGCCTCACCTTGAGCGTGCTTTGGTACTCGACGGCGGCGATGCTAACGTCGATCGCTAGCGGCCTGCACAGCTTCGCCGCGTTCCGCTTCCTGCTCGGCACCGGTGAGGCGGCCAACTGGCCCGGCGCCGCAAAGACGGTCTCGGAGTGGTTCCCGCGCAGCGAGCGCGGCTGGGCCGTGGCCCTCTACGACAGTGGCTCGGCCATCGGCGGAGCGGCGGCGCCGTTGCTCGTCATCTGGCTGTACAACGCATTCGGCACGTGGCGGCCCGCGTTCCTCATCATCGGGCTTCTCGGCTTTGCGTGGGTTATCGCCTGGCGTGCCCTCTATCATCCGCCCGCCACGCACCCGCGAGTCAGTAAAGAGGAGCGCGCGTTCATCGCACGCGATAAACAAGAGGAGCAAGCGCAGGAAACGCGCGCGCTCGGCGAGCAGCAGCGCCCCGCCTCGTGGATGTCGCTGCTCAGACTGCGCCAGACCTGGGGCATCATCCTCGGCAAATCGCTTACCGACCCGATCTGGTTCTTTATCACCGACTGGTTCGCCATTTATCTTGTGGCCAAGGGGTTCAACCTGCAAGGAGCGCTGGTCGGGTTCTGGATTCCGTTTCTCGCCGCCGACTTCGGAAACTTCTTCGGCGGCGGCCTGTCGAGCTGGCTCATCGGCCGTGGCTGGTCCGTGCTCGCGGCGCGCAAATTCGTCGTGCTGATCTGCGGTGTCGGCATGGCGGGGCTCATTCCAGCGGCTTTTACTTCGAATTTCGCGCTGATCGTGACCTTGTTCGCGGTCTCGACGTTCTGCTACGCCGCCTGGTCCACGATGGCGCTGGCTCTGCCTGCCGACCTGTACCCCAGCGGCAGCGTGGCTACGGTCAGCGGGATGAGCGGCACCGGCGCGGGCCTGGGCACGATTCTGTCCACGTTTCTGATCGGCCGCGTTTCGGACCGCTACTCCTTCGAGCCCGTGCTGATCGCAGCCAGCCTGGTTCCTCTGGTCGCGACGGCGCTGGTGTTCCTGCTGGTGCGGGAACGCCGCCGCTGAACCTTAGTCATAGCGCAGGCTCGCGCGGGCCGCACGAACGCGCACGAAGGTCGAGGACGGGCGGGAGCTCTAAGCGCTCGTGCGCCGTCCTGCGTGCCGCGTGCTAACGCGCGCGGCCCGGAGGTGTTCATTGCGAGCGCCGTATCAAAGGCGGAATCGCCTTCGGGTGCAGAGTACTGGCCCGCCAGCCACCGCGCATAGGCGCGCACGTCGATCATCGGCACAGTTGCGCTCGCCTGAAGGCGCGCGATCAGTTGCAGAAGGAACGCTGTGGCCGGCTTGCCCTTTTCGGTGATGGTATAGACGCCGCCTTCCTCGCATCAACTCCACGCGTCTGTCGCGTTCTGCGATTCAGCGCCGCTGGAGAATCTTCCAGAGCGTGCCCGCGAAGATGTTGGCCTGCGCCTCTTTGGAGACGCCGCACGCCTCCAGCATCCGGCGGTACCGCTCGATGGAGCGGTCGAGTTCCTCGAGCTCGCCGCCGAAGATATCGGAGCCGAAAACGATCTTCTCAAATGCGCTGCCGCCCGACTTGGGCGTATGGGGGCTGGCGACGCTGGTCCACCAGAACACACTTTTGAAGAACGTGTAGTCTTCTTGCTTTTTGATCAGCGTCGAGCCCGACAGGTCGAAATACAGGTTGGGATTCCAGCGTGCGATCTCGGCCGCCCAGGAGTAGTCCGGATTACCCAGGTGCGCGCCGATGATGGTCGCCCTGGGGTAGCGGCGCGCGATGCCGTCGAGCAGCGTCACTCTCAAGCGGTCGACGCTCACGTCCTCGGACACGTCCGGACGCGTGCGGCTGACGATGCCCGTGTGGAAGAGCAGGATCATCCCGTGCTGCTCCGCCCGCGCATAGATGGGCGCGTACTTCGCGTCATCGAAGTTCTTCCGGGGCCGCGTCAGCTCGCCCAACCCGCGGAAGCCGGCCGCGTGAAACCGGTCGACCCACTCGACGGCCTGCGGATCGTCGAGCGCGATGTCACCGATGCCGACCAGCCGGTTCTTGTGTTCTTCCAGGTAAGGCTTGACCTGTTCGAGGTCCTTCGGCTTGACCAGCAGCAGGGCCATGCCGTCCAACTGATCGAGGCGCGTGAGCAGCCGGTCGAGGAACTTCGCGTCGCCATTGTGATGCACGTGGGCGTCGATCAGCTTCGGCTGGCAGAACGCCGGGACCAGCGCCATGAGAACCGCGATAATACGCCACATCATCGTACTCCTCTCCATAACCCGGACATTGTCGCACGCACGGCGGCCGCGGCCGAAGGTCCTCGCTCGGGAGAGCGCGGCATGCAAGCCGCGAGGCGCCCGGCACGCACGCGGCGGCTGAAGTTTTCGAGCCGGGTTCGGCAACGGCGGTCCGCCGCTGACATTGCGCCTCAAGCGCCGCTTCGACCAGCGCGGCCCGGCTGGCGGTTAGCCGCTATTGTTGCGCCGGAGGGCCGCCGGAAACGACGCCGCCTCCGCCGCCCGAGGATGACGTCGAGAGGGTGAACTCGCCCGTGCCGCTCTCGGTGGTGAGAACCACCTGGTAGCTGCCGCGCTCGAGGCTGCGAGAAATCACCGCCGTGTTGCTCCCGGACGGGTTTGCATCAAGCGCGGCCGTGTCGTTGTCGATCCCAACCAGCAACAGCAGGGGCTTGAATCCGGTCGAGCTCGCTTCCACGGTCACCGTGCGTGTATCCGGAACATTGAACCGGAACTGCTCGGCCAGCCAGTCGATCGTCGTGCCGGGGAGAAAATCCCGGATCCTGCAATCCTCTTCGTTCAATTCACCGATGACGCGCCCGCTCAGGCTGATCTCCATCATCGGGCAGGCGCGCGGCTCGCTCAGAGTGGTCAAGATCTCGTATGGCCCCAGGTCGTCATTCGAGTTCACGAGCAGCAGATAATCGCCCGGATTGAGCAGAAGATCGAGCACCGAATTCTTGTCTCCGCCGGGATCACCCACGGCGCTGATGACCGTGTAATCGAGATCGGTAACCGCTGCCACGGAATCAAATGCCTCGGTGTTTACCGCGATCCGGAGGACGCCGCGGCCGGACAGTCGGGTGCCGTAAATGTCCACGGCGGTGGTGTCGCTGGCGGGAACGAAAAGATCGAGCACACGGCAGTCTTCGGCGTCCAGACTCCCCTGCGCGCTGGCTCCGGCCTCGAGCGGCGTTCGGCGGCACTCGCGAAGGTTCTCCACATTGCTGGCCAGCGCATAAGCGCCCGTCCCCGGGTCGAACGTGCGGGCAAAGACGGTGTAGGTCCCGGGCTCGAGACTGGTCACGAGCCGCGAATTGGTACCGCCGGCGCCGTCATCATCGCTATCGACGACGCGCAGGCTCGAATCGTACAGCACGAGGAAGGTGTCGAACGTATCCGACGTCATTCCCAGGGTGACGACTTTACGCTCGGCGAGCTCGAACCGGTACTGGTCCACGAGATTCGTGTTCGAGCTGCGCAGAAACAGGTCGAGCACGCGGCAGCCGGTCTCGAGAAGCTCACCCTGGCGGCTGTTGCCGAGCTGCAGGTCCGATGACGAGCACGTTCGCGGCAGTTCAAAGGAAGCCTTCAACACGTACGCCCCTGAACCGTCCCGGGCGGTGTTGGCATGCAGGATGTACGTCCCCGCGGGCAGGCTGATGGTGAGTTTGGCCATGCTGCCTCGGGCCCGGTTGTTCTCCGCACCTACCAGTTGCCCGCCCTCCTCGATGAGGACGAGCATCGGCACCGTCGCTTCGGAATTCATCGTGACCGTGAGCACACCCTGTCGGTCCAGGCGTACGCGGAAGCGGTCGATCAGCGTTGTGTCGGTCCCGAATTCGCGCACGTCCAGGCCGCGGCAGTCGGTGTCGCTCAGCTCGCCGCTGAGCTCCTGGTCCAGGGCCAGATCGGTGATATTGCACGTGCGCAAATTGCCGAAGGAAAGTGATAGCTTGTATGCACCTTCGCCCTGCTCGAACGCAGTGGCTACGATCGTGTAAGCGCCGGGCGGAACATGGATGGTAAGGAGCGCGTCATTGCTGCCCTCCGCCTCGTCATCATTTGCCCCGACGATCGAGAGCTCGGAATTGAGCAGCAGCACCAGCGAGTCGATTTGCTGCGACTGCATGCGCACGGTCAGGACACCCGTGCGCGGCACGGTGATCCGGTACGCGTCGGCGAGGAACTCGCTCGTCCCGCGGCCCAGAATTTCCGAAATCTTGCAGTCGCCGGCCGCGATGGCGCCGTCGACTGTGGCATCCAGCGCGATCTCCTGGCCGCGGCAATCCTCGGCGGGACGCAGCGCCAGGCCGTTGTCCGCCGCGCGCACGGGGATGCCGATCGACCGTAGTTTGTCTTCGATGGCGGAGAACGCCGCTCCAGGCGCGACACCGCTGTCAGGCTGCAGCCGGCCTGCCTTCTTCGCCTGGAGATTGCTCTCGCGGGCGGCGGGAAGACGGGGCGCCCCCTCGACCGCGGCGGCCTGCACGATCAACAGGACCAAGGATGCCGGCAGTGCGAACAGTGGAAACCGGTGCATAGGTAGTGCCTCAGCCACTATATCGCCCGGAGGCTCCGAAAGCGATAGCGGCGCCGGATCTCACTTCAAGCGAGGCCGGCGTGGCGCCGCAGAATTTGCGGAAGGTTCTGAGAAAACGCGGAGCGCGCCATCACGATGTCGCAGCCGGCCTCGTGCGCCTTCTGCTTCAGTTCCCCCTGGACGTGCGACACGTAGGCGATGACGGGGATCCGTTTCGTGTCTTCGGTGGTCTTGAGATTCTGCACAAGCTGGACCGGGTCGAGTGCGCCGATGTTCAGATCCACAATGATGACGAGCGGCTTCTGCCCGGCCTTTTCAACGATATCGCCCGTGTTTTTCACAAAATCAACCGAAAGTCCCGCGCGCGCAGCGGCATCTTTCACCTTGACCGTAAAAAAGAGGTCTTCGATTACGGCCAGAATCTTCCTGCTCTCCGGTTTAGGCATGGTTCAAGCGATTGCAATGAAAAATAGCTTGTTGGGATTGCTACTCATGGTATCACCGTTCCCGGACGGCCGCTCATCCCGAAGTTTCCTCATGCAAGATGAGCGTGGAGCAGCGATCACGCACGCTGGGAATTTTGGACCAGGCGCAAGATTCCGGAAGGCAGCGGCCAACCGCCGGGCAGGCCGCGGTCACTCGAACCGAGTTTACGACGATCGCGTATGG
>JACOTZ010000406.1 GCA_016178155.1 Acidobacteriota bacterium
CTGCGGAAGCGCGCGCGGATTTTGCCTTGCCCAAGCGGCAGCACTTTACCTTTTTTGTCAACCTCTACGAGATACATGAACCAGTCCGTGTCTTTCGCCGACGAGGACGCGTACAATACCGCCGAGACGGGCCCCGCAAACGTGAGAGGCTTCTCCAGCGGTTCGGTCTGGTAGACCAGAATGTCGCTGCGCTGGGCCGTGACCTTCTCATAATGCGCTTCGGCCTCTTGTTTGCGATCTTCCGATGATCGCGCTTTCTTGCGATGCTCCTCGGACTCCTCGTACATGCGCGGATCGGGCGTGGGGTCCGCGGGGTCATACGTATAATGATCCGAGGGCGCCCCGAGCCCGGCGATCTCGCGCACCAGCCTGCCGTCGCCTTTGGAGGTATTGGCGTTTCCGCCGCTCGCGAGATAGAGCTTCTCGAACCGGGTCTGCGGCAGCGGATAAGAGGGCCCGTGCAGCCACATGTTCGAACCCATGATGAACAGGCTCACCAGCGGCTCCTGATCGATCCCGTTCTGTTTGCCCTTGAGCCAGCGGTCGAACCAGCGCAGGTAGGCGCGCTGCAAATCGACAATCGCACCTTCGCCGAAGTCGCGGCCGGCAACACGGCGCGTGGCGGTATCGGTGTGGCCCCAGGGGCCGAGCACGAGCTTCTGATTCGGATGCCCGTGGCGCGTCATGGCCAGGTAGTTCAGCTTTGTGCCGATCCCGTCGCCGTCAAACCAGCCCGACTGGTGAAACACCGGAATGCGCACGTCTTTCAGCCTGTCGAGGAAGTTCGCGGGCTTCCAATAGTCGTCATTGGCCGGATGCTGGATCCACTTGCGCCAGTAGGGATTCTCTTTTCCGAGCACTGCCTTGTCGAGCTCGATGACAGGAAGCGCGCGCAGCAGCTTCGAGTATTTCGCCTCCATTACGTTGCTCAAGGCAACTCCCGAAAGATCAGCAGTGGCTTTGCTCTCGAGGATATTCGCCCACCAGATGGCGCCCATCATAAAATGCACGCCATATTCGTACGGCACGTTGTAAAAGGGGTCCGGCGGCGCCACATTCGGGATGATCGTCACCAGGTGTGGCGGTTTCTGGCTCGCGGCCCACCATTGCACCCAGCCAACGTATGACCCTCCAATCATCCCTATTTTCCCGGTGGACCAGGGCTGCTTCGCCAGCCACTCAATAGCGTCGTAGCCGTCTTTTGCTTCATTCACAAACGGCTCCCACACTCCCGGCGAACTGAAGCGGCCGCGGCAATCCTGAATGGCGACCACGTAACCGCGGCGCGCATAGTAGCGAGCCTGCAATTCCGACATTTCCTTCTTGTAAGGAGTGCGGACCAGGATCACGGGAGCCTGATCGGCGCCTACGGGCCGATAGATGTCAGTCGCGAGCTTCAATCCATCACGCATCGGCACCCCAATGCTGGTTTCGACTTTCACGTCGTGTTCAGGGTTCGAGAGCAGCGGGTCGGGCTCTTCCAGTCTGCGCAGCGCTTCATAACCCTCACGAACAAATGCGGCTTTCTGTGCCGGCACGTCGATCAGGTAAACCCGGCCATCGGGATCAGCGGTGACAAAGAGGTCGATGCCCGGCAGGCCGTACAGATACTTGGTCAGCTTCAGGTCGCGGTTCTGCACGCTGCGCTCTATCTGCTCGCGCGCCTCGATGACAACTTCGACCCCGGTGCCCATCAACACCAGAAGAGGGAAGGTTTGTTTGCCGGCCTTGCTGCGGTCGTAGGCGCGGATCGGCTGCGACGTAAGCACCGGGACCACGTCATCGTAGACGAACATCCGTTCCCGCGTCTCAAACGTAGTGGTCTTTTCCTTCGCAGTCCGGCGCACATTCGTGCCCTCGCGCGTGACCACCACTTCGGTCACGGGTGTTTTCAGCACGGCACTTTTCCAACGGCCGGTTGCGTCCGGTGTGATCTTCAGCGTGCGTGTGACGGTCTGCCCGGCCATGGATACCGTCATCGAGCCTTGCACTGATCCGTCCGGCTTCCAATCGAAGTGAGTGACCCCGAGCCGCTCCTCGTTCAGGTACAGAATCATCGTGCCACTGTCCTCGAATCCGGCGAGAGGCGCAGGAAGCCCGATGTCTGGCTTCTTCGCGGCAGTCTGGGCCCGTTTCAAAACGAGCGGAAGAGATGCTCCGCCCTGGGTCCAGGAGCCTGCGATCTCCGAGCCGCCGGCGTTCAGCTTGCCCTCGTAGGTGGCGCGAAGGGCTGCAAGTTCCAACTTCACGTCCGAGTCCTCAATAGTCACCGAGGTCACGGGAATGCCGGTCACGCCCTGGTCGATGCTGTCGAGGCTGGCGGTCAGCCTGGCACCGTCGGCCTTGATGTGCACGAGCAGGCGCAGCGTCCGCCCGCCGGCGTCGAGGGAGCCCTCCCAGTCGCCCGTGAGGCTCGCAGGCGCCTGCGGCCAGAGCGAGGCGGCGAGAGCCAATGCCAGCAATATTGGTTTCATCGAATTACTACCTTTCCTGCTGCGCCCGGCCGGCGGACTTCAGCCCGGCGGGAGATCGACTCCTCTCGCCGGTGTTACCCTACCCTTTTCGGCGCAACACGGATCGAACAGGCGAATCCACGGCTTGCTGACGCGCGCGACCCGGTGGTATCAACGGCCTTCCGTATGCTGTACGGAATTCGCCCGGCTGACCGGCCAATGGTTTCGCCGGGCGCCGGGGACGGCCCGTTTTTGGCTCGGCGGCCGGCGGCCGCCGGCTGTCAGACCGTTCGCGTGGCGTCACGCTAGAAATCGCGATGCTCGATCGCCGTCGCGGCCACGCGGATGAACAACGCACCCGCGGCGAGGCCCGCCAGCACACCGGTCCACGGAAAGACGCCATCCACATGGTACGAGGTTCCGCGGAGGAGGTCAAAAAGGGAGAACACCGCGGACGAGTGAAACGTCCTCGAGATCCCGGTGAACACGGTGATCGCAATCAGCACGTAAGCGACGATGCCGAACAGCGGCTCATTCAAGATTGCCGCCAGCAGCACGAAGGCACCGTAGACGCCCATTCCCGCGCCGGCAAGAATCACCGCATGGGCGACGGCAGTCAAGAGCGGATAGCTCTGGCCGGCGAGGGGCGAAAAGGCGCACGCGGAGAGGGCGCCCGTAAGAGCGAGCAAAGCCAGGCCCGCGGCCCCGACGGCGGCGCGGGTGTACAGGAGGCGGGCGCGCGTGACCGGGAGCGACAACATGTAGAGCACGCCGGCGCCGCCGCCAGTCAGAGTGCAACTCGTCTGCGGCACGACGCCGTTTCCCGCCATGATGAACGCGTATACCACCCACAGCGCGCCCAGCAAGGAGAACCAGCGGTTCCACAGGTAGTTCGCATAGATCGCCTGCGCCTCCGGCGCGCCGCCCGGCGCCGAGTCGAGCTTCAGCCGCTCGAGTGCAACCGGATATTTGTAGACGACAAGTCCGGCGAGAAACAACGCTCCCGCCAGGGCAAGCCAAAAGCGCAACTGCGTTTGGCGGGCCGCGAATCGCCAGAGCATCGCATCACCTCCCCACGCTTTCGAGAAACACGTCCTTCAATGTGACCGGCGTAATATCGATCGCGCGCGCGTTGTGACGGCGCGCCTCCAAGACGATCTCGTCCACATTGGACTTGGCCAGCACCGACACGGAGCGGGCGCCGGGCATGTCCGCGCCCGCAAGCGCCCGCAACTGCTCGGGCGCATGATCGTCGAACACGATGTGCACGCGACGATAGCTGGCGCGCAGCTCGTCGAGAGAATCGTTGACCACCAGCTTGCCGTCCTCGAGAATCGCGACACGGTCGGCGATCTGCTCGACTTCGGCCAGCCGATGCGACGAGAAAAAGACGGTCGTGCCCGCTTCCGCAGCTGCGGCGACGATCGACTGCAGCGCCTGCTCGATGCCTTCGGGATCGAGTCCGTCGGTCGGCTCGTCAAGCAGCAGCAGCTCGGGAGCGCGCGCGAGAGCCAGCAGAAGCGCCAGGCGGGTGCGCATTCCCTTGGACAACCGCTCCACGCTCCGGTCGAGCGGCAGCCGGAAGCGGCGGACGTAATCCTGCTCGAGATCGGTGCGCCAGGACGGGTAAAGCGCCCGGGTGAGCGCGATCATCTGCCGCGCAGTCAGGCCGGGAATGAGCGCCTTGTCTTCACTCACGAAGCCCGTCCGCCGTCGAATCCCGACGCCCCCCTCGCGCGTGGCGGCGTCATGGCCGAGCACCGTGACAGCGCCCGCGGTGGGCCTCGCCATACCCATCAACATCTTGATGGTCGTGGTCTTGCCCGCGCCGTTGCGGCCGAGAAAGCCGCAGATGGAGCCGCTGGGGACCTCGAGGTTCAGTTCTCTGACGGCCGGACGCCCGCCATAAACCTTCTCCAGCGCTTGTGTGCTGATCGCCCATTCCGGCATCTCAATCGCCTCCTTTGGCGTGCGCTCTCAGCAGTTCGCTTTCGAACAGCCTCCGCATCTCTTCCTCTGACAGCCCCAGCGCTGCCAGCGCCTCGACCGCCCGCCGCGCCACCGGCCGGGCGCGCCGCATGCGCTCGGCGATCGCCCCGGCACGGCCGTTGTCGGCGACGAACGCCCCGGCGCCCTGCCGGAGCTCGATCACGCCGTCGTGTTCCAGCTCGCGATAGGCCTTGGCCACCGTGTTGGGATTGATCACCAGGTCTTCGGCAACCCTGCGGATCCCCGGCAACTGGTCTCCGGCGCGCAGCTCGCCGGTATCAATCGCGTGCCTGACCTGCTCCATCAACTGCCAGTAGATGGGCACGCCCGAACTGGGGCTGGGGCGGAACATTGAACTGTATTACTGAAATAGTACAGTATCACTGTACTTCGAAACAACCGAGCCTGTCAATTTTTTTTGAATGGCTGAAAAAATCCGCACTTCGGTCGCGCCCGTCAGCGGGAAACGGCGAGCCGACACGACCGGTGAGGCGTCGGCGCCGGCCGGCTTCGGTTAGCGGTATCCCGCCGCCTGCAGCTCGAAGAGCTCCGAGTAGCGGCCCCCCAGCGCCACCAGTTGCGCGTGCGAGCCCTGCTCGAGGACGCTGCCGTGCTCGAGCACAAGGATGCGGTCAGCCATGCGCACCGTGGAGAAGCGGTGGGAGATGAGGACGGCCATGCGGTCGCGGGTCAGCTCGGAGAAACGCAGGAACACCTCGTACTCGGCGCGGGCATCGAGGGAAGCCGTGGGCTCGTCGAGGATGATGACCTGAGCGTCCCGCATGTAGGCGCGCGCCAGTGCGATCTTCTGCCACTGTCCGGCCGAAAGCTCCTTGCCGCCATCGAAACGGTGGCCGAGCATCTGCGAGTAGCGCCCGGGCAGTTGGTCGATGACGTTGCCGGCGTAGGCCTTGCCCGCGGCGTCCGCAATGCGTGCGGCGTTGTTGAGATCCGCCACGCGTCCGAACCCGATATTTTCAAACACGCGCATGTCATAGCGCATGTAGTCCTGGAAAATGACTCCGATCGCGCGGCGGAGGTCGTCGACGTCATACTCCCGCAGGTCGACCCCATCGAGCAGGATGGAACCCTGGCTCGGGTCGTACAGGCGCGCCAGCAGCTTCACCAGGGTGGTCTTGCCCGCGCCGTTCTCGCCGATCAGGGCAATGCGCTCGCCCGGCTCCAGGCGGAAGCTGACGCCCGCGAGCACATTGACGTCCGAGCCGGGATAGTGGAACCAGACGTCGCGGAACTCGAATCCCGAGCGGATCGGGCGGGGCGCCGGCAGCGCCCGCGGCCCGGAGACGACCGCCGGCTCGGTGGCGAAGAAGTCGAAAAGGTCGCGCAAATAGAGCGCCTGCTCGGCGACCATGGAGAACGAGCCGAACAACTGCTCAATCAGCCCGCGCGAGCGCGCGAACGCGCCCGTGAGGAAGGTGAGGTCGCCCACCGTGAGTGAGCCCGCGAGCGTGCGGTAGAGGATATAGGCGTAGGCGCTGTAGTAGCCGAGAGTGGGCAGCAGATTGAGAGCGGTGCCGCTTGCGGCCCGGCGTACCGCGAGCGCCCGGTTCTCCGCATAAAAGCGCTCGAACAGGCGCCGCGCCCGGTCAACGAGATACGGGCCGAGGCCGAAGATCTTGACCTCCTTGGCGCTCAGGTTGCTGGCGCCGAGCAGGCGCAGATAGTCCAGCTCGCGGCGCTCGGGCGTCCACCGGAAGAGCAGGGAATAGGCGAGCATGGCGAAGCGGCTTTCGCCCAGAAACGCCGGCACCACGGCCGCGATCAGGATAACCAGGAACCAGGGAGAGAAGAGGACGATGCCGGCGGAAAGCGCGGCCAAAGTGACGAGCTGCTGCGCCATTCCCGCCAGGGTACCGAGCATCCCCAGCCGCATGGTGGTCTGGCGGCGGGCGCGCTCGAGTTTGTCGTAGAAAACGGGGTCCTCGAAGGAGACCAGGTCGAGTCGCGCCGCATGCTCCATCATGCGCAGGCTGACGTGGTTGGTGAAGCGGTCCCCAAGCAGGCTGTCGCAGAGAGCCGAGCCCCGGGCCAGCATGTCGCCGGCGACCGCCAGAGCCACTTCAATGGCCAGCAGGCCCCAGACCTCCCCGGAATCGGCAGGCCGGCCGGACACGGTGGCGACCACCCGGTCAATGATCAGCTTCCCTACCCACAGGATAGCGGGCGGAATGAACGCTCCCAGAAGCCGGAGAGCGACCATGGCGGCCGCGAGCGGCGGGCTGGTCTCCCAGACCATCCGCAGCAGCGGCGGCAGGTTGCGCAGCGCCGCCAAACGCTCGCGCCAGCTCGAAGGAGGTTCCTTCTTCGCTGGCGCCGCCGGATGCATGGTTTCAGTGTAGCGCCGGGCTCGAAACCCGGATCGCACTGAGCTCACGTCGACCCTATCCCTCGCTGGGCAATGGCCGGGGACCGCAAGTTGGTCAAAAATCCGGGGTGGCGGGACGGCTGCGACGCACAAAGCACAAATGCTCACCTTTGGGGGAGGTGAGCATTCGGCATTCGCCCTGTTCTACCAGGGTGATGTATGGGAGAATCAGATCCGACGGAATCGCAGCCGTCAAAACCTGTTCGTGATATGGATGTTATGGCCTGCGGGGTGCGAAGTCAAGGAAAATTCAGAACGTTTTTGGAGCGCGCGTAAACCCATCACCACAAGGTACTTACCTCGCGGAATGGATTTCAACAGCCTGTGACAATCCTGTGCAAAAGCCCTGAACGGGCAGGTTCGTTTGCCCGCAAACACCCGAAAACGTTGCGCTTATTTCTCGCCTAGATGGAGCGCCGTGAACGGATCTTTAGCATCTCGAATGCCAAACCGGTAGAGCAGGAATCGGAGGCCACCGAAGGCGATTCCGAGCAGTACCGACGCCACAATAAGTACCGCTGCCAGGACCACAATCGCCAGGATCATCTCTCCCGCATTGCCCTTGGGCGCGCTGGTTTTCTCATTCCAGGAGATCTGTGGCTGGTAGCGGACCCGTGCGAGGAGGCGCTCGGCCTGGTCGGGGTCCGGGGGCGAAATGATGACCGCCACCAGCGGTCCCGAGCGCTTGGGGACGGCGCCTGGGAGCCGGCGGAACGCCTCCAGGCGATCGCGCGCCATCAGGGGAGTCGGATAGGAGAACAGGACCAGCTTCAGGCTGCCTTTGGGAGCGCGGTAGGAAGCGATTTGCCCTTCCGCGCTCAGGTGAAACGCGGCCAGCGAGGGCGGAATCCGCGGCTCGAAGCGCTCCAGGGAGACCGGTCCCAGGATATATCTCTCCGAGTTCAGGACCAGGCCCTCTCCGGGCAGGTAGCCCGGCAAGGGTGGCAAGGACGCTTTCTGCCACCTGGGCAGAAAGTACATGAGTACGTTGACGTCGTTGACACCGGGCCGGACGCCTTCAAAACGCAGCACGTAGTTTCCTTCGAGCAGGAGCGTGACCGGTCCGGCCGCGGCCGCCAGATCGCCGAAGGTGAGCGAAGAAGGCGTGGCGGGCTGGCCGGGCGTGGGCTTCGGCGCTTGGGGACGCTCGAGTAAGCGCGCCTCTGCCGGCCGCAGCATCTGCCACGCTGCGAGTGCGCCGGTCGGGTCGCGAAAGCGCCACGCCGTCAGCGTGAATCCGCCCCCGGGGGCCGTATACGGCGCGGAATCGGCGGCCTCGAAGCCATACTCGTCCCACAGCGTACGGTCGGCCGCCTGGACCGGGGCGGGCGTTCCGCGCGTATAGGTGGCGAAGCGCTCCGGCAGAAAAGCCGCGTAGAGGGGCGCGGCAACGAGTGTCAAAGCGGCCGCGAGAATCAATCGGGCGGGGTACCACCGCATTCGTGCAACGCAAATGGCCGCGCGGCCTTCGGCAGGCGCGGCGGAGAGCTCGCGAGCCATGCGGACTAAGCGTTTGCGCCGCAGCATTTCTTGTACTTCTTGCCGCTTCCGCAGGGGCAGGGATCGTTGCGCCCGACCTTCGGTCCTTTGATCACCGGCTGCTTGGCGGTGGAGGTATCGCCTCCGACAAACTGCAGCTCGGCCATTTCTTTCTCTTTTTTCTTCTGGATCTTGCGGGTGAAGTCCTGGAACGCTTGCTGGGCAGCTTTTTCATCCTGTTTGGCGCCGTTCGTGCGCTGCCCGTCGCCCGGGAATGCTGCCTCGGTCTCCTCCGGCTCCTCCATAGTCTCGAACTGCATGGCCGGCCGCTCGCCTTCATAAGGCTGCATGAAGTACAGGAACCGTATCGTCTCGTCCTCGATGCGATCCATCATGTCCTGGAACAGGAGGAAGGATTCCTTTTTGTACTCGACCAGCGGGTCCTTCTGCCCGTAGCCGCGCAGCCCGATGCCTTCCTTGAGGTGATCCATCGAGAGCAGGTTGTCTTTCCACTGCGAGTCGATGACGTTGAGCATCACCATGCGCTCGGTCTCGCGCATGATGGCGGCGCCGTCGGCCCCGAGCATCGACTCTCTTTCGGCGTAACGCTCGGCCAGGCGCTCGTAAATGTAGTCCGAAGTTTCCTCGCGCGACATCTCCGCGATCGCGGAGATGTCGATCTGCACGCCGAACTGGGTCAGGATGTCGGTCTGGAGGCCGCCGAGGTCCCAGGTATTCGGATGGCTGCCCTCGGGCGCGCGGGTGTTCAGGAAGGAATCCGAGATGCCGCGCACGATCTCCATGATGCGCTCTTTCTGGTCTTGGCCTTCGAGCAGCCGGCGGCGCAGGCCGTAGACGGCCTGGCGCTGCTTGTTCATGACGTCGTCGTACTCGAGCAGGTGTTTGCGGGCGGCGAAGTTCTGCGCCTCAACCGCCTTCTGGGCGGCCGCGATCCGCTTGGTGATGAGCTTCGACTCGATGGGCACGTCCTCTTCCATGCCGAGCCGCAGCATCAGGCGCTGCATGCGCTCCCCGCCGAAGATGCGCAGCAGGTCGTCCTGCAGCGAAAGATAGAAGCGCGAGCTTCCGGGGTCGCCTTGGCGGCCAGCGCGTCCGCGGAGCTGGTTATCGATGCGCCGGGACTCGTGGCGCTCGGTGCCGCAGACATGCAGCCCGCCGACCGCAACCACCTCATCATGCTCGGCGTCGGTCTGCACCTTCATGGCCGAGAACACCGCGTCGTACTCCGCCTTGGGCATGGCGTCCGGATCCTTGCCTTGCTTGCGAAGCTGCTCTTTCGCCAGGAATTCCGGGTTGCCGCCGAGCAGAATGTCGGTGCCGCGGCCGGCCATATTGGTGGAGACTGTCACCGCGCCTTTGCGGCCCGCCTGCGCGACGATGAAGGCCTCCCGCTCGTGGTTCTTGGCGTTGAGCACCTCGTGCCTCACGCCCATCTTCTTCAGGATGGAGGACAGCCGTTCGGATTTCTCGACCGAGATGGTGCCGACCAGGACGGGCTGGCCCTTCTCGTACTTCTCCTTGATCTCCTTGGCGGCGTTCCGGAACTTCTCGTCGGCGGTGCGGTAGACGACATCCTGATTCTCGATGCGGCGCATCGGCTGGTTGGTGGGAACGACGACGACATCGAGCTTGTAGATCTTGTAAAACTCGGGGGCCTCGGTTTCCGCCGTACCGGTCATACCCGCCAGCTTCTTGTACATGCGGAAGTAGTTCTGGAAGGTGATGGTGGCGAGCGTCTGGTTCTCCCGCTCGATTTTGACGCCTTCCTTGGCCTCGACCGCCTGGTGCAGGCCGTCACTCCAGCGTCGGCCCGGCATGATGCGGCCCGTGAACTCGTCGACGATGACCACCTTCCCGTCCTGCACCAGGTAGTCCTTATCGCGCTGGAACAGCACGTGCGCTTTCAGCGCCTGCTGCACGGCATGATTGACCTCGATCGCCATCGGATCGTAGAGGTTCGGTACGTTGAGCAGCCGCTCGACCTTGCTCACGCCCTCCTCGGTCAATGCCGCCGAGCGGTGCTTCTCCTCCACCGTGTAGTCGCCGGTGTAGAATTTCTCCCCGGGCTCCTTGCCTTCAATCACCTCGCCGCGCACGAGCTTGGGGATGATGCGGTCCACGCGGTAGTAAACCTCGGTCGAGCCCTCGCTGGGCCCCGAGATGATCAAAGGCGTGCGCGCTTCGTCGATCAGAATCGAGTCGACCTCGTCGACGATGGCGAAGTGATGCCCGCGCTGGACGCATTCTTCCAGGCGGAATTTCATGTTGTCGCGGAGGTAGTCGAAGCCCAGCTCGTTGTTGGTGCCGTAGGTGATATCGCGGTTGTAGCTGTCGCGCCGCTCGTCGTCGTCGAGCTCATGCACGATCACGCCGACGCTCATGCCGAGATTGGTGTAGATCTTGCCCATCCACTCGGCGTCGCGTTTGGCAAGATAGTCGTTCACGGTGACGACGTGGACGCCTTTGCCTTCGAGCGCATTCAGGTAGACCGGCAGCGTGGCAACCAGCGTCTTGCCTTCACCGGTCTTCATTTCCGAGATCCTGCCGCGGTGCAGAACGATGCCGCCGATCAACTGCACGTCGAAGTGGCGCATGTTGAGGAAGCGGCGTCCGGCCTCGCGCACCACCGCGAAGGCCTCGATCAGAAGGTCGTCAAGGGCGGCGCCGTTGGCGAGGCGCTCGCGGAATTCGACGGTCTTGCCGGCCAGCTCGGCATCCGAGAGGGATCGGATCCCGGTCTCGAGGGCATTGATCTCGGCCACCGTAGGACGCAGGGCCTTCATTTCGCGCTCGTGCTTCGTCCCGAAAATCTTGGCCAGCAATGCGTCGATCATACGTGTGGGGGATTACTACCAGTTTACAGGAGAGCGGCTAAGCGGCGGGCAGTCCCTCCGCCGCCCATTGAGGTGCTGACTCTCCGAAACCAGGCTCGGCGTATCGAACACCATGGTGATGAACAGCCACGAATCGGCGGAGCGGCCCGACCGATCCTGGCGGCGGCCGGTCGAACGGGCGATTGAGCGACATCCGGACCCCGGCCAAACGACCGAAGCAGAAGGAGCACATCGTCCAGTCGAGAAAGATCCGGCGGTTGGCGCATGACCGACTGGGGACCTCGCTCGTGGCGTGTAGTCTGGTCCCTTTCCAGTTTTGCGACGCGGACGGCGCATGCAAGCGCCATGGAACACCGCGAGCGGCCGAAGGCCGCGGGCTAACCGAGGTTCGTCACCACCACTCCCTGACGGTCGTGGCTCAGAACGCTTCCGCTGATTTGACGGCACTTACTGAGCCGCGCGCGTCAGCAAGCGGTTCGAAATCCTGTCGGTGAC
>JACOTZ010000025.1 GCA_016178155.1 Acidobacteriota bacterium
ATCCCCCGTGAGCTAAAATTGTTGTTTCTCCGCCGGCCGCATGGCCGCCGGCATCCTCAATCCACCAGGAGACATCGTGGCAGAAGAAAAGACCTTTCAGGCCAAATACGTGGGCAGCGGCACCTTTATCATCAGCAAGCCGAAACGCAACCGGCGGAAGCTGCGCCAGGCGCGCGTGAAGAACCGGCGTCGCGGCATGCGGAAGTAGACACACGTGCCGGCGATGCCGCTGTCATCTCCGATGCGCATTACCGGGCTGCGGCTGCACCCCGTGGCGGTCGCGGACCCGCCGCTGCGCAGCTCCTATGGTCTCCATGCTCCCTATGCCTTGCGCACCATCGTGGAGATCAAGACCACCGACGGGATCACCGGGTTCAGCGAAACCTACGGCGGCGACGGGCCGCTCGCGGCGCTCGAGGCTGCGCGCGATCGCGTCCTCGGCATGGACCCCTTCCGGCTCACCGGTCTCTGGCAGAGTTTTCAGCGCGATGCCGGGCGCGAGAGTGCCGGCGTCGCCGGCGGACATACACAGACCTACCTGCTCCCCGGCGAGAACCCGCTCGACCGCCACGCGCGTACCTACGCGGCCATTGAGATCGCCTGCCTCGACGCCATCGGCAAGGCGCTCGCGAAGCCCCTGTGTGATGTAGTGGGCGGGCGTGCCCGCGACGCCGTGCCGTTTTCCGCGTACCTGTTCTATAAGCACGCGGGCGGCGGCGGCCTCGGTGAGGATGAGCGCGAAGATGAGTACGGCGAGTGCCTCGACCCGGTCTCGATGGTGCGGCAGGCCCGGCAAATGGTAGCCGCCTACGGGTTTCGCGAGATCAAGCTTAAGGGCGGCGTGCTCCACCCCGACGAGGAAATCGCCACCATCAAGGTGCTGCGCGAGGCCTTCCCGTCCTATCCTTTGCGCATTGACCCGAACTGCGCCTGGTCCGTGGCCACATCCGTGCACGTTGGCCGGTCGCTCAAAGACGAGCTCTCGGGCGGCGGCTACCTCGAAGATCCTACCGCGACGCTCGAGGGTATGGCCGAGGTGAGGGCGATCCTGGCCGCGCACGGGATCGAGATGCCAATGGCCAGCAACGTCGCGGTCACTCGTTTTGCCGACGTGCCCGAGGCAGGGCGGCTCAATGCGGTGCAGATCGTGCTTTCCGATCCCCACTACTGGGGCGGCATCCGCAACCTGCAGTATCTCGCGCACCTGTGCGAAGTGCTCGGCATGGGGGGTTCCATGCACTCGAATAATCACCTCGGCGTCAGCCTGATGGCGATGGCCCACGCGGCCGCTGCCGCGCCCGGCATCAACTACGCCTGTGATACGCACTATCCCTGGCAGAGCGCTCAGGACGAGGTCGTGGACGGCGGGCGCATCCGGTTCTCTGATGGCTGTGTGGTCATCCCGGACAAGCCCGGACTCGGCGTGGAGCTCGACTATGACCAACTCGCACGAGGCGGCGAGCGCTATGCCAAGCTCCCCTACCGCAAGCGCGACGACGAAGCCGAGATGCGCAAGCGCGTCGATCCCAACTGGCGGCGCGTCCTGCCTCGCTGGTAACCGGGGGCGGGGAAGCCACCTCGCTGCCGGTCCTCGGTGCGAGTGACCCCGGCCGGCTGCGCCGTGAGCTCCGGGCGGGCAATCGGCCGGCGCAGCCACTCGACATTTCACGCCGGGGGCGCCCCGCGCTTAACCCCACTCGCGGCCTCACACCTTGGCCGTGAACAGCCTCAGGAAGAGCAGCGACAGTGCACCCATGAACGCTGCCGCCGGAATCGTGAGCACCCAGGCCCAGACGATGTCCGTCGCCAGCCCCCAGCGCACGGCTTTCAGCCGCTGGATGGAGCCGACGCCCGCGATCGCGCCCGCCACCACGTGCGTGGTCGATACCGGCATCTTCAGCTCCGTTGAGAACAGGATGGATACCGCGGCCGCGGTCTCGGCGCTGAAGCCTCCGCGCGGCTTCAGCTTCGTCAGCCGCGAACCCATGGTGCGTATGATCCGCCAGCCGCCGCTCAAGGTTCCCAGTCCGATGGCGGCATGAGCGGCAAAGATGACCCAGATCGGGATCTCGAAGGTGGTCAGGTATCCCGATGTGACCAGCACGCCGGTGATGATCCCCATGGTCTTCTGCGCGTCATTGGCGCCATGCGAGTAGCTGAAGATCGCTGCCGACAGAAGCTGCAGCCTGCGAAAATACCGGTCCATCTTGGCCGGCGAGGCCCTGCGGAACAGCCAGTGGATGAAGGTCATCAGAATGTAGGCGAGCACCATGCCCAGAATCGGCGCCACCACGATGAAGGCTACTGTGGCCATCCAGCCCTCGATCACGATCGCCTGGGGGCTCGACATCGCACCCTTGACCAGCGCGACCTTGGCCATCGCGGCCCCGGCGTAGCCGCCCAGCAAGGCGTGCGAGGAACTGGTCGGCAGCGCCAACCACCAGGTCAGCAGGTCCCAGACAATCGCGCCGATCAAGCCGGCCATAATGACATAGGGCGTGACCACCTCCAGGTTGACCATGCCGTTGCCGACGGTCTTCGCCACGCCCGTGCCGAAAGTGAATGCGGCGGCGAAGTTCCAGAAGGCCGCCCAGGCGACCGCCTGGAACGGCGTCAGCACGCGCGTGGCGACAACCGTCGCCACCGAGTTGGCGGCGTCGTGAAAGCCGTTGATGAAATCGAACACGAGCGCTACGGCAATGACCATTACGGCCAGCAGCAGAACCGGGTCCATGGGCTAGCTGTTCTTTACCACGACGTTCTGCAGCACGTCCGCCACGTCCTCGCAGCGATCCGACGTGATCTCGAGGAATTCGTAGATCTCTTTCAGCTTGATCACCGTGATTGGGTCCTTCTCGTGTTCGAACAGTTCGATGACGGCCTCGCGCACGATTTGGTCCACCTCGCCTTCGATGCGGTTGACCTCGATGCAGTGATCGAGCACTTTCCTGTGGTCGCTCAGCGCCTGGAAGGCGAGTAACAGCGCGTGCGTGCAGGCGACCAGCCGCTCGCACACGTGAATTACCACGCGCGGGATCTTGTCCAACCGGTAGGCCACCAGCCGGTGCGCCGAATCCTCGAGACCGTCGAGCACGTCATCGAGATGAGACGACAGTGAGTGCAGGTCTTCCGGGTCGAGCGGGGTGATAAAAGTCTGGTTGAGCTTGTGAAAGACTTCGTGGATGACCTCGTCACCCTTCTGCTCGATCTCGGCGACCTCTTGAGCGGCCTTGGCCAGCACCGTGGCATCGCCGCTCGCCACGCCCGCAAGCAGCGCCCGGGAAGCCAGCGAGATCAGCTCCACTTGCTGCATGAAATAACCGAAGAACTTCTCTTCACGCGGGAGGAGTCGCATAGGTTTTCAGAACATAATCTCTGGATTCAGAACGTTATCGATTCAGTCGCCCGAGAGCAGGGGCAGCAGCGATGCCGGGCTGTCCACTTCGGCGCCCGCCTCCAGGTCAAAGTAGCGCAAGTCGAGCAGCCGCTGCGGGTTCAGATTGCCCATCGCGGCCAGCAGGTTATCGCGGACGTGCGGGTGCTCGTGCTCGAGCTCCCCAAGGATATCGCGAATTGAACGCCGCACCGTACCCGTCTTCTGCGAACAGCCGCAGGGGATGACCGGCGCCCCGCAGGCGGCCGCATAAGCGGTCGTCAACTCCTCGCTGACGAACACCAGCGGCCGGATCAGCCGGAATTCTTTCTCCCGGGACCAGGTGACCGGCGGCAGTGCGCTCAGCCGGCCGGTGAAAAGGGCGTTCCGCAGCAGCGACTCGCAAAAATCATCCGCGGTGTGGCCGAAGGCGACCACATTCGCGCCCAACTCGCGCGCGATCTGGTACACGGCCCGGCGGCGATACCGGCTGCACAGATCGCAGCCGTGCTCGGGCTGCTCCGCGAGCAGCCTGAACGAGGGGTTGTCGCGGCGGTACAACCAATCCACCCCTCGTGTCTTGAGGTAGTCGCCGAAAGGCTCGATCGGCCGCAGGAACTTGCCTTGCTCAACCGTAAACGCGCAGACGCTGAACTCGATCGGAGCACGCTGCTCGAGCAGCAGCAGCGCCTCGAGTAGCGTGACCGAGTCCTTCCCGCCGGAGAGACCGACGGCGACCCGGTCGCCTTCCCGGATCATCCGAAACCGGGCTACCGCGTCCCCGACTTTGCGCAGAATGGCCTTCTCGAGGTCCAAGTTCCATGGTAGCCGCTGGTTAGGCGCGAGACAAGAAATGCGGCGGCGGTCCGGCCGGACAAGGCTACGGCCGCGACTCCGCGCATCCTCCGGCGCACCCCCTGAAGCCGGATCTGAAGTAAACTAAACTGCTTGGACGAGCGCGCCTACTTCACGGAATCCCAGACTACCCGGCCGATCGTGCTGAACTGCCCGTTCTGCCGCATCCAGGAAACATACGATCTCCGCTGGATCGTACGCAAGAAAAAGGATCGGCTTCCGCCCGGCGCCGACGAGCGCGATCGAGCGCGCTTCGCCAAATCGCAGAGCTACATGGTCCTCCTGGACGATGCAGTCAACTGCAAGAATCCGCGCTGCCGCAGGCGCTTCGAAGTATCCGGCGTCAAAACCACCGCCTACCTCTGAGGCTTCACCGTTACCGGGTGGCAGCCACGGGCGACTTGCGTCCAATCAGACGTGATACGGGCCGGCTCGCGCGAAGCCGCGTCCCGTTCTGAGAGGGGAGGAGGAGAATTATGTGCGATTATTCGCTGCACAGCTACGCGACCCGGCTGGCAAAGGAAAACGAGGAGTTGGTCTGCCATCGCTTCTGGTCTGGATCGATGGGGCTCGCCTCGCCAGCGGAGCTGAGGCGGCTGGGGGGCGAACTCCCGGGGCGGCGTTTCTCCTGGACGGCCCTGCGCGATTGGTGGGGCGCGACGCGGCGTTCGGTAGCCGCGGTCTGCATCCCTCCGGGTGCGCGGCTGGAGGTGCAGAATATCCCGGTGCGTTTGCAGCGCAGAATCGGCGTCGGCGCGACCGAAACGGTCACCTTTACGCAGATCACGGCTGAGGAGCACGTCTATCGCGATGTCCTGCGCTTCCGCAATGGCAAGCAGGTCCTGATCCAGGAGCTCGAAGAAGGCATGCCGGTGAAGGTCCTGAGCCTGACGCCGGTCGAGCCCGAGGCGTCGGTCGCCGCCCGCGACGAAGCGGAAGAGCTATTGTACTGGAGCCGCTAGTCCGCCGTCCCAGGTTCGACTCAGGTTCGGGGCTCAGGACCGCCGCACGACCACCGGAATGACCACGCGGTTTCCCGCATTGGGCGACGAGGCCGGCGCCGTCCATGGTGACAATGGCGCCATTTAGGCGTTTCGCTGGACGACGTTGAACTGGATCGTGCTTCTCTCATGCCGCTGCCGGGCGGAGGGTACTCGTCCACCGTCTCGGCCGGCAAAATGCGAGAGAACGCGCTCGGAGGAATGCACGCCCGGGCGTCATCCGACTGGCAAGCCGGGTCAATCCGGTAATCTCTACGCGGAGCGCCGCCGAGGCATCGCAGTCATGAGGGCCCGCAAGACTGCATTGACTGACTCGGCATTCTTGAAGAAGCTTGCAGCCTCGGGTCGAGCAACACAGCCACTGCTCTGCGGCGCGAGCGCTGGGCGAAGCGGTTCGGCTTGGCTTTGGCGTAGTTCGAAACGGTATTCGAGGTAAGAGTTCCTCTCTTGCCTTGCTTTTAGAACACGACGTTTTCTTCATAATCCCGTTGCTCTTGTTTTGTTGCGCGGCGTGCGCCGATGATTCGGACTAGAATCCATACGTGAGGGAGCGATTTAGGCGGAGTTTATTCCGGACGAACTCTCAGGCCGAGGCGTCCCGCCGTCTTGCGTATGCGATCGTCCAAGCTAAGCACCTCGAGTCCCGCTACGGCGGAACGCGCAACCAGCACGGACGCGAGATGTATGGCATCCAGCGTTCGAATTGGCTCACCAGGAAATGGCTGGCGCGCGCGCTCGACAACCTCTGACCCCACGTGGAGAACGTGCCAGTGAGAGGAGGCTGTCGTCAGGTGCGCTCGCCGGTCTGCAGCCTCCGCCTCTGTCAGCTCGCCAAGGGCGGCTGCACGCAGAATCACGCGGTCGCACTCGATCAAGGTCAGGTCTGACGCGACTACGATCTCCGAAGCAGCGAGCACCTGGCGAACTTGCGGGCTCGAGGCTTCATCGAGAAGCCACGCGAGCACCGCGCTCGACTCCGCGTAGACGTTCACCACGAGCCGCGCTCTTCGTCGAGGAGCCGCGCCGCCGCGTGCTTTCGCCTGCGTGTGCGCCGCAGCGCGGGATACACGCTCGCGTCGCCAGGAGTTCCCAACCTGACGAGGCCTCGTTTCGCGAGCGCGACGAGACCAGCGGGAACCGAAGCATCTGCCGACCCATGTCCGGGGGGTGTGAGTTCCGCGACGATCTCGCCACGGTCAGTCACCAGAACAGCGTCACCCGATCGCACCTGTCGGATGTACTCGCTCAAGCGGTTTTTCAGCTCGCGAACGCCCACCGTCTTCACAGTCCCAATGTAGCCCCTGGTAGCTACATTATCAAGCGCACCGTTCACCGGTCGGAAATCGCCACGCGCGAAGGCACCGCAGCACGCGAACCCGCGTACGAGCTCCGCGTGAATTCGTGAACCGCCCGCCATCAGCCGCGAGTGGCGCGGGCGCGCTGGGAAATCCGCGGCCAACCGTACGGCTCAGATCACGTCCGCGAAACTGCGGCGCAGCTTGTGAAACCAGGCGTGGCCGAGCAGAAACACCGCGGCCGATAGCAGCCACAATTTCGCGAGCGGGGGAAAAGCGGGCGCGGCGCCCTCCAGGAAGATGGCGCGGTAGCCCCGCACCATCACGTACAGCGGGTTCTTTGCCAGGATGGCCGCGGCGCTCGCGGGCAGCGCGGATTCCGGGTAGCAGATCGGCGTTAGGAAAAACCAGAGTGTCAGCAAGAAACCCATCAGGTGCCCCAGGTCCCGCACGTACACGCCGAGCGCCGCTAGGAACCAGCCCATGCCCAGCGTGAACAGAAGCTGCGGGATCAGCAGCACCGGCAGCCAGGCGGCGGTCACGGGCACTCCGCCGCGAGCGATCACCAGGAAAGCCATGAAGATCACCAGCGCAAAAGCTTCCGTCACCAGTCCCGCCAGCGCCTGATTGACAGGCAGGATCTCCAGCGGAAAAACCAGTTTCTTCACGAAATTGCGGTGCTCGAGCATGACGTGTGGCGCACGCCCCGCGGCCTCGCTGAATGCGAGCCAGGGCAGCATGCCGGCCAGAAAGTAGAGCACGAAGCCGCTGCGGCTCGGGTCCGCGGCGAATCGCGCCTCGAGCACAATCCCGAAGACGAAAAAATACGTCACCATCAGCAGCAGCGGGTTGAGCACCGTCCAGAACGCGTCGGCGAAGCTGCCGCGGTAGCGGGCGAGAATGTCGCGGAGCACCATCGAGCGGATGAGCGCGCGGTTGCGCCAGACGCTGAGTACCGGCCGCGTGAACGCTCTGCCGGCGGCGCGTCGCAGATTGCGGCGCTGGAGCGAGCGCAGGGTCGTGATCAGTGTTGCTCCCAGCGTCGCGCGCCCGCCCTCGACGCCGGCGTCCACCAGCAGGAAGCGGTCGCCCCGGGCGAAAAACCAGCCGGCGCGGTTCAGCGGAGAAATGTAGACGTGGTAGCGCCCGCGCTCCGGCGGAAGCCGCAACTCGACCCGGACCTGCTCAGTCTCCGCGGGCGCGAGATCGTGCGCGAGCGCCTGCCATTCCCCCTCCGCAATGAAGGTGCCGGTCTCGGGGTCGTAGACCTGCCAGCCGATGGCGAACCCGTCTTCGCGCCGCCACACGGTTTCCGATTGGTTGGCGATGCGAAACTCGGCGATCACCGTGCGGGCGGCCGGGTCGAGCTCAAAACGAGG
>JACOTZ010000407.1 GCA_016178155.1 Acidobacteriota bacterium
GAAGAGATCGCCGAGTTTTCGGAAGGCCTGGTCTGCCTGGCAGGCGCGCGCGGCGGTCCCGCGCTCGATCAGGCATTCCTTATCTTCGGGCGCGACCACGTCTACGCCGAGCTGCAGCGGCACTACGACCGCGACGAGGAGATCCGAAACCAGGCGACCATCGAGCTGGCCCGCCGCCTGCGCGTTCCGCTGCTTGCGACCAACGGCGTCCGCTACGCGCACCCGCACCAGCGCGAGCTGCTCGAGGTGCTGACCTGCGTGCGCGAGAAGGTCGCCATTGACCAGGCGGGGCGGCGGCTGGCGAAGAACTCGGAACGGCGCCTGAAGCCCGCGCGCGACATGGCCGTGCTCTTCCGCGATCTGCCCGAGGCGATCGCGAATACGGCTGAGCTGTCGTCGCGACTTGATTTCACAATGAAGGACCTCGGCTACGAGTTCCCGAAATACCCGGCTCCGGCGGGCGAGACTATGGCTTCGTTCCTGCGCAAGCGGGTGGACGAGGGCGCGCGCAACCGCTACCGGCCGTACCACCAGCGCGCGCGGCAGCAGATTGAGCGAGAGCTGCGGCTGATCGAGAAGCTGAAGCTCGAAGGCTATTTCCTGATCGTCTGGGACATGGTCGAGTTCTGCCGCCGCAACGGCATTCTGGCGCAGGGGCGCGGCTCGGCCGCGAACAGCGCCGTGTGTTACGCGCTCGGGATCACCGCGGTCGATCCCGTGGGCATGGACCTGCTGTTCGAGCGCTTTCTATCGGAGGAGCGCGGCGAATGGCCCGATATCGACATCGACCTGCCGAGCGGCGACCGGCGCGAGCGCGCCATCCAGTACGTTTACGAGCGTTATGGGAAGCTCGGCGCGGCCATGACGGCGAACGTCATTACCTACCGCGGGCGCTCGGCCGCGCGCGATCTCGGCAAAGTGATGGGGTTCGACGAGCCCACGATCGCGCGGCTGTCCAGCCTGGTCCGCGCCTGGGAGTTCCGCGACCCGGAGGACACGCCCGAGCGGCAGTTTGCCGAAGCCGGACTGGATCTGAAGTATCCCCACATCCGCAAGTTCTTCGAGCTGTACCTGGGCGTGCAGGACCTGCCGCGCCACCTCGGGCAGCACTCGGGCGGAATGGTGATCTGCCAGGGACAGCTCGATGCCGTGGTGCCGATCGAGCCCGCCACGATGCCCGGGCGCGTGGTCGTGCAGTGGGACAAGGACGACTGCGCGGACATGGGGATTCTCAAGATCGATTTGCTCGGCCTGGGCATGATGGCCGTGATCGAGGAGTCGCTGCAGCTTATCCGCGATGTACGCGGCGAGGAGGTGGACCTCGCGCACCTGCCGCCGGACGATCCGGCGGTGTACGAGGCGCTGCAGAAGGCCGACACCATCGGCATGTTCCAGGTGGAGAGCCGCGCGCAGATGGCGACGCTGCCGCGCCTGCGCCCACAGCGCTTCTACGACATCGTGGTGCAGGTGGCCATCATCCGGCCGGGGCCGATCGTGGGCAAGATGCTGAACCCGTACCTGCGGCGGCGCATGGGGCTGGAGCCGCCCGACTGCATGCACCCGGCGCTGCAGCCGGTGCTCGAGCGCACGCTTGGCGTGCCGCTGTTTCAGGAGCAGTTGCTGCGCATGGCCATGATCGCCGCCGGGTTCAGCGGGGGGCAGGCCGAGGAGCTGCGGCGCGCCTTCGGCTTCAAGCGGTCCGAGCGGCGCATGAAGGAAGTCGAGGGGAAGCTGCGCGAGGGCATGGACCGCAATGGCATCACCGGCGACATCCAGGAGGCGATCATCCAGTCGATCACCTCGTTTGCGCTGTACGGGTTCCCGGAGTCGCACGCGGCGAGTTTTGCGCTGCTCGCCTACGCGAGCGCGTACCTGAAGTGCCACTACCTCGCTGAGTTCACCGCCGCGATGCTCAACAACCAGCCGATGGGATTCTATCATCCCGCGACGCTGGTGAAAGACGCGCAACGCCACGGCCTGCGCGTGCTACCGGTCGACGTGCAGCGCTCGGAATGGCTGTGCACCATCGAAGACGGCCGGCTGCGGTTGGGTCTGCGGTACGTGCGCGGGCTGCGGCAGGAGGCGGGCGAGCGCATTGCGGAAGAGCGGCGGCGCGCGCCGTTCCGGAGCATCGAAGACATGGTGCGGCGCGTGTCCGAGCTGCGCAAAGACGAGCTGCGGAGGCTGGCGAAGGTCGGCTCGCTGAACTTCATTCACGGCGTCCACCGCCGCGACGCCATGTGGGACGCCGAGCGCGCGCGCCGTCCCGCGGGCGAGCTGTTCGAAGCGCTGGAGACGGTGGAAGCGCCCTCGCCGCTCGCGCCCATGACGATTCGCGAGCGCCTCTACGCCGATTTTTCGGGGACGGGCCTGACGATCGGCAAGCATCCGATGGCCTACTACCGGCCGGAGCTCGCGCGCCGCGGCATCGTGCGCGCCTCCGATCTCGCCCGCATGCGCGAGGGGCGTCCGGTGAAAGTGGCGGGCGGCGTGATTGTCCGGCAGCGGCCGGGGACGGCCAAGGGGTTCCTGTTCCTGAGCCTCGAGGATGAGACGGGGATTTCAAACATTATCGTGCACCCGGAAGTTTACGACCGGCACAAGATGATGCTGATCCACGAGCCCTTCCTGATCGTGCACGGCACGCTGCAGAACCAGCAGGACGC
>JACOTZ010000408.1 GCA_016178155.1 Acidobacteriota bacterium
AATTCTTCGGAAGCCGGCTCGCTGACCGGCTCGCTGATCTGAAGCGGTTTCACCGACCGAGTATCTCTTTCTCAATCCGCCGCTTCACCTCGGCCCACGGCTCGAGGCGTAGGGTGCCGGCCTCGATCGCTTCGACGCGGCGGTCGATCTCAGCTTCCCACGCGGCTTCGGCGTCTGGGTCGGCGGGACCGTCTAGGCTCGCGAGCAATTCGGCGGCCAGCTCAGCACGCGCATCAGGATCCAGTCGCAGGGCATCGGCAAATACAGACGGAGTGACCTTCGACATGCTTTGATCTTACGCTTGAGAGTGACCGGCTAACGAAAAAAGGATTCGTGTCGCGCGAAGCCGCGACACAATCCTGGGTTGGACTAAATCCCGGCACAGGCGTTGCGATTGGGGTTCTTAGCTCGTGTGGCGAGTCACACCGGTGCGGTGAGTGGTCGGAGCGGACGATCACCGGAGGTCTGTCGATGCGGTGGGCGTGGCGGTGAGCGGCGAGGTGGACGTTCGACGACGCCGGGGACGTCGGTGCGCGGGTGATCGGCGACACGACGCCACGCACGGCCGATCGGCGTGTTGAGAGAGGTGGCAGAGCGCGCGGTCAGCATGGCGTGCTCATGGCGGGCGGCTCCACCACGGTCGGAGCACGGCGATGACGATCAACGTGCCCACGCGACAGTGCGGACACCGCGGGAGGTCGCCGAGGGATGATGCCCGCGTGGGCGCGGGGGCCGGCGGCGCGGCGATCAGGGTGAGGGCCGTCAGCAGGGTTCGTGCCCGGGTGCGATCCGCACGGTGCGCCGCGCTCCAGAGCCCGTAGTAGCGGACCTTGGCGCAGCCGCGTGGCAGGACGTGCTGGAGGAACCGCTCGAGAAACTCGACGCCGGTGAGTGTGACGTGCCGCTCCTCCTGTGTCCGGTTGTCGCGATAGCGAAACGTCACGTCGTCATCGGTCATCGCCTCCAGTCGACTGTTCGCGATCGCGATGCGGAACACATACCGACCGAGATAGTCGAGGACTCGCTGACCGCGACCCGCCGGCTGCGCATGCACGACCCACGGCGTCGTCCAGATCCCGGGCGGTACCTGGTCGAGTAGCCCCGCGCGGCGAAGTCCGGCGCACACCTTCGCGCGGAAGATGACCGACAACGCCTGCACGGGGACGAGGAACGCGGGGTTCTTCGGGGCGATCCACCGCGTGCCGTCGGGCGAGAGGCCGCCCGCCGTGACGAGCAGATGGACGTGGGGATGGTAGAGCATCGCGCGCGTCCAGGTGTGGAGGACGGCGAGACACCCGAGGCGGGCGCCGACGTAGCGCGGGTCGGCCGCCAGGCGTTGAAGGGCCGCGGCCGCGCTGCGCATCAGGACGCCGTAGACGACGCGCTGGTGCGCGAACGCGAGCGCGCGCAGCTCACGCGGCAGGGTGAAGGTCACGAGATAGTACGGGCACGGCAGGAGCTGCGCGCACTGCGTCTCGAGCCAGCGCTCGGTGTGCGGGCGGTGACAGGTCGGACAATGGCGATTGCCGCAAGAGTGATAGCGATAGACCTGCCGCTTACAGTGATCACACTGCGTGAGCTGGCCACCGAAGTACGCAGTTCGGCACGCCGCGAGATCCCGCAGGACTCGCGCGTGGCTCGGGAGCAAACGGTCTCCCACGTGGGCGCGGTACGCCGCGCCGTGGAGGCGGATGATCTCCGCCACCGCGAGCATGTCGGCCTCGACGGGCTCAGAGGCCGGACATGAGGTCGTTGAGTGGGTCGGTCAGCGTGGCCCGCACGGCCGAGGTCAGGTGCGTGTAGATCTGCGTCGTGCGGACGCTCCGGTGGCCGAGGATTTCCTGAATCACCCGCAGACTCACGCCCGCTTCATGGAGGTGGGTCCCGTACGAATGTCTGAGCGTGTGCACGCTGGCACGTTTGGCCATCCCGCTCTTCCGCCACGCGCGACGAAACGCACTCTGGAGACTGCTGCGCGTGACCGGCCCGCCATGATGCGCCAGACTGTGCGGGAGGCCGCGGCGCGTCGGGGCTGGGAAGAGCCAGTCCCGGGACCGATGGGTGGACCAGTCGTCGCGCAGCCGCGGGAGGAGCGGCGTCGGCAGCGGCACGTAGCGGTCGCGGGCGCCCTTGCCATGAATGTGGAGCAGCATCCGGCCACTGTC
>JACOTZ010000026.1 GCA_016178155.1 Acidobacteriota bacterium
AGCCACGACCGTCAGAAGGTGTGAAATATTCGAAAAAACCATTTCCGGCCTCCAATGTTTGCATTCGGTTAGCCTGTGGAGAAGAGGCCCGAAATCAATTTTTTCACACCTTCTCAGGGAGTGGTGGTGACGAACCTCGGCTAATGCCGGAAGTGGCGGACGCCGGTGAACACCATCGCCAGTCCCAGGCGGTTGGCGGCGGCGATCACCTCATCGTCGCGCACGGAGCCGCCCGGCTGGATGACGGCGGTGATGCCGTGCTTTGCGGCCTCTTCGACTCCGTCGGGGAAGGGGAAAAAGGCATCGGAGGCGAGGACCGTCCCCTCGAGTGGCAGCACAGCTTTCATGGCCCCGACCTTCACTGAGTCGACGCGGCTCATCTGGCCCGCTCCAGTGCTGATCGACTGCCCGGCGCGTGCGTAAACGACGGCGTTCGACTTGACGTGTTTCGCCACCTTCCAGCCGAACAGCAGCGCCTGCCATTCGTCTTCGGTTGGCGCGCGCCCGGTAATGACCCGGCAGGCGCCGCTCTCGAGGCGGTGGAGGTCTGGGGTCTGGGCGAGCAGGCCGCCGGAAATCGACTTGATGACAAGTTCTTCCCGGGTCTCGCCCACATGCAGCAGGCGGAGGTTCTTCTTCGCGGCGAGGACGGCCAGCGCCTGCTCGCTATAGCCGGGCGCGGCGATGGCTTCCACGAAGAGCCTGGCGACTTCGGCCGCGGTCTCGTGGTCGAGCGGGCGGTTGAAGGCAAGAACGCCGCCGAAGGCGGAAACCGGGTCGGCCTCGAAGGCTTTGCGATAAGCGGCGGCAAGCGAGTCCTGCTCGGCGCATCCGCACGGGTTCGTGTGCTTGATGATGGCCGCAGCCGGCCGTTCGAACTCGAGAACGAGCTGCCAGGCGGCGTCAAGGTCGACCAGGTTGTTGTAGGAAAGCTCTTTGCCCTGGAGCTGGCGTGCGCCGGCGATGCCCCCGCCGGAAGTATAAAGCGCTGCCTTCTGATGCGGGTTCTCTCCATAGCGCAGCGAGAGCGACCGCGGCATGCGGATATCGAGCGTGGCGGGGAGCTCCGGCGGCGTGTCGGTGAAGGCCTCACCCGCGAGCTCGATCGAGGCCAGCCGGGCCGCAATGGCACGGTCGTAGGCGGCAGTGAGGTTCCATGCCTTTTGGGCCAAGCGCCAGCAAGCGTCACGGCCGATCCGGCATGAGTTCTCCTTCAGCTCACGCAGAATGCCGGGATAGTCCTCAGGCGAAACGACCACGACGACGTCCTGCCAGTTCTTGGCGGCGGCGCGGATCATGGTGGGCCCGCCAATATCGATGTTCTCGATCAGCTCGGCGACGCTGGCGTCAGGGCGCGAGGCGGTCTTCTCGAATGCGTACAGGTTCACGGCCACCATGTCGATGGGGCCGATGCCGTGCTCTGCGAGCGCTGTCATATGCTCCGCCTTGTCGCGAACGGCCAGGATGCCGCCGGCGATCCGGGGGTGGATCGTCTTGATGCGCCCGTCGAGCATCTCGGGAAAGCCGGTGATCCGGGAAACATCGCGAACGGGAAGGCTGGCGTCGCGAATCAGGGAGGCGGTGCCGCCGGTGGAGATGAGCTCGATGCCGAGAGCTGCGAGGCCGCGGGCGAGTTCGACGACACCGGTCTTGTCAGTGACGCTGAGAAGAGCGCGACGGATTGTGGGCATGAAGGGACTATTGTAAGCACGGCAGAAGACGGAGCCGCCGGCTAAGCGGCGGCCCGGACAGCGGGCGACTCCGGGCCGGGAGATGGTTTGGCTTCGGCTTCCCGCGAGCCGATCCCTCTAAACCTTCGCAACGGATGATGGGTAATGCGCTCTTCTGGCGAGCTCCAGCCGGCCATAGCCGGCCATATGGGAGGTGTGCACCCGCTCTACAGTCTGGAGTAAAGCGAGTTTTGTAGTTTGGCTCGCTTTGGCGCGCCGAGTGGTTCCACACCGCGATGTGCGTGCGCTTGACGGAATCTTGACATAGCGCTGACAGACCGCCGAAGTGTTAGTGTTGCAGTAGACTCCACGGGCATGGTGAAGCTGCAATACGTATGGCGCTACATTCTCGCCCGACGTTTGCTGCTCCTGTTCCTGCTTGTGACCCTGGTCCCCGCCGGAGCGCTGATCGTGCTGGGGCTGAGGCTGGCGTCGCAGGACCGGGCACTGCTGGTCCAACGAGTCGCCGAACTGCGTCAGGCGGACTTGGACCGTTCGGTACTGGTCCTGATGGCGGAGGTTCAGTTCTGGCAACAGGCGCTGGCCGCGTGGGATTTTCGCGGCGCGGCCAGCCTGCCTTCCGATTCCGCAGTGATTCTCGTTTGCACGCGGGAGGCTCGTGCGCTTCCTGCTGGACGAATGCTGTGGAGTCCCTTGCCTCCGCAGTTGGCGCAGGCTCCGGAGATCGCCTTTCGTGAAGCCGAGCAACTGGAGTTCGCTGGCGGCCGGGACGGCGACGCCCGGCAAGCCTACGAATCCCTGGCCCGGTCGTCCGACACGGCACTGCGCGCGGGGGCGCTGGTCCGGCTGGCGCGTCTGGACCGCCGTGCCGGCCGGTGGCGTGAGGCGCTGGCCGTGTATGAGCGCCTGGCCGCCTGTGCCGGCGTGTCCATCAACGGCATGCCGGCGGACCTTCTGGCCCGTCGCGCGCGCTGCGAGATCCTCCGTAAGGACAGCCGGAGCTCAGGATTCGACAAGGAGGCCGCCCTTCTCCGGCGTGACTGGTTGGCCGGGCGCTGGCTGCTGGACCGGCCGTCCTTCCTGCTTGTGATGGACCAGCTTTCCACCTGGCAGGATACTCCGGAAAGCCCGCCGCCGGCCGGGGAAACCATATCCGCCGCGGCGGAGTGGCTTTCAAGGCGCCTCGGCAATCCCGACCATCCGCCGGCTGGGAGCCGCTTCCTGGTCCTGAACGGGACGCCGATCACCCTCGTCTGGCAAACTACCAAGGAAGGCTTGGCGGCCCTGGCCGCCGGGCCCGCGCTGGTAGACGGAGACTGGCGGCTCAAGGCCGCCGCAGGGCTTGCTCCGTACAGACAGGTTGTGATCGCGGGAAGTTCTCCGCGTGCCGCTATCCAGCGTCCTGCCGCCGACACGGGGCTGCCTTGGACGGTCGGTCTGATCGAGACGGCCGCACCGCCAGCGCCGGCGGAGTGGGACGCGCGCCGGCGCGTCCTGGGGTGGGCGCTCTCCGTCATCGTCATGCTGGTGGCCGCGTGTGGTGTTCTGCTTTGGCGGATCTTTCGCCGCGAAATGGAGGTGGCGCGTCTTCAGACTGAGTTTGTTTCCGCAGTATCGCACGAGTTCAGGACTCCCCTGACGACCATCCTGCACCTGGGGAACCTCCTCATAGAGAACGACGACCTGGGGCACGAGCGTAGGCGGTCTTTCTACCGCATGCAAACTCAGGCCGCCGAACGGCTCCAGCGCTCGGTGGAGTCGCTGCTGGACTTCTCGCGCATGGAGGGCGGTGCGAAGACTTACCGAAGGGAAGGGCAGGATGCGGCCGCACTCGCCAGGGAAGTCGTGGATGCCTTTTCCGCCGAGAGTGCGGCCACGGGCTTTCGGATCCGCTGCGAAGCGCCCTCTGAGCCTATGCGAGTCGTTGGCGACCGCGAAGCGCTGTTTCATGTTTTGTGGAATCTCCTCGACAACGCCGTCAAGTACTCGGGCGAAAGCCGCAATATTGAAGTGGCCGTGTCGCCAAGCAGCGGCCGCGTCGATCTGTCCGTCACGGACCACGGCATCGGGATTCCCGCGGACGAAAGAGGATCGATTTTCGCCAGGTTCACTCGCGGCGGAGAAGCGATC
>JACOTZ010000345.1 GCA_016178155.1 Acidobacteriota bacterium
CTGGCCATCGCGTTCTCACAACGCGGAGCAGGCCCCCGTTAGATGCGCTCCTGCCGAAAGCCGCTGTCCGAAAGCCGGCTACTCAGGTAGTCTGCAGCGCTATCGGTGTGTAAAGCGCCCGGTGGGCCGCCCCCACCCGATCAGGAGGAGCGGTTTTGCGGCCTTCACGAATCCCGCGGCCATTTTTCTGTCCTTACTCCATTTCCGCGGACGCCGTGACCGGAGAGCCGGTGAAAAAGGGCTCCTGTGTACAGCGGGTGCTGTACAAACGGTCTTTTCCGTTTATAATCGAACTAACCGCTACTCGGGAAGCCAGCCCCCACCCGCCGAGGTGCCGCGCATCTCCCGGGATTGGTTGCGAAAGGGTCAACCTATGTACAGATTGTCTGCCGCTGTCTTTGCGGCCTTGTTGCTCTCTTGTTGGGCAAACGGGCAGGAAACGCGCAGCATCATCGCCGGCCGTGTGACGGACCCGACGGGCGCCGCCGTTCCCGGCGCCACTGTCCGTGTCACCAACGCTGACACCAATACCACGACGGCGCTCACCACCAACGAGACCGGCTACTACGAGGCCAACCTGCTGTTGCCTGGCAGCTACCGGGTTGCCGTCGAGGCGGCCGGGTTCAAGAGCTACTTCCGCGACGGCATCACGCTGCAGGTCAGCTCTCGCGCCGATATTCATGTCCAGCTCCAGCTCGGCACGCAGGCCGAAAGCATCTCGGTCACCGCCGAAGCCCCGCTTCTCGACACCAGCGCCGTCTCCTCCGGCCGCGTCATGGATAACAAGAGCCTGATGGACCTGCCGGTGCTCGGCAACAGCGCGATCCTGCTGGTCAAACTCACTCCCGGCATTCAGGTCCCGGGCGTGAACAACTACCTCGGCCTCCACTCCAACGTCGGCGCGTCCGAGTACAGCGCCAACGGCAATGTCGGGGGAAACGAATGGCAGATTGATGGTGTCCCCGACACCGGCAACAGCCGCCGGGCTGCCTATCTCCCGTATTCAGACACGATCCAGGAATTCAAGGTCGAAACCTCCGGTTTTGACGCGTCCATCGGCCACACCACCGGCGTCAGCATCTCGATGATTTCCAAGTCCGGCACCAATTCCTTCCACGGCACTCTCACCGAGCAGCACTGGCAGCAGCGCTGGAACGGCACGCCGTTCTTCGTCAAGCAGAAGTATTACAACGACATCGCCGCCGCCGAGGCCCGCGGTAACACGGCGCTCGCAAACAGCCTCCGCGCCCAGGACAAGCAGCCCTCGGGCCGCTCGAACAACTACGCGGCCACCATCGGCGGTCCCGTCGTTATTCCCAAAATTCTGAACGGCCGGGACAAACTGTTTTTCTTCTTCGGCTTCAACGGCTTCAAAGATGTGAAAAGCGAGGATCCGAACAGCATCAACCGCAACATTCCCACCATGGCCGAGCGTCAGGGCGACTTCTCCCAGTACCTCAAGGTCGACCCGGTGCGCTACCAGATCTACGATCCCCTCACCACCAGGCCTGACTCCAACAACCGGGGCCACTACATCCGCGATCCATTCATCGGCAACGTCATCCCCCGCTCCCGGTTTCTGAATCCCGTCTACGATGCCTATGTCAAGCTGTTGCCCAGTCCCAATAATCCCCAGCCCGATACCCAGGAGCAGCGCAACAACTATCTCGCCATCGCCACACCGTACAACTGGGACTACAAGGCATTCCACAACCGGATCGACTACAACATCAGTCAGAAGCACCGGCTTTTCGGCCGCTGGAGCTTCAACGATTTCAAAGAGGACCGCGGCGACTGGACCTACGAATCCGCCCGCGGCCTGCACACCAACGGTCTCAACCGCAACAACAAGGGCGGCACCGTGGACTGGGTCTGGAATACTTCGCCGAACACCATCTTCGATTTCGCGGTCGCCATTAACCAGTTCCGCGAATACAATATCCGGCCGTTCCCGATGAAGTTCAAACCCTCGGAAGTCGGTTTCCCCGGGTACATGGACGAAAAGGCGGGCGATCAGCACATCCTTCCGTTTATCGACTTCGATGGCGCCTATCAGGACATCGGCGTTTCCGGGGTTTCCGTGCCCACCCGCTATCGCATGCTGACGGGCAAAGCCGACGTCACGCATATCCGCGGCAAGCATTCGCTCAAGGGCGGCTTCGATGCTCGCGGCCGTTACCGGACCGGGGGCGGCGGCGGGAATACCTCCGGCAACTTCTCGTTCCGCAATAACTACACACGCCGCGGCAGCGACACCACCGTGCCCGCGGGCAACTTCGCTCACCAGTGGGCGGCCTTCATCATGGGATTCCCCAACGGCATGAGCATCTCCACACAGGACAGCTATGCCGTCCTCAACCCTTACTATGCTGTCTACGCCCAGGAAAGCTGGCGCCTCACCTCTCGGCTGACGCTCAACCTCGGTCTCCGCTTTGAATACGAGGGAGGACCAACGGAACGCTACAACCGCATGATCGGCCCCTTCGACGCGAATGCTCCCCTGCCCATCACGGAGGCCGCCAAAGCCGCATATGCCCGCAGCCCCATTCCCGAGCTCACTCCGTCCGCGTTTGACGTGCGCGGCGGCTCAGTGTACGTGGGTGTGAATGGCGGCAGCCGCGCCCTCTGGACCGATCAGTGGATGCTCCTGCCCCGCCTCGGCCTCTCCTATCAGCTCAATTCCGCAACCGTGCTCCGCGGCGGCTACGGCATCTTCTACGACACCCTGAACGTGCTCAACGCGGGCCCGCCGCAAACCAACTTCAGCCGCGGAACCAGCACCCAGATCAGCAACGATTGGGGAACCACCTGGCTCGTCGCCGACCCGAAGAACGGAAAGCCGCCCATCACCGATCCGTTCCCCGTCCGCGCTGACGGTACGCGCTTCGATGTGCCCACGGGGAGCCAGTTCGGCCTCATGGCGATCGCGGGCCGCAACTTCAGCTTCGATGCCTTCGACCGCGAGCGCGCCCGCCAGCAGCGCTGGCGCGCCGGCGTCCAGCGCCAGCTCGGCAGGAGCATGGTGATCGATGTCGCATATGCGGGCTCGCGCTCCGACAACGTCTATATCAATAGGCCTCTGAATTTCGTGCCCGGGCAGTATTGGGCCGATGGCCTCGTTCGCAATAACGACATTCCTCGCAACCTCAACACCAACGTTGCCAACCCCTTTAACATCTCGAATTTCACGGGCATCCAGGCCTCCAATCCCGCGCTTTACCAGGACATGAGGACCCAGGGCCGCTTCACCAGCAGCACCATCCAGAAGAGCACGCTGCTGCGCGCCTATCCGCACCTCGGCAACACCGTCACGCTGAACAACAGCCCGCTCGGCCTCATGAGGACCCACGCGCTCGAGATCAGCTTCGAGCGCCGCTTCTCGCAAGGGTTCAACTTCAACGTTGGCTATACCGCGATGCGCGGGCGGGAACGCGACTGGTTCGCCAATGAGTTCGATCCGCTGCCCACCTGGCGGATCTCGAATGACGTCCGTCCGCAGCGCCTGATCGCCACCACTGTCATCGAGCTTCCTTTCGGCAAAGGGCGCGCCCTGTTGACCCAGGGCCCGATGTCCTGGCTGGTCGGAGGCTGGCAGACCGGCATCACTTACGAATGGCAGCCCGGACCCCTCATCGACTTCGGCAACCTGTTCTATTACGGCGACCTGGATGATATTACCCGGGGCGAGGGCACGCTCGACCGCTGGTTCAACACCGAAGGATTCGAGCGCGATTCCACCAAAGGCCCCGCCGGCTACCACAGGCGGGTCTTCCCATCGCGCTTGTCCGGTCTGCGTCGTGACATGACCAATCAGTGGAATACGAATGTCCAGCGCGAGTTCCGTATCCGGGAGCGGGTGAAGTTTCAACTCCGGCTCGATGCCATCAACGCAACCAACCGGTCGCAATTCAACGCACCCACCACCGATCCGTACGCGAAGGACTTCTTCGGCAAGGTGACATCACAGACCCAGGCGACCAACCGCTGGATCCAGATTCAGGGCCGCATCGTCTTTTAACGGTCGCGGCCGGGATGAAGACTTCTGAGCCGCGCGTGTTAGCAGGCGGTATCGCGGGACGGTACACTCGCCGCGTTTTTCAGCGCCGCCCCCGCACGAACAGCAGCAGATAGGCCAAGCTCGCGGTGGCCATTACCGCTCCATAAAGGAACGGCGCCGGTGGCCCCAGCCTTTGCCAGAGCTGGCCGGCAATGACGCTCGCCGGCAGCGCGCAGGCGCCGGCCAGCGCCGCCTGCAGTCCCAGCGCCCCCGCGCGCTCTTGCGGCGCGACGAAGTCGACCACCATGGCCCGCGAAACGCCGTCCGTGAGGCCCATGTAGAAGCCATAGACCGGAAACAGCAACCACAGCCACCCGGCGCTGGGGACGGCCGCGAGCCCGGCGTACACGCCGGCGAACACCGCCAAACCCGCGGCGAACAGCTTGCGCCGCTCCATCCGGTCGGAAAAGCGCCCTGCCGGATAGACCGAAAGCACGTAGGTGACATTGGAGGCCGCAAACAGCAGCACGATACGCTGCGTATCCAGACCGAGCTGCTGCGCCCGAAGGATGACAAAGGCGTCCGAGGAGTTGCCGATCGAGAACAGCGCGATCGCGATCAGAAACCTCCGGAACGCCGCATGGACGCGGACCGTCTGGAGCGGGAACGCGGCGCGCGCGGGCTCCTGCCGCCGCTCGCGCACCAGCAGAACGAGCGCGGTGCTCACGGCCGAGGGAAGGAAGGCGATCAGGAACAGGGCCCGGTAATTCTGCTGCACCAGGGCGAGCAGCGGCAGGGCCAGCAGCGGTCCCACGATCGCTCCCGCCTGGTCCATGCTGCGATGGAACCCGAAGGCGCGGCCCCGATACGGGTCCGGCGTCGAGTCCGCGATCAAGGCGTCCCGCGGCGGGCCCCGCAGACCCTTGCCGAAGCGATCGGCCACACGCGCCGCGAGCACCAGCGGCCAACCCGCCGCCAGCGCGAGCATGGGCCTGGTCAGCGCCGACAGTCCGTAGCCGGCGATGACGAAACTCCGGCGCGCGCCGCTCCGGTCCGACCACCAGCCCGACAGCGCCTTCAGCACGCTTGCCGTGGCCTCCGCCGCGCCTTCGATCAGTCCGATGACCGGCACCGGCGCCCGCAGCGTGCCCGTGAGAAAGAGAGGAATGATGGGGTACAGCATCTCCGACGAGATGTCGGTGAAGAAACTCACCAGCCCCAGGACAAACACGTTGCGCGTGATGCCGTTAGCTCGCATTTCTCACCACGGTGGTCGCGGGAGCGGCGCAACGCAGCACACACGGGCTTCCCGCAAGCCGCCGTGGAGCGCCGGCGGGAAATGCGCGCACGTCCCGGCCTCGGGCGATTCCGCCGCCGATGGGACAATGGAGTGTTTCCTGCCCATGATTAAAACGATAATCTTTGACCTCGGCAAGGTGATCGTGCCCTTCGATTTTCAGCGAGGCTACGACCGCATGGCGTCCATTTGCCCTTACTCACCCGAGGAAATCCCCGCGCGCCTGCGCTCGTGCGGCATTGTCACCCGCTTTGAGTCGGGGCAGATGGAGCCTCGCGCTTTCGTCGAAGAGGTGTCGGGCATCCTCGGGCTGCGCACGGGCTATGACGAGTTCTGCGAGATTTTCAGCGCCATCTTCCTGCCCGAGACGCTCATCCCCGAGGAGATGCTGGCCGGCCTGCGCGGGCGCTACCGCCTGCTGCTGCTCTCCAACACCAATGCCATCCACTTCGCGATGGTCGAGCGCAACTACCCGCTTCTGCGCCATTTTGACGATTACGTGCTGTCTTTCCGCGTCGGCGCGCTCAAGCCCTCGCCCAAGATCTATCGCGAGGCCCTTCGCCTGGCCGCCTGCGAACCCGGCGAATGCTTCTTCACCGACGACATCGCCGCTTATGTCGAGGCCGCGAAGAACGAGGGTATCGACGCAGTGCAGTTCGAGAGCCGCGAGCAGATTGAACGAGAACTCCGCGCCCGCCGCGTCGACTGGTAACAGGGCGGCACGCCATCGCGAGACAGGGCTCAGCCGAGTCAGACTTGACCGCGGGCGCGGAGACCGGCGGGCCACATGCCGTGCGGCTGGATGCCTCGACGCCCGGAGCGCGATTCTTCGTCCAGCGGTTTTCGGAGCGCCGCTCAGGACACCGGCAGGCGAACCTCCGGTCGCGCCGTCAGAAAAGGCGGGGCGCCCTCCGGCCTGCCATGGCCGGAGGGCCCGCGCCTTAGAAGTAGAGCTTGAGCGCGAACTGAATGTTGCGCTCGCCCTGGGCACTGGTGATCTCGCCGAAGGTCACGCTTGAGGCGCTGCTGTTCGGCGAGTTGAATTGCGGGGTGTTGGTCAGGTTAAAGAACTCGGAGCGGAACTCCAGCCTGTATCGCTCTCCAATCGGGAACTGCTTCTGCAGAGAAAGATCAAACTGCGCGAGCTTGGGTCCCCGGACTACACCCACGCCGGAGTTGCCCAACGTGCCGGCGCGCGGCTCCCGGAAGGCGGATTTGTCGAGCCAGGTCGTGCCCGGTCCCACCTGCTTGGGACCTTCGCCATCGCCGACGCGATCGGCGCGCGGCCCTCGGGAGATCGTCCCCGAGCGGTCGCTCGCCCGGATGGTCAGCGGAAAGCCGCTGCGCAGCGTGAGAATGCCGCCCATCTGCCAGTTACCGAGAACCCCGTTGAGCACGGGATTCCAGTCGGCGCCGATTGCCCGATTGCGGCCCACAGGCAGTTCGTAGGTGTATACCGAGGTGAGCATGTGCTTGGCGTCGAAATAAGTGGGCCCCCACTCGGCGCGCCGATCGTAGAGATACTGCCAGTAGGCCGACTGCGATGCGGACTGCCCCCCTTCCCCGTAGTAGCCAATCGCGTCGCTCATGCCCTTGGAGAACGTGTAGGAGACTTGATACTCGAGACCTGCTGAGTAACGCTTCCGAACCGTCGCCTGCAGCGAGTCATATCGCTGGTTGCCGTTCGATTCGGTGCCCGAGATCTGCGCGATGCGCGAAAGCTGCGGGTTCCCGCTCAGATAGGGGCTACGTTCCACCCGCCCGTCAGGCAGCAGCCGGCGCTGGAAGTAGGGCATCGGAACCACCAGGTGAGTTCCATGCTGGCCGATGTAACCGGCGGTGACCACGGTCTGGCCGGGAAGCTGGTGCTCGATGATCAGGCTCCACTGCTGCACGTTTGCGGGTCGTACGAATGGATCCCACAGCCGGATGTTGCTTCCGACAAACGGATCCTGCGCCGAGACCACCGTGAAGCCCTGTTCCGTGGTTTGCCCGATCGGGCCGCTCTCGTAGATCGACTCGAATTCGACGTTGAAGGGAGGGTTCAGTGGCAGACGGAGATTTGTGCCGGTGCCCTCCATGAACGAGGAGATGGTGTAGGCGCCGCGGAACACTGTCTTGCCGCCAATCGCCCGCGGCGTCCAGGCAAAACCGACGCGCGGCTGGAAGTCCTTATAGAACGGCTCGTACAGCGCGCGGCTGTTGCCGTCCTTGCCGGCGAGCAGGAGCTTGCCGCTGAACGGCTCGAAGTTCGACTGCCGGTCTTTCACCTCGACGAGCGGGCTGTGGAACTCCCAGCGCAGCCCGAGGTTGAGCGTCAGTGAGTCGGTGGTCCGCCAGTCATCCTGGAAATACAGGCCGACGATGTTCTTGCGGTGGCCCCAGCTTCCGGTGTTGACCCCGCGCCCCGTCCGCGACGGATAGCCCAGGAAGAAGTCGGCTTCGGCAATTCCGCGCGAGCTCGGGTTGGGATTTGCGGTGAACCGGCCATCGAAGCGGACGAATCCCGTGCGGCCGTTGTTGCCGGCGTAAAACGGATTCATCTGCTGCCGGAGCAACTGGCCGCCGGTCTTCATCAGGTGCCGGCCCCGGATGATCGTCAGGTTGTCGGCGTAATGGAAGGTGTTGTTCGGGAACTTCTGCTGCGTTCCGATGTTGGCGCTGCCGATGCCGCTGGCGAGACCTCCGGTGAACTGAAGCGACATCAGGCCGGGCGCGCGGTCGTTGCCTTGTTGGATGCCGAGCTTCTCGGCGACATTGCCGAGACCTTTGTCCAGCCCGCCGTTGTGATTCAGGATCCGGTTCACGCCGGCGCGGAATTCGTTGACCACGCTCGGGCTGAACGTGCGCGTCCAGTTGATGACGCCGTTCTGGAAAGGAGCATTGTTGAACGTATCGAAGAACAGTGGAAAACTGTTCTGGCCGGGCAGGCTTTGCCGGCCCCACGAATACCGCACGGAAAGATCGTCCTTGCTGGTCAGCTTGGCGTCGCCTTTGAGGTCGAACTGATCGCTCACCAACTGGCTGCGGCTCGAGTTCAACTGGTTGAAGCGGAGGCCGCTGTTGAGAGGGAGCGGATACAGGTCCTGCGAGTTGAACAGGTTGGTCGCCACGATATTACGCCGGCTCACCGGGATCTGATTGTTGACGAACGGCTGCCGGACGCCGCCGGCGCCCGTCGTGAGCGGGTCGTAGAGCTGGGTGCCCTGCTCGCTGAGCAGCCGGGAGAAATCGCCGTTGCGGAACTCGGCGGGGATGACCGAGACCGTTCCTACCGAAGCCGGCGTGTTGCGGCGGATGCCCTGGTAGTCGCCAAAAAAGAAGATCTTGTCGCGCTTGACCGGACCTCCGACGGTGCCGCCGAAGGTATTCCAGCGGATGGGCGAGCGGGGATTGCCCAGGTAGTTCCGTCCCCAGTTGTTCGCGTTCAGCTTGTCATTGCGGAAAAACTCGAACACGCTGCCGTGGAGGTCGTTGCTGCCCGACTTGATAGACACGTTGATGATCCCGCCCTGGAAGTTGCCGAACTCCGCCGACGCGTTGTTGGTGATCATGCGGAATTCCTGGATGGCGTCGACGTTCGGCTGGTAGGAAGTCAGGTTATCAGAGGTATGGTTGTTGTCCACTCCGTCCAGCAGGAAATTGTTCGCCTCTTTGCGATTGCCGTTGACGTACGGCCGGCCGCCGCCCGTGGTCCGCACGCCGCTGTTGAATGCCGACGGGTTGGTGGTGGTGACGCCCGGGGCGAGCAGCGTGAGCGCGATGTAGTTGCGGCTGATCAGAGGCGTGTTGGTGATCGAGTTGGAGCTCATCACCGACCCGACGATGGTGGTATCGGTGCTGAGCAGGGGAGCCTCGCCGGTGACCTCGACGCTTTCCGCGACTGCGCCGATCTCCAGCGCGATGTCGAGCCGGGCCCTCTGGTTGAGCTCAAGGCGAATGTCCGGCCGCACCGCCGACTTGAATCCCTTGGCTTCGACGCGGACTTCATACGTGCCCGCCGGAATGCGAGGGAATGCATAGATCCCCTCCTCGTTGGTTTGGGTGGGCCACACGGTGCCCCGATTGACGTCCTTGGCGGTTACAGCGGCATCGACGACCGCCGCACCCGAGGGGTCCGTGATTCTGCCGGTAATGCCGGCGCTGATCTCCTGGCCTATCGCCGGAAGCGAGACAAAACACAGGATTGCCGCAAGGACCACAAGGGGCAGTGCGGCTGGAAGATTTGCGAGTTTGCCGTGAAGCATTCAAGCCTCCCTGAATCCACTTTGTGGTCATAGTACCACATGCAAATGCGGGTAGTGACGATGGGTTCACGGCGAGGTGGTGCTCATCTGCACGGCTCAGGACGTACATCATGCGGCGGAGCTGGACGGTTCCCCACCGCAGTGAATGATCTGTTCCGCAGCCAGGCCAAATGTGGACCGAACTTTGCCAGACTGCAGTATGTAGGCCACACTGCCGTCCACTGAGATGCGGCCGGTAGGAAGCTGTGGTAGGGGAGTTCGACAGGCTGAGTCGATCGCCCGTACTGCAGATCCCGCAGAGGACGTTAGATGAGTGGATGCACGGTTCCGCAAGCACGGCAGGCGGACCCTACCTGCAGAAGCGGTAGACGCCGCCTTTCAGCGGGCGGGGCAGGCGTGGTGGTTCCGCAGCCCGAAGCCTAGCGGGCCGTTCCGCGACAGGCGATGACTGAGCGCGCAGATGGGGAGTGCACGCTACAAGAAGTGCACGCTACAATATGATTGCATATGCCGATTTTCGAGTATCGTTGCGAAGACTGTGGGACCAGATTTGAGAAGCTCGTGCGCCGCAATGGCGAGGAGCTGGCGTGCCCGTCCTGCGGGCAGAACCACCTCCAGCAGGAGTTGTCCACTTTTGCGGCGCACTCCGGCGGACAGAAAGCC
>JACOTZ010000346.1 GCA_016178155.1 Acidobacteriota bacterium
GGCGCGCGGCATCGAGGTCATCCGCAAGACGATCCCGATCGCCGCGGCGCTGGACTGCAAAGTAGTCCTCATCGTCGCGGGCCGCCTGAGCTGGAATGAAAAGCTCAAGGTCGGCTACGACGACACCTGGGAGCGCTCCGCCGCCGGCCTCCGCCAGGTACTCCCCGATGCCGGGCGCGCCAAGGTCATGCTCTGCGTCGAGAATGTCTGGGGCAATTTCCTCATGAGCCCGCGCGAGATGCGCAACTACGTCGACCAGTTCCAGAGCCCGTGGCTGCGCGCCTATCTCGATATCGGCAACCTCATGCGCTACGGCTTCCCGCCCGACTGGATCCGGGCGCTCGGCCCGCGCATCCAGCGCATTCACATCAAGGATTACAAAACCGAAGGCACTGCCGGCGATGGCAAGTTCGTGCCGCTGCTCGAAGGCAGCGTCGACTGGCGCGAGACCATGCAGGCGCTGGTCCAGGCCGGCTACCGGGGCTGGCTCTCGCCCGAGATAGGACACAATCCGAACGACCCCGAGCATCTGCGGAAAGTCTCGCAGGCGCTCGACCGCATCATCGCCATGGCATGACACCGACCCGCACCTCTCACCCGTACATGGCTCCGGTTTGCGCGGCGCCCGCGCCTTCCACCGCCGGACCCGACCCGCTGTCCAATACGCCTAGTGTCGCGTCCCGCATACCGCTTGCTTACGCGCGCGGCTCCAAAACGTTCATTCTGAGCCGCGACCGTAAGGGAGCGGTTGTCAAAAATTACGCGGGACGCCACACTAGGTACGGCGGCATTCGTGCGCCGAACCTCGGCTTCCCTCGCAGAGAATTCCTCGCCGCTCTTGCCGCCGCCGGGCTGCTGAGCGGCGCGCCCGCGCGGATCCGCGTCGGCTGCCAGACCCGCACCTATGGCTCGCCCATTCGCGACCGCGCCAAACTGCTCAGCGTTCTGGAAGATCTCAAGTCCGCCGGCTATGAAGGCTTCGAAACCAATTTCGCGAGCCTGGAACACAGCTTCGCCGATCCCGCGCCCATGCGCGCCGAGATCGACCGCCGCGGCGTGCCGCTGATCGCCCTGCACCTCGGGGCCGCGCTCTGGAGCCCGGCGTCTCTCGAAAAAGAGCGCGCTCAGATCGAGCGCGTGTCGGCGGCGGTGAAGGCGCTCGGCGGCACGCATCTCATGCTCAGCGGCCGGGCGCTGCCGAAAGAGGGCGCTCAGGAGGCGCTCGCGCGCAAGGCCGCCGAGCTCCAGCGCACCGGTGCCGAGCTCGCCGCCCGCGGGCTGCGCCTGTGCTTGCACAACCACTTCCAGGAGCTCGCGCGCGACGCCGAGGAGCTGCGCTTCGTCCTCGCCCACACGCAGCCGGACGCCGTCTCGCTCGTGCTCGACGTGTCGTATCTGCATATCGCCGGTCTCGATATCCCGGAGTTCATCCGCCGGCACGGCAGGCGCATCGGCGCATTTCACATTCGAGACATGAAGGGAAAACGCGAGGCGCAGATGGGCGAAGGCGACATAGATTTCCGGGCCATGGCGAAGGCGCTGCGCGACACCGGCTGGACCGGCTGGGCCATTTTCGAAATGAATCCGCTCACGGACGTGCCCAGCCGCACCATGGTCGGGAACGCCCGCAAATATATGAAGGATGTGATGCAATTATGAGCGTAATTTCAAGACGGACCCTGCTCGGCGCAGGCGCCGCCGCGCTGCACGCCACCGCGCAGGACGCGGTGCGGTTGGGGATCATCGGACTCGGGCTGCGCTCGCGCGCGCACCTGGCGGCGCTCAAGAAGCTGCCGGGCGGCAAGCTCGTGGCGCTCTCCGATCTCGACGGCCAGCGCATGGCCGCGGTCAACCAGGGGCTGGCCGGCTCCGCCGCCGCTTACACCGACTGGCGCGAGCTCGTCCGCGACCGCAATGTTCAGGCCGTGGTCATCGTCGCGCCGAATTATCTGCATCACGAGATGGCCATCGCCGCGCTCGAGGCCGGCAAGGACGTGCTGCTTGAAAAACCGATCGCCATCTCCTGGGAGCACGCGCGCCAGGTGGAGAAGGCCGCGCGCGCTGGCGGCCGCATCCTTGCCATCGGCATGCAGCGGCACTTCGGCAAACCCGAGGCCGAGGCGCGCGCGCTGGTCGAGAGCGGCGCGCTCGGAAAAGTGCAGCTCATCACCACCGCCGATCTGCGCGGCGACTGGAACCCGGCGAGCTGGCAGTTCACCGACCCGCGCGGCAAGAAAACCAATTGGCGGTATTTGCGCCGCACCGCCGGCTCGAGCGAGCTCGAAATGTCGATCCATACGCTCGGCTTCCTCCAGTCGATCGTCAACTCACCCATGGCGCGCGTCAGCGCCACGGGCGGAACCGTGCACTTCAGCGGCCGCGAGACCCGCGATCTCTCCTCGGCGATCGTCGATTTCGCCAACGGCGCGCGCCTCAGCTACTCGCTGTGCCTGTTCGCTCGCGGCGCCGGCGGCGATCTGACCATGGTCGGCGACAAGGCGTCGCTGCGGCGCAGCCGGGGCGAGCTGCAGTTCCTCGTTGACGGCAAGCCGCAGCCCGCTCCGGCTCCCGCCAACCTGCCCGCCGGCGATGCCGAGGTGCTCATGTACACCGATTTCTTCGACAGCGTCCGCCGCCGCCGGCCTCCGTCGCTTTCGCTCGATGTCGCCCTCGAGGCGAGCAAGCTCGCCTACGCCATCGATCTGAGCATCGGCCAGGGCCGCATCGTCACCGCCGCCGATTTCGCATGACCCGCGGCGAGATCGCGCGGCTCATGGAACTGCCGGTCGATGAGCTCCGCCGGTGCGCCCGCACGCGCTTCCGCCTTGTCCCGGATATTCCCTCGCTTCTGCTCGATCTCGCCGAGAGCATCGCGGCCGAGATCGCCGCCCGTAACCAGCGCGGCGAACCGTCGCGCCTTATTCTGCCCGTCGGTCCCGTGGCTCACTACCGCACCCTGGTCGACATCTCGAACCGGAGGCGCATCAGTTGGCGCAACGTGCACGTCTTCCAGATGGACGAGTTTCTCGACTGGCAGGGGCGGCCGGTCCCGTTGTCGCATCCGCTGAGCTTCGAAGGCTTCCTCAAGCGGGAGCTGTTTGCCCGGCTCGACCCCGAGCTGCGAATGCCCGAGGCGCAGCACGTCGTGCCCGATCCGTTTCGCATCGACGAGCTGAGCGGCCGCCTGCAGGCCGCGGGCGGCGCCGACGTCTGTTACGGCGGCATCGGATATCACGGCCACGTGGCCTTCAACGAGCCGCCGATCTCGCGCTGGTTTCGCATCTCGGTAGAGGAGCTGCGCCACTCGCTCACGCGCATTGTGGCGCTCGGCGATGATTCCATCGTGGTCCAGAGCATTCACTCCGCTGGCGGCAGCCCCGCCGCCATCCCGCCCATGGCCGTGACCATCGGCATGCGCGACATCCTGGCCTCGCGCCGCATCCGCCTCTACTGCGCCGCCGGCGAGCGCCATCGCGCCGTCTTCCGCATCAGCGTCGCGGGCGAGGTGACGAGCGATTTTCCGAGCACTCTGGTGCAGGGCCACCC
>JACOTZ010000347.1 GCA_016178155.1 Acidobacteriota bacterium
GCCCCATTGCGTATAAAACGGCAGCACATCATTGCCGGTCAGCAAGCGGGCGAAAGACGAAACCCCGGTGAGGAAGGTCGCGGCAAGCAGGATACCGACAATCGCCTCGCCCGCGATCAGCCCCGAGGCGAGCAGGGTGCCATCTTCTTCGACGCGCGCGCTCTCGGTCGCGCTCCAATGGGCGGTGCGCCACTCGACGATCATCTTGATCAGACCACCGGCGAAAATCGCCGACGAGGTGTCGAACGGCAGATACATGCCCACAGCGATGAGCATGGGCGCACGCGCGCCGCAGAGGATGAGCGCGAAGCCGAACCCGATTCCGATGGCGAGCAGTCCCCAGGCCATGTCGCCGCCGACGATGCCTTTCGCGAGTTGTGCCATCAGGCCGGCCTGCGGCGCCGGCAGCGCGCGCCCGCCGATGCCTCCCGTAGCCAGGTTCGCCTGGTGCAGCGCGAGGATCGGCAGCATCAGGAATAAGGCCAGCACGGCCACGGTCGCAATCTCGACGACCTGCATCTTCCAGGGCGTGCCGGCAAGGAGCTGGCCGGCCTTGAAATCCTGAATGAGCGAGCCCGCTACCGACGCCGCAACCGCCACCACCGCGGCCACGCCCAGGACCGCTGCGACACCGCTCGCGCCGGTCACGCCAAAGGCGAGCAGCAGCAGCGCGGTCAGGATCAGCGCCGCCAGGGTCAGTCCCGACAGCGGCTGGTTCGACGCGCCCACCAGCCCGACCAGGTAACCGCCGACCGCCGACAGCACGAACCCGCTAAAGGTCATGACCACGGCGGCGATGAGCGCGGGCAGGAGCCCGCCGGTGAAGAAGTAGTAAATAGCCGCGATGGGCACGACCAGCGCCAGTGTCGCGCCGATGACCCATGGCAGGGGGATATCTTTTTCCGTGCGCTCGACTTTGTGCCACTCGGCCCGTGCCGCGCCGGATGCCGCGAAGGCGCCGCGGAGTGATTGCGCCAACGCCGCGCGCATGGACCACAACGTGTACACGGCGCCTACCAGCATCATGCCGACCGCGATCGGCCGCACCACGTTGTACCAGAGCGTATAGGCGAGCACGTCCGGACCCGGAGCGCCCCCCGCCGCCAGCCGCCGCGGCAGATCGGGATCGAAGAACAGCAGGAGCGGGATGAGCACCCACCAGGCGAGAATCCCTCCCGAGACGTTGATGAAAGCGTACCGCGGCCCGATGATGTAGCCGATTCCGATCAACGCCGGCGAGAGTGCGGGCGTCGTCCACGGAATGCCGCCGCCGTGCGCCACCGCGCCGATCGGCTCTTTCTGAAAGTTGAAGTGGTGCACCACGGCCCGCGGGAAGGCAAGAAAGCCCTCGCTGTACTCGCGGAAGACCTGCACGCCCTTGTCGCTCTTCAGCACCTGGATGAGCCCGCCGAAGGCCATGGCGCCGAAGATGTAGCGGGTGGCGCGCGCGGCGCCCTCGCCCGCTTTGACGATGTTGACGGCCGCCACGCTCTCGGGCCAGGGCAGCTCGGCATCCACCAGCAGCGGCCGCCGCAGCAGGATCATAAAGAAAACGCCGATAAGGCCCCCGCACAGCAGGATCAGCGTGGCTTCAAAGTAATGGCCCGCGAGGTCGGTCCACAGTCGGGTCCCGCCGATATCGACCATCACGAAAGCCGGCAGCGTGAAGATGGCGCCGGCCACCAGCGCTTCCCCCACCGAGGCGGCGGTGCGCGTGATGTTCTGCTCGAGCAGCGTGCCCCGGAAGGCCGGCAGGCGGAAGAGCGCCATCGCGATCACGGCCGCGGGAATCGTCGCCGTGACCGTCTGGCCCGCCTTCATGCCGAGATAGGCATTGGCGGCGCCGAACACCAGCGCCAGAAACATGCCGAGCGCCACCGCCTTCACCGTGAGTTCGCGCTGGTCCTCCGGCATGGGTGCGGTTACGACAGCAACTTCGCCGCGTCCTTCGCGAAATACGTGAGAATAATACCCGCGCCCGCCCGGTGGATGGCGGTGAGCGTCTCCAGCATCGCGCGGTCCCGGTCGATCCAGCCGTTGCGCGCGGCTGCCATGATCATGCTGAATTCACCGCTCACCTGGTAAGCGGCGACCGGCACGTCGAAACGATCGCGCGCCAGGCGGATCAGGTCGAGGTAGGGCAAGGCGGGCTTCACCATGATCATGTCGGCGCCCTCTTCGAGATCAAGCTCGATTTCCCGCATGGCTTCGCGGGCGTTCGCCGCATCCATCTGGTAGCTGCGGCGGTCGCCGAACTGGGGGGCTGATTCGGCGGCCTCGCGGAACGGTCCGTAGAAGGCCGAAGCAAATTTCGCGGCATAGGAAAGAATCGGTGTATGGGGAAACCCTGCTTCATCGAGCGCCCGCCGGATCGCGGCCACGCGTCCGTCCATCATGTCCGAGGGCGCAACCATGTCAGCCCCGGCGCGCGCATGGGAAACGGCCGCCGCGGCCAGCCATGCAAGCGTGGCGTCGTTATCGACGTCGCCTCCGACCACCTTGCCGCAATGGCCGTGGCTTGTGTACTCGCAGTTGCAGACGTCGGTGATGAGCACCAGCTCGGGGACTTCCCGCTTGATCGCGGCGAGGGCCCGCTGCACGATCCCGTGCTCGGCGTAAGCACCCGAGGCGGCTTCGTCTTTTTCGGCTGGAATCCCGAACAGAAGTACGCCGCCGAGCCCGAGAGTGTGGGCCGCGCGGCACTCCTCGATGAGGCGGTCGATGGAGAGCTGGGCGTGTCCGGGCATCGAGCCGATCTCGCGCCGGACGCCCTCGCCTTCACAGACGAACAGCGGCAGCACAAACTGCGACGGGGCGAGCCGGGTCTCACGGACCAGCCTACGCAGCGGCTCGGTGGCGCGCAGCCGGCGCATACGATGAACCGGAAAGGGCATAAAACAATGATTCTACCGAGACCGCCGGGCCGGTATTTCCCGGCCGCCGTGGCGCGGAAACGAATGCTGACCGCGGGGACGGTCTACAGCGCTCTCCGGAATGCGCACGAACAGCCTGGTGGATGCGCCGTTCTGAAAGCGCTTGAGCAGTCGCTCCGGCGGCGACAGAGTTCGTGTTCGGGCACGATTTCGCAAATTGAGATGCGTATCCGGCCGCTGGGAGGCGGCCCGCCCTGGGACGCAACCAGCCCTCAGCGCGGGACAGGGGCGGTGGTCCGGGAGCAGGATCTCGAGTCGCGGTCGCCGTGCATCGCGGCCCCGGTGCGCCGGGCGGCCGGCGCGGATTTCTGATATATTCCGGTGGATACTTCGCCATGACCTGGTGGATGTGGTTATTGCTTGGACTTCTGATGATGCTGCTCGAGGCGCTCACGCCGGGCGGCTTTTACCTGATGTTTTTCGGGATCAGCGCGGTCATTGTGGGGCTTCTGGCTGCCCTGCACCTGACCGGCGCCGCGTGGGTGGAATGGCTGCTGTTTTCCGTGATCGCCATCATCACTCTGGCGTTCTTGCGGAAACCGTTGATTGAAAAGATGCGTCCGGCCGCGGGGCCGGCGGTCGATACTCTGATCGGTGAGACCGCGGTGGCGCTGACGGATATTGGGGCGGACGGAATCGGAAAGGCCGAACTGCGCGGCTCGGCCTGGAGCGCGCGCAACGTGGGCCCGCAGCCGCTGACGGCGGGTCAGCGGTGCAAAGTCGAGAATGTGGAAGGGCTGCTGCTGTGGATCCGCGGATAGCGCCTGACGGCCTGGCAGGCCGCGGTTGCCGGGATCTGGAAGCGCGAGCCGCGGTCGTGGGCCGCCGCGAAGCGGTAGCAGCGATCCTCTACGCCGCCTCCCCTCGCCTGAACGCGGCCGAGCGGCCGCACGTCGCCTTCGTCACCGGCGACGACGAGTACCGATCCGAGTTCTCGATGCCGATGATCGCCCGCATTCTCGAAGCCAGCTACGGCACGCGCACCTCGATCGCCTACGCGCGCCCTACGCCCCAGACTGCCACCAACATCGAGGGCCTGGAAGCGCTGCGCGACGCCGATCTCGCCGTCTTCTTCCTGCGCTGGCGGAGACTGCCGGACGAGCAACTCCGTCTCATCCTGGACTACGTGAACTCCGGCAAACCGATCGCCGGTTTCCGCACCAGCACACATACGTTCAAATATCCGGCCGGAAGCCCGCACGAACACCTGAACGACGGCTTCGGCCGTGACGTCTTCGGCCAGACATGGATCCGGCACCACGGACACCTCTCGACCACGGAGGTCTCCCAGGTTCCCGAGCAGTCGGGGCATCCGATTCTTCGCGGCGTTGCCCGCGAGTTCAAAGCTCCATCGTGGCTCTACGTGGTGAATCCGCTCCACGGCGACTGCGTTCCGCTGCTGACCGGGCGTGCCGTGAATCCGCAGGGTGGCCGCGACTACGGGCCGCAGCCCGTTGCCTGGACGAAGACCTACAAGGGCGCGCGCGTCTTCTTTACGACGCTCGGCCACCCGGAGGACTTCAAACTCGAGCCGTTCCGCAAACTGGCGATCAACGGCCTGCTCTGGTCCGCCGGCAAGCAGGTTCCGCGGGGCGGCGCCGACGCGCGCATTCAAGGCGAATACAACCCTCCACCTTCGGGCGTGCCGAAACCGGCAAAATAGCAGGCGGGAGGCTTTTATGAAGAAGCACGATGTCCTGCTGGCCCACCGTGAGTTTCTGTTTCCGGCCGTCTTCCATTATTACCGTGAGCCGCTGGTGCTGGCCCGCGCCAAAGACCAATACGTCTGGGACGCGGATGGCAACCAGTACCTCGATTTTCTCGGCGGGATTGTCACCATCTCGGTCGGTCACTGCAATGAGGAAGTGAACCGCCGCGTGCGCGAGCAGATGGACACGCTCGGCCATGTCTCCACCGTCTTCGCCACCGAGCCACAGGCCGCGCTCGCAGCCAGGATCGCTGCCATCACACCGGGCGAGCGGCTCACGAAGTCGTTCTTTACCAACAGCGGCACCGAAGCCAACGAGACGGCCATTCTCGCCGCCCGCTGCTACACCGGCGCGAGCGAGATTGTGGCGCTGCGCTATTCCTACCATGGCCGCTCGGCCCTGGCCATGACCCTGACGGGCCAGTCGAACTGGCGGCTCGGGCCGGTATCGCAATGCGGCATCGTGCACGCGCACAACGCCTACTGTTACCGCTGCCCCTTCGGTCTGACCTACCCCGATTGCGGTGTACGCTGCGCGCGGGATATCGAGGAAGTGATTCGGACGACGACGACGGGACGCATCGCCGGGTTCATCGCCGAGCCCATCCAGGGAGTCGCGGGCTTCGTCACGCCGCCCAAGGAGTACTTCGGGATCGTGGCCGATATTGTGCGACGCTATGGCGGCGTGTTCATCAGCGACGAAGTGCAGACCGCGTGGGGCCGCACCGGACACCGGTGGTTCGGCATTGAACACTGGGGTGTAACCCCCGACATCATCACCAGCGCCAAGGGACTCGGCAATGGCTTCCCCATCGGCGTGACGGTCGCCACACCCGAAGTGGCTGCGTCCATCCAGGGCGCGACCATTTCGACCTTCGGCGGCAACCCGCTCGCGACGACGGCCGGCAAGGCGGCGCTCGATTTCATCGACGAGAACAATCTGCGCGTTAATGCCGCCGAAACCGGAGCCTACCTGCGGGAGCGCCTGCTCGAGCTCCAGGAAAAACACGCGATCATCGGCGACGTCCGCGGCATGGGCCTGCTGCAGGCGCTCGAGCTGGTGGAGGACCGCGGCACGAAGACGCCGGCGGTTGCGGCAACCGCGGCGTTGATGGAAGCGGCCCGCGAGAACCGAATCCTACTCGGTAAGGGCGGGCTGCACGGCAATGTTCTGCGCCTGTCGCCGCCGCTCAATATCGGGAAGCGCGATGTCGACGATTTTACCCGCGCTCTCGATCTGAGTCTGGCGCGTTGCGCGCAAGCGGCGATGATGTAGGGCGCATTCTCGGGGCCGCTCTGCTGCGCCTGTGCGAAAGAACGCAGCTCCTGCATTGCTCGGTCGCCGTGACCGCCTGCTCAACATTGGCAAAGTCGAGAAAATCGATCTACTCCGCGCGCAATGTGACCGCAGGTTCGATGCGCACCGCATACATGACGGGCGGCAGCGCGGCCAGGAGCGCCGCGCCGAAGATCGTGATAGCCGGCAGTGCCAGCATGGAAACATCCGTAGGCTTGACCTCGTACAGGAGCGTCTTGATCGATTGCTGGGACGCGAGTCCCGCGGCCAGTCCCGCAAACGCGCCGAGCAGCAGCAGCAGCATCGCGAACACATCGGCGATGACTTGGCACGCAACATCTCGCGCCGAAGCGCCGAGCGCCATTCGAATGCCGATCTCGCGTCGCCGCTGCAATACGGAGTAGTTCAGAACACCGTACAGACCAACGGCCGCGAGCACGAGGGCAACCATGGCGAAGAACAGCGACAGCATCGCGAGCAACCGCTCGCGGATCGTGTGCTGCCGGACCAATTCAGTTTGCGTACGGATGTTGCTCACGCGGAACTCATGCCGGGCGCGCGA
>JACOTZ010000027.1 GCA_016178155.1 Acidobacteriota bacterium
CACTAGCTTCACACGCATTACGGCCTGCAAGGTTGCTTAACCACCTTTCGTGGGCTTTATCGCGGGGCTCCGCCCTCACCGGTTTCCCGGCTCGGACGCTCGCAAGCTATCAAGTCCTACCAACAACTACTTGAGTGGGTCCTTCCCCCACTGGTGATCTGCCCCGTTGGGGCGCACTGACGAACTTCGGCTAGGCGAGGCCGCTATCCGAGACCAGCGGCTACGGCCGAGCGCGGAGGCGTTTTCGTGTGTACAGCAACAGTCCAGCGAGACCTCCGCCGAGCAGCAGCGAGGTCCCTGGTTCGGGGTTGTCGAACGAGAGCATCGCTGGCGCCTGGTACGGTGACGCAGGGCTGGGCGCCGTGCTTGCGGTTATCACCGGACGCGGCAGCGTAGTATACATGCTCGGAATGGGGATCCCGTTTTCATCCAGCGTAACGAAGTCATTGGAGTAGCTGGTTGTAGTCGTCGAGGACCCGTACGTAGCCGTTGTCACCGATGACAGGTTGTAGGCGCTGTAACTCGTGTACAGCGACGACGATGGTTGGCTCCAGTTGGTGCCACTCGTTGTCGTAGTGTTGCTGATAATCTGATTGGTTACGCTTTGTGCGTCAGATGTATAACTATATGGTGCTGGGTAAGACGTGTACGTCGAGCCCGTAATGGTCGTGGTTGCGCCGAGATAGGGATACGTCTGAATGCCCGTTGAGTCGAATCCGGAATACACACTTGTGGTGTTCACCGTGGTAGTGGAGGTTTCCGAATTGATCGCGTTCGCCCATCCACCATCCGCGTACAAGCTGTCCCAGTATGAACTTGTCGCCGTAACGTCAGAAAACGCCGGCACAACGGTGACGATTGCCGACACGGCTACTAACAAAACTCGCTCTGTCCGCATAGCTCCTCCGAACCGCAGACTGCGGCAGCACTTCCATCAGACGACTTAATTGTAGCTCTGATTTCGCCTTAGCCGCCCATCTTGTCACCGTTAAAACTAGGTGTCCTTTGGCCTCGGAATCGGCGCACCACCTTACGCAGCAGCACGTAAGCCTTTGAAAAATTAGGGGATTTTGCGTCGCAGTGCAACGAACCAAGCTAAGGCGCCGGCATGGTCTTGGCGAGATTCTCGAGGAGCTGCTGTTCCTGCCGCGTATACTTGTTCCGGAACTCGTCCGAGTTGATGCGCGCACGGCGCTCCTCGGGGGTTAGGGTGCGGAAGCGGAGAAATTCCTCGCGCACCACCGGCCGGCGGTTCTCCGGCAGGGTGTTGAAACGGCGGAACAGGCGGCGCGCGGCGTCCTGCTGATCGGGCGGCAGTTGCCGGAACTCTTCGTACTGCTTTCGGAGTTTTTGCCGCTGCTCGGCCGGCATGCGGTTGAAGTTCTCGAGCTCGGCTTCCAGGCGGGCGCGCCGTTCCGGAGGCAGCTTTTCGAGCACGCGCTGGCGTTGCGCGGGCGGCATCTTGCGGAGACGCTCGAAGGCGCGCAGGCCGGGCGCTTGGGCTCTGCGGGGCTGAGCCCAAGCGGGAGCGGCGAGAAGACCTGCCAGCGCCGAGATGGTCAGCAGCCATTTCATCAGAGACGTTGGGTGTCAGGAACGACGCTCAACTGGCGCAGCATCTCCAGATCATCCATGGTCCGCTCCACCTGATCGAGGTCGACGGCTTCCACCGCGGGCAGCGGCGCCTGATCCCGCGGCGAGTCAATGTTCACCAGGAGCACGAGCCCGGCAACGCAGGCTGCCGCCAGCGGCATGAGGGGCTTCCAGAACAATCGACGCAGCGCGAGCTGCCGCCACCAGGGTGTGTTTTCATATTCCCGGATGCGCGCGTAGAGCCGGGTGTCGAAGCTGGAGGAAACCGGCGCCTCCTCCCAGGCATCGAGCGCGTCCCACACCAGCCGCTGGGCCGCCGCGAACGACCGGCATTCCCCGCAACTCTGTATGTGCCGGTCGAGCGCGGTCGCGGCATCGGCAGACAGCTTGCGGGCGCAGTAATCCAGCAGAACCTCGGCATTATCGGTCTGTACTGGGCAGCGCATGATCGTTCTCTAGGCCATATGTGCGAGGCGGGAACGCAAAGTTTCGTATGCCCGGAACAAGAGCGACTTTACCGCCGATTCCGAACAGCTCAACACCTTTGCAATTTGGGAATACTCCATCTCCTGGTATTTATGCATCAGCACCGCCGCCCGCTGCTTGGCCGGCAGCAGGTCAATGGCGGCCCGGACCTCGCGCAGCCTCACCTCGCGGAGTAAGTGCTGCTCGACGGTCGGCGCCGTGTCCGCCACCTGCCTGCCTACGCCATCGTGCTGCGCCCCATCGAGACTCTCCTGGGTCTTCTCATTACGGCCGTCGCGGATCCAGTTCAGCGCCAAGTGCGTGGCGATGCGAAACAGCCAGGTAGTGAATTTCGCCGTCACTTCGTAGGAGGCGCGCGAGCGATAGACGCGCAGAAACACCTCCTGGGCGAGTTCCTCGGCGATGTCGTGGTTCTGCACCATGCGGAAGATGAAGTGGATGACGGGCCCGCGATGTCGCTCGAGCAGCAGCGTAAAACTCGCGGCGTCGCCCTCGCGCACGCGGAGCATCAGCTCGGCATCGCGTTCCAGGGCGCCCGCGATCGCTCCCATATCGTTGTTAACCCGCTCTTGCGGACAAGGTTGCGGGTGTGGTAAACGCATGAGAATTTAGCCCGTTCTAGTTCTGACGGCGGGTACAGTGATCGGTTTACAGCGACTTTCAGCGGATGCGCAGCAGCGAGGCTCCGATCGCATCACTCGCCCTTGAGGGAGCGCTCCATAAGCTCCCCAATCCCCTGCCGCGGATTTTTGCCTAATCGTAGTATTGCGTACACCTGATCGGCTATGGGGACATCCACCTTGTGCCTACGTGCCAGATCGACGGCCGTGTAGGTTGTCTGCACTCCCTCGGCCACCATGGGCATCGAGGCGAGGATTTCTTCGAGCCTACGTCCGTTGGCGAGCTCCACTCCGACATGGCGGTTGCGGCTGAGTTCGCCCGTGCAGGTGAGGACCAGGTCGCCGAGCCCTGCCAGGCCGGCAAGCGTCCGCCCATGGGCGCCGCAGGCCTCCGCCAGGCGGGAGATCTCGGCGAGCCCGCGGGTCACCAGCGCGGCCAGCGAGTTGCTCCCGAGATTGAGGCCATGGCAGACGCCGGCGGCAATGGCGATGATATTCTTGAGCGCGCCGCCGAGTTCAACGCCGGCCACATCGGGGTTCGTGTACAGCCGAAAACTCGGACCGGAGAACAGCGCCTGGATGGCGCGCGCGAGCTCGGGCTCGGCCGAGGCCACGACTAGCGCAGTGGGATCGCCGGCGGCGACCTCCCTCGCAAAAGCCGGGCCGGACAGCACCGCAATCGGCATCGGGAAGCGTGTTCCGGCCACCTCCCCGAGGACCTCCGACATACGCAGGAGAGTGCCAGCCTCGAGCCCCTTGATCGCGCTCACGATCATCATGGCGGGATCGAGGAACGGCAGCATTGCCGTGGCAGTGGCGCGCACATGCTGCGAGGGAGTGACCACGAGCACGACATCGGCTCTATCAAGCACTTCGCCGAGAGAAGCCGAAATTTCGACGTGTCGCGGCAGGAGGAATCCCGGCAGGTAGGTGTCGTTCTCGCCGCTCTCAGCCATGCGCTCCGCGAGTTCGCTGTTGTGCACCCACAGCCGGACGCGGGAGAAGCGGGAAGACAGCACCAGTGCAAGCGCTGTACCCCAACTGCCGCCGCCCGCGATCGCTAGCTCGCTCACCGGCGGCCCCTGCGCAGCGTGAACACGTTTTCCGTGCTGGCACGAATGCGGGCGATGTTCGAACGGTGACGCCAGATCAGCAGCAGCGCAGCCGCGAGGGCGCTGAGGATGACCACACCGGGCGGGTGCTCAATCAGCCAGGCACCCAACGGAAACGTCCCCGCGGCCAGGATCGATCCGAGCGAAATGTAGCGGGTAACGGCGGCAGTGATGAGGAAGACAACGACCGTCGCCGCCATGGGCAGCGGGGCGATATAGCCGAATGCGCCGACGAAGCTGGCCACGGCTTTTCCGCCTTTGAACCGCAGGAACGGCGGCCAGGAGTGTCCCGCCATCACCGCCAGCGCGGCGCCGCACATCCAGGCGGTGGATCCTCCCGACCACCATGCGGTAAGCCACACCGCGATGATCCCCTTGCCGATGTCCAACCCCAAGGTCAGCAGAGCCGGCAGAATGCCGGCGGTGCGCAGCACGTTGGTGGCACCGATATTGCCGCTGCCGAGAGCGCGAAGGTCAATCCCTCGTGCCGCTTTGACAATGAGATATCCGAACGGGACGCCACCCATCAGGTATGCGGCCGCCAGCGGCAGCAAAGGCATCATGAGCCGTTCAGCGCAAATTCAGCGAGCTGAGTGTAAATGGAGCCGGCAGGCCCGGGCACGCTGCGGTAGAGGTGAAAACGGTCCGCGACGAAACTGCCGAACTCGACGGGCGGCATCTCGGCGATGGCCTTCCTGAGCGTAACCAGCGGCACGGGGTCCTTGATGCGGCCCAGAGTCAGATGCGGCGAGAATTTCCTGTCTTCTTTGGGCACGCCGATCGCCGCCAGCGCCTCGTCGGTAGCACGCGCCAGCGCGCCGAGAGATTCGCTCGCCTGGATTCCGAGCCAGAGAACACGCGGGGAATGAGGATTCGGGAACCAGCCCATGCCGCCGATCGAGACATCAATGGGCGCTGCTGCCGAGAGGGGCCGAAGCGTCTCCACCAGCTCAGGGACGCGTTGCTCCGGCCACTCGCCAATGAATTTCGTCGTGATGTGCAGGTTGTACGCCGCGCTCCATTTGATCTGTGCCGCCGGGCGCAGCCGGTCGAGCAAACGTTCGAGGTTCGCGATCACATCCCGCGGCAGCGCGATGCCCGTGAACAGTCGCATCGGGGTTCCAGGATCAGCTTACCAGGAGGCATGATGCCCATACAGGGATGCGCTGCGCCGCGGAAGGCCAGAAAAGCACACGTTGCGGCGCCGCGTGGTCACCGCCGAGTACGCCCACGACCTCATACAGGCGGTACCCGGATCGCGGTTGGGACCCGCCGCTACGCTCGCTCTCGACGACGGGACTCGCGCCCCAGCTTCCCCTTACCGGCAACCGCGGCCTGCCCCGCCGGCCGCTCTCCGGCCGCCGGCCGCCGGGAGGCGAAATCGAAAGTATCGCCGCTGCGCAGCATGTGCAGCTTCACGTCGAAGATCGCCATGGTGCGATCGAATTCCCGCTCCGAAATATTGCTGTAGGTGACGGGGCGGCCGTCCACGATGTACACCGCGCCGGAGCCGATGACCTCCAGCCTCTGCTCCGCCTCGACCACGATCGCCGTGTCCTCATCGATGCCGATGCCGAACGCGCTCGGCTTGTCGGCCACGGCGCCGAGCAGCCGGCCGATGCGCCAGCGCTGCGCGAAGTGGTGGTCGATAATAATATCCTTCACCAGCCCGAGCCCGGGCGCGGTGAAAAATGCGCTGCCTACCTTGTGCGAATCGCCGCCGCGCCCCACGATCATGGTCTCGCTCATGGCGGCCGCGCCGCTTGAGCGCGTTTACGCAACGCACGCCCGCTTCATTAATCAACTCCTCTAATCGCCGGCCATTCTGAATGGCCGCGTGCACCTCCGGCGCCAACCTCTCCGGGACGTAGATTGAGAAGCGCCGCTTCCCCCCGTCCGTATAGCGCATAGCTGCTGTGGCCTACACCGGAAGCGCAGGCCGGGCATTCGGACGGATACAGGGCCCCTTTCGCAGCGACAGCGAGCCGACGGCGACTGGCCACAGATCGCGGATCGCTCCCGCAAACCAACTCCGAACATCCGCAGTGGATTCAGCCTTCCGCTTGTATATGTGGGAGTAGACATGCATACGAGTGTTGCGGCGTCCCGTGTCAGGGAACTGGCGATCCATCGGCCAGCAGGAGAACGGCTACTTTTTCATGATCGGCGGCTCGCCCGCCTGCTGGTACTGTCCGGTGCCGTGCTTCGAGTCGTGCTCGAACTGCCCGTAGCTTTGCCCACCCCGGTTCTTGTCCTTGCCGA
>JACOTZ010000331.1 GCA_016178155.1 Acidobacteriota bacterium
CCTTTGCGCGTCCTTGATCGCGGCTACGCGATCGTGCGGGACCGGGCCGGAAAAGTGATCAAAGATCCTGGAGAAGTGAGCGCGGGCGACCGCCTGCGTGTCCGCGTGTCGAAGGGCGAGTTTGACGCGGAGGCGCGCTGATCCGGGACGGCAGAATTAAGCTGGAGCCCGCGGGACTGTAACGGCGCGCAGCGAGCCCGCGGTCCCACTCGGGGCACAGGAAGCGTTCGGACCCTATAATCTAGGTGTACCCGCATGTCCCGCGCCCTCGAGTCCTACGTACAGGCCAATCAGCCGCGTTTTCTCGATGAGCTGAAACAGTTCCTGCGCATTCCGAGCATCAGCACGCTGCCCGAAAACAAGACCGAGGTGGAGCGGGCAGCGCGGCTGGTGGCGGATCGGCTGCGCGAGGCGGGCATCGAAAACGTCGACATCGTCCCTACGGCGGGACACCCGCTGGTTTACGGCGACTGGCTGCATGCGCCCGGCAAACCCACGGTCCTGCTGTACGGGCACTACGACGTTCAGCCGCCCGATCCGCTCGAGCTCTGGCATACGCCGCCGTTCGAGCCCAGCGAAAGAAACGGTGACCTCTACGCCCGGGGCTCGGCGGACGACAAGGGCCAGATGTATGCGCATATCAAGGCCGTCGAGACGCTGCGTTCGACGCTCGGCAGTCTGCCCGTGAATGTCAAGTTCCTGATCGAAGGCGAGGAGGAGGTCGGTGGCGCATCGATAGCCAGGTACGTCCCGGAGAACGCAGCCCGGCTGAAGGCCGATGTCGCTTTCGTATCGGACACCGCGCTCTACGCTGAAGGCATCCCCACCTTGTGCATCGGCCTGCGCGGACTGATCTACACGGAAATCGAAGCGACCGGGCCGGCGCGCGACCTGCATTCGGGCCTCTACGGCGGCGCCGCGCCCAACCCCGTATTCGGGCTCATTGAGCTGCTCGCCAAGGCCAAGGACGCAAACGGAGTCATCCGCATCCCGGGCATCTATGACGACGTGCGTCCGCCCGCGCCGGCCGAGCTCGCGAGCTGGAAAAGCCTGCCGTTTGACGAACGCGAGTTCCTGCTGAAGGAGGTCGGCGCCGCGGAGCTCACGGGTGAGCCAGGCCATTCGGTGCTCGAGCGCGTATGGGCGCGGCCGACACTCGAGGTACACGGCGTTGCCGGCGGGTTCACCGGCGCGGGAGCGAAGACGGTGATTCCCGCTAAGGCCACCGCCAAGGTGAGTCTGCGCCTCGTGCCCGAGCAGCAGCCCGACAAAGTAGTCGCCTGCTTGAAGCAGTTCGTGGCGGCGAATGCGCCCGCCGGCGTTCGCGTCGAAGTACGCGTGCTCAGCGCCGCCCCGGCGGTGATGGTCAACCCGGACCATCCCGCCATCCAGGTGGCAGCGCGGGTATTCGCGGAAGTGCTCGGGCGGCCGACCGTATTCATCCGCTCCGGCGGGTCGATTCCGATCGTCGGCGAATTTGCGCGGCACCTCGGCATCCCGACCATCCTCATGGGGTTCGGCCTGCCCGATGACGGGCTGCATTCCCCCAACGAGAAGTTCCGGATCGCAAACTATTTCACGGCGATTCGCACCGTGGCGCGGTTTCTGGAGGCGTACGGGCAGTAGTGCCGCTGACCGCGCGCAGACTGCATTGGCGGTGACCGGCAAACCAGAGCGGCCGGACAGCGTGGTCCGCTCCGCCGGCATTGTGTCGATGGCGGTGGGTGCGAGCCGCATTACGGGTTTGGTGCGCGAGGTCGTCATGGCAGCGCTGTTCGGCGCCGGCCAGGTCTACGACGCGTTCCTGCTCGGTTTCCGCATCCCCAATCTCACGCGCGACTTGTTTGCCGAGGGCGCGCTGTCGTCTGCTTTCGTCCCCGTCTTCACCGAATACCTGTCGAAGAAGAGCAAAGAGGAGGCTGCCGCGCTCGCCAATCTGGTGGCGACAGCGGTGGTTGCAATCGTCGGCTCTCTTTGCGTTCTGGGCGTGATCTTCAGCCCGCAGTTGGTGTGGCTGCTCGCTCCCGGATTTCTGCAGGTCCCGGGCAAGTTTGAGCTGGCCGTGCTCATGACGCGCATCATGTTCCCTTTCCTGCTGCTGGTGGCCCTGGCCGCGCAGGCGATGGGGATTTTGAACGCTTGCAACCAGTTCGGCGTACCCGCGATGGCGTCGACATTCTTCAATATCGGTTCACTGGTGTTCGGGCTTGCGCTCGGCTTCTGGGCGGGTCCGTGGGTCGGCATCTCGCCCATTGAGGGTATGGCCTATGGCGTAGTGGTCGGCGGCGCACTGCAATTGCTCTGGCAGGTGCCGAGTCTGTACCGCGCCGGCTTCGTGTACCGGCCGCGCCTGAGCTGGTCCGACGAGGGGCTGTGGCGCATTTTGCGGCTCATGGGTCCGGCGATTCTCGGCAACGCGGCCGTCCAGGTGAACGTGATGGTGAACACCAACTTCGCCTCGCACATTTCCGATCCCGTGCGCGGCCCCGATGGTCCGGTGAGCTGGCTCGGCTACGCGTTTCGTTTCATGCAGCTCCCTCTCGGCCTTTTCGGCGTAGCCATTGCCTCCGCCACTTTGCCCGCCGTGGCGCGCAGCGCCGCCTCGAATAACTTTGAAGAGTTCCGGCAGACGCTCTCGCGCTCGCTGGGCGTGGTGTTCCTGATGACGGTGCCCTCGGCGGTGGGCCTGATCGTTCTCGGCGAATCGATTGTGAGCGCCGTCTATGAAGTCGGCAAGTTCCAGCACTACGACACACAGCAGACCGCGCTCGCCCTCTCCTGTTACGCCATCGGGCTCGCCGGTTATGCCGCCGCCAAAGTCCTGACGCCGGCCTTCTATGCCCTCCACGACTCGCGCACACCGATGCTGGTCAGCCTTTTTTCTATCCTGATCAACTACGCGGCGGTGGTCGCTCTCCTCCGCTTCGCCCACTTGGGTCACGCGGCCCTGGCGCTGTCCACCTCCGCGGTTGCCATCGCCGGCGGATTGATCCTGTTTCTGCTGATGCGCAAGCGCATCAGCGGGCTCTACGGCCGCAATTTGCGCGACAGCGTACTCAAAGTGTCGCTGGCGGCAGCCGGAATGGGAGCGGCAGTTTGGCTCTCGAGTGCGGGCGTCGAGAGGGCGCTGGGGACGCACAAGATCGCGCGGCTCATCGATCTGGCAATCTCCATCCCCTGGGGGCTGATTGTGTTTTGCGGTCTGGCCCGCGCTCTGCATGTGCCCGAACTGGAGGTCGCGATGCAGTCGCTCGTGCGCCCGCTGCTGCGAAGGCTGCCCTTCCCGCGTGCTAAGATGGCGGGAAAATGACCGCAGAGCTCCAGACCGTCCTGCGGCTCCAGGATTTGGATCTGCGCGGCGCCGAGCTGCGAAAGGAAATCGCGGCTCTTCCCAGGCACACCGCCCAAATCGAAAAAGTTCTCGACCAGCACCTTCGCAAACTGGAGGCGGACCGGGCGGCGCTCGCCGCCAACCAGCGCGACCGCAAACGCCTCGAAGACGACGCGAAAATCCAGGAACCGAAGCTCTCCAAGCTGAAAGACCAGATGCTGCAGGCGAAGACGAATGACCAGTACCGCGCCTTTCAGAGCGAAATCCAGTTTTGCGAGACCGAGATCCGCAAGATCGAGGACAAGATTCTCGAACTGATGTTGGAGTCAGAGTCGCTCGAGAAGAACGTCAAGGCGGCCGAGGCGGCGCTGAAGGTCGAGAAGGACCAGGTCGAAAAAGAAAAGGCTCATGCCCGGGCGCGCACTGCCGAGGACCAGAATCAGTACGATCAGCTTCAGGCCGAACGCAAAAATCTTGTCGCGGCGCTTGACGCGAAGGTATATAGCAGCTACGAGCGGATCCGCAGGAAGTGGGGCGGGATCGCCGTGGCCGATGCCAGCGAGGGCCGCTGTTCAGCCTGTATGATTGCTCTCCGCCCGCAGTATTACCAGGACCTCAAAAAAGCCGAGCAACTCCAGCTCTGCGAGAGTTGCGGCCGCATTCTCTACTACACTCCGCCTGTCGACCTGGAGCACGAGCTGCACGAACAGCCAAGATAGATAGGCCGCTACCGCCGTTCGCTCACGCTGAGGCTGCTGCGGAACACGTATGGCGCGCGGGGACCGGCTGCAGCCGAACTCGCCTCCCGATTAGTCTTTGTACTTGGGTTCTTTCGCCTTGGTTTTGTCCTGCTCTTTGGTGCTCTTGGTCTCGGCAGGCGTCGTTGTCTGGGTTTGAGGTCGCGTGGCCGCTCCAGGCTCACCCGTACGGCTGCGCGCGCCCGCCTTCGGAGCCATGCAGGTATCGGACACGTGCTCGATCTTAGTGGCGGTGAAATCCTTCCCCGATCGCGTGCCCGTGATTTTCACGGTGTGACCGACGTGGCTGGAGAGATCGGGCAGGCCGGATACGTTGAGCTTTCGCCCGCCTTTGCCGCTGAACGAGAACTGCCCCGCGGTCTCACCCGCCGCCATGCAGCCCGTGAGCGTGACCTCCTTAGTGGCTCCGCCCGCCTTCGCTTTGCTGCCTTTGTCATCCGTGAACGCCGGGCTCACCATGAGCGCAATGACAGCTACAGAAGTGATGATTGTACGCATCATTTCCCTCCCTTTCACGCTATGGACACAGAAGACGAGATCCCGTTCCGAACGTCGCGGTGAGACATTGTTCGTTCCGGCTCGACCGCGCCGATACACTGGGGAGAGAAATCCCGGATGCGGCCCAGCGACTTTGACCGGATTGTGGAGCGCGCGTGCGCTAGGATTCCGGCACGCTTCCGCAAGCGGCTCAAGAACATAGCGATCGTAGTGGAGCCGGAGCCGACGCGCGAGCAGCTCGCGCGAATGGCGCAGCCCGGCAGCACCCTGCTCGGCCTCTATGAGGGCCGGCCGCTGATCCATCGCAGTGTTTTCGAAAGCTTTTCGATGCCGGACCGGATCCTCATTTTTCAGGGGCCGCACGAGCGCGCCGCGCGCAGCCTGGAACACCTCGAAAAGCTCGTGGAAGACACCGTCTGGCATGAGGTCGCGCATTACTTCGGCCTCGACGAGCGGCGGGTACGCGCCGCCGAGGAGCGCCGCCGCGGCGGAATCGGCTCACCGTTAGACCGGCGGCGGCGGTGAACACCGAGGTACGTTGCGCGCCCCCGCGCCGTTATTTGGCGCTCACCGAGTGCGCTCGCGCCGCGCATCCAGCTAATTTAGCCCGTGAAGAGCGAGCTGATGCGGTTCCAGCCGCTCTCGGCGAGGACCGTAACGTTCGCTGACCGGTAGGCCGCTTTTGCCGCTTCAAACGCAGGCCGTCCCGCCGCATCCACGGGACCCGCGAGAGTCACACCGCGCGGGTCGATGGAGGCTGCGATCTCCGGCAGATCGGTGTGCTCGAGGATCCGCCAGGCGAAATTCGCGAATGGATGCGAATACTCCTCGATTTCACAGATGCTGCGCCAGGAGACAAGGCCTCCGGCGAGGTAAACGCGCTCGACGCGCCGGTCAAGCGCGGCGGCGATCAGCGCGGGCACGGTCATCTTGCCGAGCGCGGCCAGCGTGAGCGGGCCACCGAGCGCCTCCACCAGCGCGAGAATGTCGGTGACGCGCTGCCCCAGCAGGGGCTTGCCCAGCATCATCGACGCCCATGCGTAGTGCTCTTCCGACTGGTGCGAGCCGGTGTAGCGCGGCGCCCCGTGGCCGTACTCCGGGTTGAGGTCGCCCGTGCCGCGTACGTCGGCGACGCATACCGTGTGTCCCTCGGCTGCCAGCGACGCGTACAACATGTCTTCCTGCCAGCGTGCGTTGCGCCCGCCCGGCTCGAGCGCGAGCAACGTCTTCCCACCGCGGCTCTGCGGCCCCCGGTAGACCCACGCCGGGACGAACACCTGAGCCGAGCTCTCCACTTCCACCGCCTCGGCATGCACTTCACGGCGCGCGGGCACGCGGCCGAGCACGGTGAATCGCGCGCGCGGCATACCGACAGCGAGCAGCTCCCGCAGATCGGGCGATCGGGCTGGCGCCATGGCCGCAAGCCGCTTCTTCACCTGCAGGAACGGCGTGTCCCCGCCCAGCCAGCGCACCACGTTCCCGGAAGGCGACACCCAGGTCTGCTCTTCGCGTTCGGGCTGCACCGGAGGCTCCTGCTCGATCGGCTTCGCCTCGTCCTTGAGCCAGCGGCTGAACCAGTTGTAGATGCGCAGGCGCATGTGATAGGCGAGATTGTGCGGCAGCGGAGTTTCAGCCCAGGCGACTTGCTCGGGCTTCCCCAAGGCTGCGTACAGGCGCTTCAGCTTGTCGAACTCTTCGCGCCCGCTCGCCATGTAATTCGGCGAGTAGGTGCCGAAAAAGTCTTTCGCGCTGACCAGCACCAGCAGCGGCTTGGGCGCCAGCGGGTAGAGCAGGTCCCAGCGGTCGAATCCGAGGGGGCCGGAGTAGAGGAAATTCTGCTCGGCGTCATCAGTCGAGCCCGGCGGGTTGAAGCCGGCGCAGGCGAAGTTCTCGGTGTTGCCGCAGGATACTGCTGCTGCCGCCAGACGGTCGTCGACGGCGGCGAGAAACATGCTAAGCGTGCCGCCGCCCGACTGCCCGGTGGTCGCCAGGCGCCGCGGATCCGCAAGCGGATGCGACGCCAGATAATCCAGGCTGCGCACGGCGTCCCACGCCTGCAGCCGCGTCGACGTATCGCCGACCAGGACCATCTGCCGGCCGGGCAGCGTGTGCTCCTCATCCGCCGACCTCAACCGCGTCAGTGTGCTTCTGGCTTTCGGATAATAGGTGCGCTCGCCTTGTCCCATGGTGTCGAACGAAAGCACCAGGAAGCCGAGCCGCGCCAGGCCCTCGCAGCATTTCTGATATGCATCCGACGCCTTTCCGTTCAGGCTGTGTCCGAGCTGGAAGAGCACGCCGGGATACGGCGGGCGGCCCGTCTTGGGGATGTAAAGCAGCGCGGGAATGTGAAAGTTGGGCCGGCTCTCGTATACGACCTTTTCGACGCGGAAGCCGGAACGTTCAAAAGAGCCGATCGTTTTCGCGTTCAGCGGCGTGCGCTCCGGTAAGCCGCCCGCCAGTTTCCAGAACGTCTCACGCACCCACGCCTGCCGCCGGCGGATGGCGTCGGGCGTCGTGAGCGCCGCGAGCGCGCGATTACGCCGCTCGTAGGCCTCCGCCGCGAGCGTTTGCAGATAACCCGGGAGGCAGCGCGAGTAGTCACGGTAAAGAATGTTCTGGCCGCGCAGCAGGGGCGCGGCCAGCGTCGTCAGGAGGCTTCGGCGGTTCAAGACCGGATGATAGCGCACCCCGCGCGGGCGCAATGCGTGGCGGCCCGCGAGCTGTTACCCGCACCCACGGCCACCTGCTCGCGCGAGGCAGCCGTTTCCCTCACGGTTGTCGAGCCGATGGCGGGCGTCGCTCAACCTCCACGATCCGGTGCACTTCTGCCTGAATGCGGTCGAACTCTCGACCCGC
>JACOTZ010000332.1 GCA_016178155.1 Acidobacteriota bacterium
TGCGGGTACGACCGGAAAATCAGGTAATCGCCCCACTGGTCCATGGTGAGGACCCGCTGCGCCGCCAGTTGCGCGCGGTACTTCTCCACCATCCCGACGGGGAAATGTGTTGCCGGAAAATTGTCGGGCCAGCGAATGGGCTCACGCAGGCTGATGAGCGCTCCCACAAAGACCGCCGTCCATACGCTGAAGCGGCAGAGCCCCGGCCGCAGATCGCGTGCAATCGAATCGAGGATCGCCGGCACGGACCACCTGGGCCTGCCCCCCGCCCAGAATTGCCATAGCTGCGTCAGCTCGGAAGCAATCAGGGGCGTCGCCACCACGGTATAGAGCAGGATGTGCCGCTGCGAGCTCAGCGCCTGGTGGGCCAGGTAGCCGATCCAGAGAGGTCCCACCACTTCCTTGCGCAAGAGCATCAGCCCGGCGGTCATCAGCCCGGCGATCAGCAGTCCCTCGAACTGCAGCGCGCTTTCGGAGCGGAATTGCGGTGACTGGAATTCCTGAATGGCGTTCCGAATCCAGTCTGAGCGTAAGTAGCTGGCGATATGAAGGTGCAGCCGGGCGCCGTAAGGATTCACGAACGAGGCGGCGCCGCAGAGCACGGCCAGCAGGGCGTAGCGCTTCGGCAGCGCCCAGTCGCGCGAGCCGCGCAGCAGGTTCTCCACCGCCAGGCCCGCGGCCAGCAAGCCGGTCAACGCGATCAGCGCCAGGAAGCCGCCGTGCAGATTCGTCCAGACCACCGTGAGCGGCACCAGGAGCCATAGACTGCGGCCGGGATTGCGGCGGTCCCGCTCGAGCACCCACATGGACACGCCCAGCAGCAGCAGCGTCAGGATGTGCGGCCTCGCGTGGTAGTGAATGGAGGCGGCGCCGGCCGCAATCAGCGTGAGAAACAGCGCGATGAATGCGTTGGCGCCCCGCCACAGCATGTGGCGGAACAGCACCATCGTCCAACCGGCGATCACCAGGCCTGAAAACAGCACGACGCCCTTCATCCCGCCGCCGCGGAACAGCAGGCCGTACACCACGTCGCTCAGCCACTCCCAGGCGAACCAGGGCTGGCCCGCTTTCGAAAACGAGAAGAGATCAACGCTCGGTACCGCGCCGTGGTCGAGAATGTACTCCCCGACGCGGATATGCCACCCCGTGTCGCCGTCGAGCAGCAGGTCGCCCCAGCCCCGGCCCGTGAAGAATGCCCACACAATCGTGGCGACCAGGAAGCAGTCGGCGAGCGAAGGGACCAGCAAGCGGCCCCAGCGGCTCGCCGGCTGGGCAAAATCGGAGTCGGCGGGGGCGGTCGCGATTGCGCGAGGCGCCGTCTCGATCGCGGTCGGCTCCACCTGAGTCTCGCGCTCGCCGGCGAGCGGTTGGCTAACCGGCATTTAACACCACGAAGCTTCGAGCGCGCGCGCGCAGCGTCTCAGCTCGCACCGGAATCAGGAATGAAAATGAATGCGGCCCTGCCGCATGGCAGGCCGGCCCCGAATGCCCGAAGCGGAACTCCCGGTAGCGCCGCATAGGCCGGCGGTCAACCGCTGACCACATGTGAGTTGACGCCGTAGTCATCGATGCCGAGCAGTTGGCGGCCTTGCAATGCCAGTTGAAAACGGTCCTTCACGCCCGTCTTCTCGAAGATGTGCATCAGGTGAACTTTTACCGTGCCCGGGGTAATGGATAGGGCTTCCGCGATCTCCTTGTTCTTCAGCCCGCGGCAGACGTATTCCACGATCTCCCGCTCTCTCGGTGTGATCCGAGGCATGCTGGCCCGGTTCAAGAAGCCGAGTACTTCGTTTGAAACCGAGTTTTCGATCCACACGTTTCCCGCCGCGACCGCTCTCAGGCATTCGAGCACTGAGCTTACCGGCTGGGTTTTGCGCAGAATGCCGCGGGCGCCGAGCTGCAGCGCCCGGAAGCACTCCAGCTCGCTGAGCTCCAGAATCCAGAGCACGACTCGTGATGCGGGACTGCACTCCCGGACCTGCGTGATCTGCGGCAACAGAGCGCGCGACTGCGTCGCGTATCCCAAGACCACCAGCTCAGGCCGCAATTCCGGAAGCGCTCGCACGGCATCGTTCACCGTGGCTGCGCTTCCCACGAGACGCAGGTCTTCACAAGCGCCAAGTATCTTCTCGACACCTTCTATGACGATCGGTTGTGCGTCACA
>JACOTZ010000333.1 GCA_016178155.1 Acidobacteriota bacterium
ATGCTGGGCGTCGAGCTGGCGCACCCGGCGAAGCAGATCGTGCTCGACGCCATCGATCAGGGGTTGCTGATCAACTGTACGCACGACGTCGTCCTGCGCTTTCTGCCGCCGTATACGCTGGTCGAACAGGATGTCGACCGCACGGTCTCGATCCTGGGCAAACTGTTCCGGAAGTTCAAGCCGCCGGCGTAAGTCGAAGGGACCCGAACAATGGCGGCGGCGCTTGCGCTACCCGAAGTTCGTCACCACCACTCCCTGACGGTCGTGGCTCAGAACGCTTCCGCTGATTTGACGGCACTTACTGAGACGCGCGCGTCAGCAAGCGGTTCGAAATCCTGTCGGTGACGAACTTCGGCTACGGCTCCCGTGACCGTGGCGAGCATCAGCCCCGGCAGCTCCGGCGCGCCCGCGCTGCCTCAGAAGTGCAGGCGCATGGTGTACTGCAGTTCGCGGCCCTGGTTTGCCTGGTTGGTCGAACGCCCGAACAGGGAGCTGTTGACGTTCATGTTCGGGTTGCCCGGCATGAACGCGTTGGCCAGGTTGTAGGCCTCGAAACGGAACTCCAGGCGCACGCGTTCCGTGACCGGGAAGTGCTTCGAGATGGTCGCGTCCCAGTTCCAGTAACCGGGCCCGGTGACGCCGGGATACTGCCACGGATTCGTGCGTGGAGTAAAGGGCGTCGCCTGCTTGAACTTCGAGGTATCGAACCAGCGCTGGCGCGTCGGGTTGTCGATCCGCGGGTTGCTGCCGTCGGTATCCATCTGGCCGAAGCGCAGGAACTGCCCGGAGTTCCAAAGATAGATGGTGCTGAGCGACCAGCCTCCGAACACGGCCTCCGCAACCGGATGCAGCCCGGGGATGAATTTGCGCCCGCGGCCGAACGGCAGATCATAGGTGGCCGCGAGACTCATGCGATGCCGCGGCGAGGCGTTGGGCATGAGCGTCAGCCGGTTCGCGTACTCGTCATCGGCATTGAAAAACGCGCCCGTTAACTCCCGGTTGTAGTTGTACCCCCACAGGAACGTATAGCCGCGCTCCGATCGCCGCTGAACACGAAACTGGAGAGCCTGATAGCGGTTGCTCACGCCCTCCATGAAACTTTCGGCGAGATCGCCGTATTGCGGGTACGGTTTCAGCAGGCTGCCGACGGTCACCGTCGGCTGATAACGCAACTGGCCGGGAAACTTATCCTGCGTCAGGTACCCAAAGAACGGATTCGGGATCCGGCGCGACAGGGCCGCCTTATGCGTGTAGCTCAGTTGGGGATCCGACATATTGAGCCGCCGTCCGAAGCCGTCATTGCCGCCCTGTCCCTCCGGCGGCAAGTTCTGGCCCAGGTTCACGAAGTAGGTAAAGTCGAAGCGGACATGATCCGGCAACTCCCGTTCGACGGTGAAGTTGAACCGGTTGTTGATCGGAGGTTTCAGATCCTGGTTTGGCCAGCGCGCGTTGTCGCCGAGGTTGGTATAGCGGCCGTAGCCTTTTCCCACGGGCAGAATCAGCGGATTGGTGGCGGGAAACGGATCGTTGAGCCGGGCCTGTGGAACGCCTTCGAGCAACGGCGCCACATTCGTCCTGGCGTTGAATCCGCCGGTCGCCGGAATGCGCCACGCGTAGCCGAACACGGAGGCGAGCGGCATCAGGTAGCGCGCATAGCCGATGCGCAGAGCGGTCTTGTCGTTCACGCGCAGCGCGACGCCGGCGCGCGGCAGAAACACGTCCTTGGGCGCGTCGTACAGCCCGCGGTGCTCGCTGTCGGCGAACACCCACGCGCCGTTGTAGACATACGGAACATTGTTGAGCGCGCTCACATCGGCCGGAATCCTGGGCGGATTGGCCGTCATTTCCGGGATCGGATCCTTCAGGTCGAGATAGCGGGACAACCGGTCACTGGCATCGACGGGCGCCGCCTCGTACTCCCACCGCAGGCCGAGATTCAGCGTGACTCTGCGGCTGATCTTGAAATCGTCCTGGAAAAACAGGCCATACTGTTTCATCCGCGGCGACAGCGCCGACGTATAGGTCGCATACGAGCCGCTGTCGATGGCGCCCAGCAGGAAGGTCGCCCAGCCGTCGCCGCGCAGGCCGGTGTTCGGTGAAATAAACGTATCGGCGGTCAGCGCCGGGCTGAAGGTGAACGTTCCCAGGCCAGGCAACTGGCTGGACTCGTAGGCGTGGCGATAGCTCACGCCCACCTTCATGTAATGGCGGCCGCGGTCCTTCGCCAGCGTTCCCTGGAAGTTGTATTTCCGCGGCCGATAGAGCCAGAACGTGTTCTTTCCGAAACCGCTGCCGGCGATGCTGATGTTCGGGTAGTAAACGGCCGGCAGCTCCTTGAGGTACGGTTTGTACCAGGCATTGCCGGACCAGTAGCGCTCCAGGCCTGCTTCGCCTACCTTCGCCCATTCCGAGTCATAGTCGTCTTCCGAATAGACGACCCCGAACCGCAGATTGAGCACGGTCGAGGCATTCATCGTATACACCGTGTCGGCCGCGGCATTCAAGGAATCCATCAGGCCGCCGTTGTCGGAGGGGACCGCGGGCGAGCCGGCGTAATTCGAGTTGTCCAGGCGCGTGCGGATGACGCTATAGCGCGCGTACATTTTCCACTTGTCGTTGATGTACCAGTCGCTGCGGTTCGACAGGTTCCAGTAGTCCAGAAACCAAGTGTAGGTGATTTTGTAGTTGTTGACGCCGGTCTGATCGTCGCCGGGGTGGTTGGGCTTCCAGATATCTTGCAGAAACCGCTGCGAGCTGGGGTCGATGCGGCTGGCCGGAATGCGGTTGCCGGCAAAGGGAGTCCGCGCGACGGCGCCGGTGGCGGGCGTGAACTGCGTCGTCCAGGGATCGTAGATGACGCGCAACTGGCCGCCGCGGTTCAGCGACTGGGAGAAATCGCCGGTGCGTTGCAAATCGGTCGGCAGCGTCAGGATTTTCGTGCGCGGCTCGTGGTTCCGCCACTGCTCGTAGGCGAAGAAGTTGAACAGCTTGTTCTTGACGATGGCATTCCCCACGGTGCCGCCCCAGATGTGGTTGCGCACAAGGTTGGGCGAGCGCGTGACCGAATTGCTGACCGCATTCAGCGCCGGGTTGCGCCCGAAGTAGTAGGCCGTGCCGTGAACGTCGTTGGTGCCGGATTTCATGGAGACGCTGAGAATCCCGCCCGCGCTGTGGCCGAACTCCGCGTCCACGCTGTTCTGCTGCACCGTGAACTCCTGGACCGCGTCCATGGGCGGCGCATACGAGCCGCGGGAGCCCACTCCGATGGGAACGCCGTCGAGGAGCAGGTCGTTGCGCCCGCTTGTCTGCCCGCCCACGTCGACGCCGTTCGATGAAAGCTGATAGAACGGGTTGCGCTTCTCGACGCTCGAGTAACGATTGACCACCGCCGGGTCGAGCAGCGCCAGCGTGAACGGGTTGCGCGCCAGCACCGGCAGCTCCGCCAGCATTTTCCGGTCGATGGTCTGCGAGAGCGTCGTGGTGTTGAATTGCAGCGTCACGGCCTGCTCGGAGACGGTGACGCTCTGGGCCATCTCGCCGAGCTGCAGCGCAACATTCACGGTTACGTCGCCGCGCGTCAGCACGGAAATGTTCTCGCGCTCGAAGCGGCGGAAGCCCGTGAGCTCGGCGACGACCGTGTAGGTGCCTGGCTCGACGTAGTCAAAAATGTAGTAGCCGTTTGTATCCGTCGTCTTCACCGCTTCAACGGCGGTCTGCGTGCTGCGCAGCATGACTCGCGCGCCGGCGACGGCCGCATGGGACGGATCTGTGACGACGCCTTGCAGGCGCGCCCGGTAGTCTTGAGCCGCGGCGCCGGCGGCGAGGAGGAGGCAGATCGCGGGCGCGATCGCCTGTGGAGCTTGTCTCATGAGACCTCCCGAGTGGTGAGAAGTCTACCGCAGTGGCCGGACGGGCGTCAATCGCGGGGTGGCGACCCTCAGTCTAACTGCGGTTCGCGGGTGGGGCAGGCCCTCGGCCTGCGGCGGCCTCGCAGGCCGCCCGGCGCTCGCCGTTACGGACTGCATGGTCGTAGCTCTCGTCCCGCCAAAAGGCCTTGCCGGTCGGCTGAAGCAGCAGGTTGGCTCGTCTGGCAGTGGCCGCTCGGCTGAAGCAGGAGGTTGGCTCGTCTGGCAGTGGCCGCTTTGAGTGAGCCGAGCAGTTTGGATACGGCCACCTGAGGAGTGAGGAGCAGATGGACGTGATTGGGCATGATCACCCAAGAATGCAGTTGGTAGTGTCCCGCGGCAGCTCCATATTCCATCGAGGCCAGAACGAGTTGAGCAATGGCGGGCTGTTTCAAATAGGTGGGGCCGAAGCGGGCCTCATCGAGCAGCCGGTCCATGGTTAGGAAGGCTTCGCCTGAAGTCACGCTTGAGGCGGGAAAGGGGCGATGCGCCGGCAGACTTCATGCAGGCGAAACGTGACGAACAGAGGCTGGCCAATGATATAGAGTGGGGAAGTCGGCGCCTTGTGAACAGGCTGCTTGAATAGTGCGGCAAGGATGGTGAAATTCTCAGGGCTGCCTGTGAGGCCGCCGCAGGCCAGGGGCCTGCCCCACCGGCTGAAAGCCGGCCGAAATGTAGAAACTCCAGGCCTCGAGGCGGGGCCAGCGCGCTGCCGGCCACCCGTGCTACGTTTCCAGAAGCATGAAATCAGGAACTGTTTCCCGGCGCATCCTGCTCGGCGCGGGTATC
>JACOTZ010000334.1 GCA_016178155.1 Acidobacteriota bacterium
CATGCGACGAACCTCCACTGTCTGGGCGTCGATCACACTCGGCTCACGTTCAAGTACCAGGGCCGGCACTTCCGGCTGACGGACGTGCACGGCAACGTGGTGAAGGCGGTATTGGCGTAGGTCTCGAGAGGGCGGTGTCCGGCTGCTCTCGAGCCGCAGGGTGGGACCGCCGCGCGGGTCACCTACCCCTCACAAGCGATCGATCATTGCGGAGATCCGGCGGTATCCGCGGCGGTTACGTACGCAGTGGATCGATCCAACGCAGCTCCGGAAAACGCCGGAAGTCCTGGTCCGTGGACGCCAGGAGAGCGCCATTCTCGATCGCGAGCGCAGCAAGCACAGCATCTGTGAATCGCGGCCCGGCTGCTCCACGGTTGACAACCAGCAGTTCCAGAATCTCCATGTGCCGCGGCCCCGGCTGTACGATCACTACTCCTGGCTGGGCCAGCCATTCGCGAATGAGTGCGAATGCGTCCCGCGGGGGCCGCGGGTTTTGCCAGATTCGTGAATTCGTAGAGATGCGAACGAAGGCCCAGAGAGTCATCCATGGCAGCGCAACCGTTTCACCGCTCGCGAACAGCTCCGCCAGCCAGCGTGCGGCTGCAGGCTGTTGCGGAGCATCCGCGTTGTACGCGTAGAGGAGCAGGTTGGCGTCGATGAGGGTCATCGATGCCGCTCGCCTTCGCCATACTCCAGGAGCGACTCGATGTCATCATAATTCAACCCTGCTTTGTAACCCATGTGGGCGGGCTTGATTTTGAGCGTGCGGCGGCGCGGCTGAGTCTCGAGATTGAGCAGTGCCATACGGAGCAGATCGTTCAGAGTTTCGCGGAACGATGCTCCTCTCGACCGGCTTTCGCGCTTCACCCGTTCGAGAACGTCCTCATCGAGTGTCACCGTCGTGCGGATGCTCATGATGCTTCTATCTTAGCATCAAACGCATCAAATGCAGCGGCAGATTCGGTCTACCTGTGCCCCGCCTTGACCGGCTTGCCGTTCAAGAAGTCGATTTCGATCAGCTTCTCGCTCGTGGGGATGCGCGCCACCACCTGCTTGCTGTAGGCGTCGATCACCGCGCCGCCGTCCGGATACGCATAGCGGCCGTCGAGACTGAATGAGATCCAGCCGGGATGCGGTCTCTCGCCCGCATCCTTGAATAGCGGCACCGCGGCGACGAATTTCGGCGGCATGACCGTCACATCGTACGCGTACACGTAGCCGTAGACGCCATCCACCACCCAGACCTCTTTCTGGTCGGGACGGATGTTGATCCCGTGGCTGGGGGTGCTGTGCGGCTTGCGGGGCGGCGGCGGGACCTGTGCCAGGCGCTCGGGGGGAGTCTTCGCTTCGACACGATGCAGCATTCGGCCGCCCCATTTCTTCCCGTCGCGCACGGCGCCGACCTCGAAGCCGAGAAGCGCGTCGACGTTCGCGAAGACGTACTTCTCGTCATCGCTGACCGTGAACGGCCGCACGCCTTTGCTGAACGGGCCGGCCTTGCCGATGAGCTGGTTGGTCCTGGTGTCGGCGATGAAGACGTAGGGCAGCGTGAGCACTTCCATGTACACGCGCGTGCCTTTCGGGTTGATCCAGGTGTTGTGCGGCCCGATGGAGCCGATGGGGTCGACCTCGTAGTTTTTGCCGCGGCCGACGGGGATCTTCGTGATCAGCTCGCCGTCCCGGGCGCGGATCACGTACCAACTATCCTCGTTGCGGTACGGCACATACAGGGTCTGGCCGTCGGGCGTGACCATCATGCTATCGGGATAGTCGCCGTGCTTCTTGCGCCATACGATGCGGTCGGTCGCTAGGTCGAGAGCAATCAGCTCGTTGCCCTTGTACGGGGAGAGATAGAGATGACCGAGCTGGACGCTGGCGGCAATTCCCTTGTAAGCGCCGGTGCCTGGAAGCTCAATGCGGCGGACGAACGTGTGGCCCTGGTCGATATCGTAAACGGCAAGGCCGCCTTTATCTTCCGAGACATACAACAAGCGCCGCGCCTTGCCGGCATCTTTCTTCGCGGAAGGAGCGGCCACCAGAGCCGCCGCGGCCGCCGCAAAAAGCATCCACTTGCGCATACTTTTTCTTCTCCTCTGCCCCGTGGCCCGACACGGGCTCGTCGATTGCGATCTCCCATCTTACAAGGTGCGGGCGGCTGGTCAGTTTGCTTGAGACTGAACGGCGGCTATCATTAACAGATTCGACCAACACGACGAGGCTTGTCGCGGGGACAGCGACGTGCCCGTGGCGACCGGCTGGGTTCGCTGTCGCTGGGAGGGGTGCAGGATGACGAACGAATTCGCATTGAATCGGGTATCAGTGATCATGCTCGGGGTGCGCGACCTCGAGCGCTCGCTTGCGTTCTACCGCGACCGGCTCGGGCTGAACTTGAAGAACCAAATTCCCGGGTTCGCGTTTCTGGACAGCGCCGGGACCACGCTTTGTTTGAGCGAGCCGCTGGGACGTACCGCGGCCGGGCAGATCGCTGGCGCCACCGAAGTCGTCTTCGGCGTCGAGAGCGTGCGGGCGGCGTACGAGGCGCTTCGCGCCAGGGGGGTCAGCTTTCTTAACGAGCCGCGTAACGTGAGTGGACCTATGTGGGCGGCCGCGTTTACTGATCCCGACGGGCACAAGCTGTCGGTCTTCGGGCCGGAGTAATGGCCGATTGCGAAAGCACCGGCCCTTCCGGCGGGTGCGGCTGTTCAGCCCGAGGCCTTGGGTCTCGCAGCGGGGCCGGCATGTCTGGCGCAATGCATTCGGCGATCACGTTGAGCGGCATTGCGGCATATACTGGATGGCTGACCTTCTTAGGGGAGGCCCGAATGAAGAAAATGCTGATGCTGCTCGCCGCGACGTGCATAATCGCGGGGTCTGCCGACAGGCAGTCGTTCAAAGTCAACATCTCCGGCATCCAGTGGACAGCCGTGCAGCCGCCCGGTGCGCCTCCCGGGCTGATGCAGAAACTGTTGCACGACAACCAGAAGAACAAGCTTACGTCGGCGATCGTGAGATTCCCGAAGGGCTACCGCGAGCCGCGGCACTATCACACCACCTGCGGCCACAGCATCTATGTCCTCAAGGGCCGGCTGCGCTCGCCCGAAGGCGACCTGACGCCCGGAACGTTCATCTACTCGGCGGTCCAGGAGCGTCACGGGCCCTTCCAGGCGCTAGAGGAAACCGAGATTCTGTTCTACACCGACGGGCCGTTCGACTATCTGGTGGATGACCCGGACGCGCCCAAGGCGCGGCCCGCGAAAGCCGCGGCGCCGCGATCGAAGCCCGGCAGGTGACGGCGATGCGGAGCCTCCTGCTGCTGGGCCTGCTCGTGGTCCCGCTCGCCGCACGCGAGCCGCTGGCGAAGCGCATCGCCCACACCGACCCGGCGCGGTATCGAAACGCCAAGGCCGTCCACGCCGGCGCCGGCGAGTTGCACTTCACGGGGCTGTTGGATGCGAGCTCGCTGAATACAAATCTGCTCTTCCTCCATCGGGGCGTGATCCCGCCGAAGGGCGGCATCGGGCACCACTTTCATAACCACATGGAGGAGATGTTCGTGATCCTCGACAATGAGGCCGAATTCACCGTAGACGGACACACCTCACGGTTGACCGGACCCGCCGGCGCGCCCTGCCGCATGGGCCACTCGCACGCCATCTACAATCCGACCGGCCGGCCCACCGAATGGATGAACATCGCGGTGGGCACGATCAAAGGCAAGTACGACGCATTCGACCTCGGCGACGACCGCGTGGGCGCGCAGCTCGACAAACGGCCGGTGTTCATCACCATGAAGCTCGATCGAGAGCTGCTCCGGCCCGTGGAGAAGATGCACGGCGGCACGGGCGTCGCGCGCTACCGGCGGGTGTTGCGTCCCGAGGTGTTCTACACGAACTGGTCGTACGTCAATCACCTGGTGCTGCCGCCGGGAGCGTCGCAGGGGCGCAAACGGCACGAAGGCGTCGAGGAGTTTTATTACGTGATCGACGGCGAAGGCACGGCGCAGATCAATAACGAGTCCGCCACGATCCGCAAAGGCGACGCGGTGCCGGTGCTTTTCAGCGACATTCATTCGTTCGCGAACACGGGGAGCGGGGACCTCGAGTTTCTGATCGTCGGCGTCGCCCGGAGCAAATGGGCGCTCGACACCAGCGATATCCAATGATCTGATCGGCCAAATTCAACCGCGTCGCGCTTCACACAAGCTCGATCGACGCCTCCGCAATCCGGGCGGCGACGGCGGCGGCTCTTGGGCGTCGTGCGAGCTCGTGGCCGGCACCCTCCATGATCATGAGCTGCGGCTCTTCGGGCACTAGCTTGAGTGCCGCTCGCAACTCTGGGATGGACCCGAACGGGTCGCGCGAGCCGTGCACGAACAGCGCGCGGGCACGCAGCTTCGGAAAGTGCGTTGTCCGGAGCTGTTCCGGCGCCCCCGGGGGATGCAGAGGATAGGACAGCAGCAGCAGTCCGGCGGCGAGGTCGGGCGCTTCGGCGGCGAGCATGCTCGCCTGCCTTCCGCCGTAGGATTGTCCGCCGATCACGAGCGGCCGGCCGGGCCAGCGTGCCCGCAGCATCTCGGCCGCCGCCCACAAGCCGGCGCGGTCGCCCGCCGCTCCGGCCGGCCGCGGAGGACCGGTGGGCCGCTGCTGCCGGAACGGCAGATCGATGCGGAGGCAGGCGGCGCCGCGGGCCTCGAGCTCATGCGCCAGGGCGGCCAGCAGCGGCGCCTCGCAATTCGATCCGGCGCCGTGAGCGAGCACGAATACTGTCTTCGTGCCGGCCTCGGGTACATGCAGGTAGCCGCGTACGGGCGGAGCGTTGACAGGCTCGATGGACATCAACGGACATTGTATGCGCCCCCCGCCGCCGGGGAACGGCCGCGTCTTTCCCGGGCTGCGAGCTGCGCAAAGTGCGGCTGAGGCCCGGATTGACGTACTCCCCGGCGGCGACTCATATTGGCCGCCCGAGAATCTTCGGCTAAACTAAAAGAGAAGACCACCTGGAGGGATCTCGGATGAAAGAATTTGCTGTTTGTGTGTCGCTGGCGGCGTGCACGGCCTGGGCCGGCTCGCTCCCCACTACGTCGCTGCGCGGCCAATATATCGAGGCGCGCACGGCCGATGTCTACACCGGCCCGTGCTTTGCCAACTCGGAAGTCGACCTGGTCGGAAATCTCGCCGTTTTCGGCTGGAAGATCAATCAGGGCACGTTCGAAGGCGTTCAGCTCGACGGCCTGGCTGTGGTTGCGGCGATCCGCGCCAGCTCAACGCTGGGCAACGTGCATGCGTCAGCCTATCCCGTGAAATCGATCGTGATCGTGGACGAGCGCGCCACGCCCGAGCAGCGGCTCGCGCTCAAAGCCTTCGCACGGCGCATGGGCGGCGATCTGCTGCAGGACATCGTCGGCGTCCACACCGCGCCGATTCAGTTTCAGGTGGACGGCAGCGTCCATGGCGCCAAAGCCAAGCTGAGCGCCGGCACTTTGGCGGCCATCCAGACCCGTGCGATCAACGAGGGCGACCATCTCTGCAGCAACGAGGAGAACTGGTACCGGCCGCTCACCAAGGTGTCGCATGCGATGCCGGCTTTCGCGCTGGCGCACTCGTTCAGCGGCCAAGAGCTCGGGACCAGATGGAACAGCCCCGAGAAGCGCAGCGCATACGTCGGCGAGTTCGAACTGAACAATTAGGGTACCGTCCCAGACCGCTTGCTTACTTGCGCGCGGCTCGGAATTGTCCATTCCGAGCCACGCCGGCGAGCGACGGACAGACTGACGCAGGCTGCGGGACTCCTGTGGTGCGGCCGCTTCCGTGACACCCGGCACGGGGGTTGCCAACGGCCCGGCGCGAATGCGGGCCGCTCAGTTTTTCGGCGGGGCCCGTCAGGACGAGAGCGCCTGGCGGCAGTACTCGTAACAGCGGCGCACTTCGGCGACGGTATCCGCACCCTTGTATTCGTATTCAATGTTGGCTGGGATCGCGTACTTCTTCGCCTTCAGAAGCTGCAGAACCTCTTTGATCTTGGTGTCGCCTTCGCCGAAGGGGACATTCGCCCCCTGATCACGCTTGCGATCCTTGACGTGCAGCGTCACGATATCGCGGTGGTGTTGATCGAGAAATTCCACGGGATCAAAATTGGCCGCAGTGAAGTGGCCGATGTCGAGGTTGATCTTGATATTAGAGTTGCCTTCCATTGCCTTGAGGAAGCTCTCGGGCTTGGCGAACTCGTCGGGGTCTTTCAGATTCGAATGGTTGTGCATGGCCACGAACACGCCGGCTTTGCGCGCAAAATCGTTAATGCGCTTGGCTTGGCTCACGGTGGAGGAGGCCGTGATGTACTTCGTTCCGAGCACTTTCGCCATCTCCATGCCGCGCGCGACCTCTTCGTCGCTATAGTTGCGGCGGAAGCTGTAGTTCAGAGCGTAGATTTGGATGCCCGCCCTGCCGAACTTCTTCCTGACTTCCCGAAGCTGCTGCAGCGCCTCGGGCGACGTCCGCCACTTCTTGATCACCTCCGGCGCGCTGCCGCGCGGCGGCTCGATGTGTCCCTGCCAGAGCTCGACGTAGCTCAGGCCGATGTCAGACATGGCCTTGATGGCCTCGTCGAGCGGCCGGTCGCGGAAGCTGTAGCTTTGCGCGCCGATCATGACGCCGTTGACTTTGGACCCTTTTGCGAGCAAGGCGCCCGCGGGCACGGCCGTCAGCGCCAGTTTGCCAAATGTTCTGCGTGAATACATATTGCGTCCTCGAAAGAGTAAGCATAGCAGCCTGTGCGTGAGATGCGGCGCCCGTGCGGACATTGACCGCGGTTCTTTTGGCTGCGCTTCGTTCGGTGTGCGTTGCGGCAGGCGCTGGCCTGAGCGGCTTCAGCAGCAATCCGCAGTTTCAGTGGCAAAGGAACCTGCGGGCTTTAGCCGGGTGTGGTTGGTGTGCGGCACGTTCGAGCTCCTCCGCTTGACCCTGTGTATCCCGCGAGTTGCCCGCAGACATTGTATATTACCCGCGTAGTATGGCATATGACGGGTTAATTTGGATCGCAATTGTGATCATTGGTAACCCTACCGCCAGACGACCGGCGGACAATGCCGTTCGGGCGCCGGATGCCACCGGGATTTTGGGTCCGTGGCCTTCACGGTGAGAACGCCTAAGTTGTGGCGCTGCGGCCTCTTCGAGGCCGCTTCCATGGCGTTGGTGTCCTCGCCCTCCCCGCCTGCGACCAGGCGCTTCACGCGAACCGGAAGGTGCACCCCGGCTTAAAGTGCTGCAGCCAAGGTGTGCGAAAAACACCGTATGGTACTGTCCAGGACTTTTACCCTATGGGGGTTTTTGTCGAGCGACCGATGGATAGCGTGGGAGGTAAAATGAAGCGATTTCACACTGTGGTTCTGAGGCTGGCGATCTGGAAGGATACGCGAGGCCAGGATCTCATCGAATACGCGCTCATGGCTGGTTTCGTCGCGGTTGCGGCCGGCGCCATTATGCCTGGCATCGGTGCTAGCATCAGCACGATTTTCAGCAAGGTGGCTTCGGTCATGACCAACGCCGCCAACCAAGGCTAAGGCAGGCAGCACCGCCTTAAACCCGCATTTCCCACACTGTGGCCGCCAAGTGTAGTGCTGGCGGCTGCAGGTCGCAGTACGGTCGTGGTGGGAAATGCGGCTTCAGTCACACACGGGGACGGCCGGAAACGTGCCGTCCCCGTTCCGTTCTAGCGCGGCTGCACAGCAGGACCGCGCCCAGCCTTCAGTACCCTTCCTGCTTATTCACGACGTTGATCAGCGGCCTGCCTGAGGCGAAGCGCCGGATGTTCTCGCCGACCACGAAATTCAAGCGCTGCTGGAGGTTGTCGGACCCGCCCGAGCTGTGCGGCGTGATGACGACGTTCTTGAACTTCCAAAGCGGGTGGCCCTTGGGCAGCGGCTCGGGGTCGGTCACGTCCACGCCCGCGCCCGCGAGTTTACCCGAATCGAGCGCCTTCACGAGCGAAGGCATATCGTAGACCTTGCCGCGTGACATGGCGATGAAATATGAGCCCTGCTTCATCAACTCGAACTGCTGGGGCCCCATCATCTTCTCGCTCTTGCGTGTGTGGGGCGCGGAGATGAAGACGACGTCGGCTTCCGGCAGGACTTCATTCAACCGGTCCGGCGGAACCAGCCTCTGGACGATATTGCCCGGCGTGATATCCCGGGGATCTACGCCGATCACCCTCATCCCGAACCCGTGCGCGCGCTGTGCGATGTTGCTGCCGATGCCGCCCACGCCGATAATCACCGCGGTCTTGCCGTTCAGCTCGAACATGCCCTCGCGGCCGCGCGGCCATTCCTCATTCACTTGCGCCGGAATGGTCAGATTCAGCCTGCGTGTGAGCGCCAGCAGGAAAGCGAAAGCATGGTCGGCAATCTGCGGTCCGTAAACGTTCTTTGCGTTGGTCACCACGATATCGCTTTTCACGAGTTCCGGAAACAGGGCGTGCTCGACGCCCGCACTGGTGACGTGGACCCATTTGAGTTTCTTGGCGGCACGCAAGTGCTCGGGGCGGATGGCGCCGATCACGGCGTCAGCCTCGACGATCTCCTTGGCGAACTGCTCGCCCCGGGCCTGTACGATCGTCACGTTCGGAACCGAACTCTTCAATTCATTCACAAGCTGGTCGGAGATGCCCTGCGCCACGATCTTCTTGTTTTGGGCGAGCGCGAGGGACGTGGCGGCCAGCGCCAGCAGGATCAGTTTTTTCACAAAACGCCTCCAGGAAATCGAGCTTAGCCTGCCATCTCAGTGCGCTTTGTCAGCGACCGCGTGCCGGCGTCACCGTACCGAAGCGTCTCAAACGAACTTCGATCACAGCAACCTGGCATAGGCAGCCGCCGCAGCCGTTCCGCAACCCACATTCGAGCGCCGTGAGAAATGCAGATCAGGTGCAGTGTAACGCATCGCATCGTTCCGAAGCGAGGATTGTGCGGCGGTCTGCGGCTACCGGGGTCAGAAACGCGGGCCACATGCGGCCGTGTCTCTCAGGAAACCAGGGACACGCACGGGGCTCAAGTTTTGGCCAGGAGCAGCCGCAACCCTCGCCAGCGGTTACTCAAACGTAGTGCAAGTCCTTGATTCCGCGATGCGTCCCGGTTGGGGCGAGGGCCCCTTCATCGCCCCCGCAATGACTTCTGCTCCGCGAACACCTTAGAACCCTGTGACACTGGGACCCAGCGCTGTCTCGTCCTAGCACCGTCCCTACCGTAGTCACAGTAAACCCATTCGCCGCAAACTCGCTCGATTCATTAACTTTTCTGTTTTCTGCGGATTGGACCCATCCGTGCAAAAGATTGCCGCTGGAACCTACGGGCGTCCCCCGAAGCGTCTGGCGGCCCGCGCGGGCGGCTGCGCAGTAAGCCTGGGGCCGAAAGCGGAGGAAGAGGAAAACGGAGGAACGAATGGCAACAATAGATTTACTTCGAACCGCAGTTCTGCGACCGCCGGCCGCGGCACAGACCCCAGCCGCGAACGCGTCGCGTTCGCGCGGTGAGCGCACGACATCCGCCAGGCCGATGGCGGCTTCGGCTCGCCGTCTGTTCCGCACGACGCTGTGGGCCTTGGCCGTGCCGGTGCTGCTAGCCGCGAATGGCGGAAGCGGCCCTGTGCGGGTTAACCCCGACTCCATCCAGTTCACAAAGTCCGGATCTGAAAACGTGTTCACCCGAACCCTCGAGGTTCGTACCATGGGCGCGGTCTCGACGGCGCTGACCTTCACGGCGACCGCGACCGCCAGCACCGGCCCTTTCCTGGGTTGGCTGACCGCAACCGGCGGTGGTGCGATTCCCGGCAACGTGACAGTCACTGCGAACGCGACGGGGCTGACTGCCGGCACCTATACGGGTCGCGTCACCATCACGCCAGTCGGCATGCCCGGCCTGAGCCCGATCAACGTCGATGTCACACTGCGGGTGCTGACCGGCGCCGGCGGCTCGACTGCCGGATTCATCGCGCGCCCCGATCATCTTGAGTTTGAAAGCGAGGACGGCGCAGTCAGGCCACCCTCGCGCATGATCGCAATATCCAACATTGGGAACGCATCGTGGACCGTGACCAAGACGGTCATCACCCCCGCGGGCGGGAACTGGCTCCAAGTCAGCCCAATGTCCGGAGCGGGTAATGGCGCCCTCACCGTGACCGTGAATGCCGCCGGGCTCGCCAAAGGCGACTACCGCGGCGAGATCCTGGTTGCGAGCGGCAGTCTGTCGCAACGCATCGAGGTCGAACTCGAAGTGGAAGGCGAAGGCGATGGCCAACCCGGCCAAGGTCGAAAGAAGCCTGTGATCTCGCCGCACGCCTTCAACTTCATCGTGCATCCCGGGGGGGACTTGCCCTCGCCGCGCACCCTCGAGATCCGCCACCTCGCGCAAGGTAACGCCTCCTGGACCGCTCAAAAGCAAGGCGCCTGCCCCTGGCTGTTGCTCAACGACGGCAGCAGCGCAACCGGATCCGGAGAAGGGTCCATCACGCTCAGCCTCAGCGCAAGCGCACTGGCCGGCATCGATGAGCACCAGAGCTGCGAGATCCGTGTCAGTTCGGGCGGCGAGAGCGCCGAAGCGAGGGTGTTCCTGCGAATCGTGGGTCAGCCCGGCAGTACTTCGCCCACCCAGGGCGCGAGTCTGGCAGCCGTGCGTGTCAGCCCCCGGGTCGTCGAGTTTTCCGCGAGCGGCGGCGCCGTGACCCCGGCCAGCGTCCCGGTGCAGCTCACCTCGAGCGTCACCGGCCTGACCTGGACGGCCACCACAGCAACCGCCCGCGGCGGCAACTGGCTCTCTCTCTCGTCGAGCGGCGGCACCATACCGGGCAGCTTCAACGTAACCGCGAACGCCACCGGGCTGGCCCCGGGCGTCTACACCGGCGTGATCACGCTGAACATTACCGGCAGCGTGCGCGAGACCCGCACCATACCGGTGCTGCTGCGTGTTGCCGGAGCGGCTGCCGAGGCCGTCCGCCTGCAGATTTCACCAGGCGCCCTCGCCTTCCATGCCGCATCCGTGGGAGCCGCCGTGCCGCAGCAACAAGTCAGTCTGCAGGTACGGGGAGCCGCGAGCACCGCGTATGAGACGACGATTGCGACCCAGACAGGCGGCCCCTGGCTGTCAGTGAGCCCCGCCACGGGGACGGCGCCTGCCACGGTCAACGTCACCGCGAACTCGACCGGCTTGGCTGCCGGCGTGTACCAGGGAACCGTCACGTTCCGCTCAACGGGCGCCATTTCGGCCTCCCAGGTCACTCTGCACGTGATTCTCACGGTAGCTGGCGCATCCGCCGGCGCCAACCAGGTGATCGCCGCTTTCCTCGAGCCGGCGGATAACTTCGTGGCCGAAGCACATAGGCCGATGAGTGTGCGTGTGAAGGTGTTCAGCGGCAACGGAGAGCCCGCCCGCGGGCTGAGCGCGGCCGTCACGGCCGACGGCGAAGATTTCCCGCTGGCGGAAGTCGAGCCGGGGATCTATGCGGGTCTCTTCCGCAGCCGGCAGTCCGGATCCACCGCATTGACCGCCGAGCTCCGCAACCCAAGCGGCGATGCGATGCGAGCCACCATCGGCGGGGACCTCGAAGGCACCGCGGACGTCGTCCCCGTGATCTTCCGCCAAGGTATCGTCGGCGCCGCCGATTTTGCCGGCGACGGCACTCCGCTCGTGGCGGGGTCGATTTTCACAATCTTCGGCCTGAACCTTGCAGATGGTAATGCATCGGCATCTTCATTCCCGCTTCCGCGCAAGTTGGCGGGGGTGAGGGTACTGGTCGGGAATACGGAGGCGCCCCTGATCGCTGTTTTCTCCGGCGACGGGGGCGAACCCGACCAGATCAGTTTCCAATTGCCCGTCGAGATTGCCGGTCGTGCCCTGGTCGATGTCGTCGTGGATAACAACGGTGTTTTCAGCGCTCCCGAAACCGTCGTGCTTGCACCCGCGGTGCCGGCGCTGTTCACGCTCACCCGCACGGGGAGTGGACCTGTGGCGGCGCTGCACGCCGATTTCACCCTGATCGATGAGCGGCGTCCGGCACAGCCCGGAGAAGTCATCCTCCTGTTCGCCACGGGCCTGGGCGCGGTGCTCGGCGGACCGCCCAGCGGCGATGCCGCGGGCTCGGAAAGCCGGTTGGCCGGAGACATTCAGGTCACTGTCGGCGGCAAGCCGGCCGTGGTCGAATTCGCCGGCCTTGCGCCCGGCTGGGCGGGCGTGTACCAGGTCAACGCCCGTTTGGCGAACGATCTTGCTCCCGGAGAGGCGGAAGTAACATTGCACGTCACCGGCGTTTCCTCAACCAGGGGCGTCGTGATCGCGATCCGCTAACGCTACAAAGCACCGCCTCAGCTTCCCCGCCCCGGCAGAACCAGCAAACTGCCGGGGCTTTTTTGTGCCGAGGGGGAGTTTGGGCGCCGGGCAGCCGGCATTTCTCAGTCGCCATGTGGGGCCTTGGAAGGCGTTATCTACTGCGTGGGCCCGGCCGCCGCGATGTACTGTCGACTACGCCCACCTGCGTACGGCGGCGTGCCCCAGCCGCCCGCCGCGCCGCCAGGAATCGGCACGTCGTTGAACACCGGCACCGCGCCAACGCCCAGCAAGCCGCCCAGCCCACCCAACATGCCGCCGCCACCGCCAGGCCCCGCGCCGCCGCCCGCGAAAGACACCTTCTGGCCGGTGAACATCTGCATCAGCATGGCTGCAACGCGCGACCTGACGACCTCCTTGATGGCCGTCAGGATGGCGGTCTTGAACGAGTTGCCGATGGCCTTCCACACGGACTGCGACTTGGTGAGGAGCGCGTCGAACACGCCGCCCGCCTGCTGCTTGAAGGACTCGGCGATCTTCGCGAGGCTGGGGCCTTGTCCAGACCGATGTCCGCAATGATGAGCTTCTGCACGCTGGTGGTGGCGTCTGCCACCGCGAAGCCAAACCCCCTGATGGGCTCGATGGCCTTCTCCGCGGCGGCGGCGCCGTCCCCGTGCGACTTGGCGAGCGCGCGGGCAATGGCCACGGCGCGCTCCTGGTGGGCCGCTTCCTTCGCCGCCTCCCAAGCAAGAAATATCAATAACTTACGAGCACAGGTTACTGAAAACACAAGACTTAGTGGCCGTGAATTTGGACGCCAAAACGCCACCAAAGGCCTTTTGGACTCCAAACCGACTCCAAAGACCGGCGATTCTGATCGTGGAATCGCACGTGTCTCGCGCGCACGCGCGCGGTTCCCGCCTTTGGAATTCCTCTCAGCAAGAAGACAAATCGCCGTTCCCTATACATGAGGAAACGTGCGGAGAGATCACCTGGCTGGAGGTGGAATCACCCAAAGGGCCTCCGAGGCAAACCATCGCCGGACCCTTTCCGGCTTCGGGCCACAGACCTTGGCGTGTGATGACTCCTCGGGCAGCGGATCGGGAAAGACGGTTTGTCCTTGGAGCGGAACTTGCCAGCGGTGAGTGACGCGAGCGCGAAACCCGCATGCCCGACCATGACTCGCGCCACCTCGCCACCCCCAGATTCGATAACGTCCCGCCTGTAAGCCGACATCGGGTCACCGTCTGCATCGTCCTCGAATGCAGCTGACCGAGCGCGCATCCGTCCGAGCCTCTTGTCGAAGTAGAAGTGCCAGGGTGGAATGCGACGCAACAGTGCGACCTCATCCGCAACCGTCGGGTCGTCCGGGAAGTTCCGGGAGCATTCGTCGGGAGTACTCAAGCCGCCGAGCTCACTTTCCGGAAATGCGCTGCAACCATGCTTTCAGTACGTCCTCGCGGCCGGCGAGAGGACCTTCAGTGCTCTCGCCTGATTCGATGTGCTCGGCGTAGAAAGTGACTTGGTCCTGAGAGTCGACGTAGACCTCGATATCAATGTTCGCGGCGTGCCACTCGAGCTGGATACCCCCTTGGACTCTGGGCACGACCGAGGGAGCAGGTGTTTCGGGTTCCAGTACCTCGGCAACGAGTCGGATCGCCCGAATGGCGTTCTGCGGTGCAATTGGTTTCGCCGAGTACGAGTTCCAGCCCGGCGGCAGGCTAAGCAGTTCGGCAACGCCCTCAACGCTCTTGACGAACGACCGGGGCAGCGTGCCACTGGCTTGAACCTCAACAAACAGTTCCGGTCCCCGCTTCCTGATCACGACCTTGCGCAGTATCGCCGATCACGAACTTCTCGGTAACCACCATCTTGTCGGAGTAACCACCGAAGGTCTGCCCACCACTGATGCGATCCTCCGAGGCATAGGTGAAAGTGGTGCCGTTCAGGCAGTTCTGTTCGCGATCGGCCAGGCAGTTCTCGCAGGTGCCGCAGGAGTTAACCATGCAGCCGACACCTCCGAGGTCGCCCACCCGGAATTTCGTCACCTTGCTCCCTACCGCGCCGACACGGCCGACGATCTCGTGCCCCGGGACGACCGGGTATCTGGTCGGTCCCCAGTCGCTGTGTATGTCGGAATGGCAAATGCCGCAATAGAGCAGATCGAGCAGCACGTCGTTCGGACCCAGCGCTCGGCGCTGGATCTGCAAAGGCCCGAGCGGACTCTTGGCACTCGTGGCGCCGCAGGCGCGGGTGGCGTACGGACCGTTACCGGCGGGCGGAGTCTGTGCGCGCGCCGTCACACCAACGAGCAGCGGTGCCGCGACCAAGGCCGCACCGGCTCGTAAGACCTCACGCCGATCCGGCACAGCAGGGCCATGCTCGTCATGGGATTCGTTCCGTCGATTGCACATGAAAGGCTTTCCTCTCTTAGGCGGGAACAGTTCTTCCCGCCATGGTTTACATCCTGTAGCCTGGCTTCTTGTAGAGCTTGCCGGGGGCGTTCACGACGTCAGGCCGGTAGACCCTCTCCGCCCAGTCCTCCGCGCTGATCTCAAAAGTGACCGAAACGGACTCGTCACCGTAGTGGAGGACCTCCATTACGTCCTTGGTGATCCTCTCGGCGAGCTTCTCTTTCTGCTGCTCTGATTTTCCGGGCCAGAGCTTCACGATCACGTGTGGCATGGTCTCTACTCCCGCAGCCTTCAATTTCAGGGTAAGGCTCACGACCGCTTTTGAGTAGAGTGCAGCAACGCAAAGACCTTATGAGTACAATTCATAAATGGCACGTGATGATCTAAGCGTTCTCTCGGTGCTGCTCACAGCCGCAGAGGAAAGGAGCTTCACCGGGGCCGCAAAGCGGCTGGGCGTTTCCCCCTCTGCCGTGAGCCACGCCATTCGGGGGCTCGAGGAACGGCTGGGTGTGCGCCTGCTGTCCCGAACGACACGGAGTGTTGCGCCGACCGAAGCTGGAGAGCAACTCCTGGCGCGGCTGCGCCCGGCCCTGAACGAAGTTCGTGCAGGTCTGGACCAGATCTCCGGCTTTCGTGACAAACCAGCGGGGCGGGTACGTTTGCTCCTTCCGCGTCTCGCTGTGTCCTCAGTGCTGGCGCCGAAGCTGGGGCAGTTCGCCCGGGACTACCCGGAGATTCTTTTGGACGTTACCACGGACGATAGCCGTATGGATATCGTTGCCGGCGGCTTCGATGCCGGCATTCATTTCGGAGAATACATTGAAAAGGACATGATTGCAGTGCGGGTGTCGCCAGACCGGCGACCGGCGATCGTAGGCTCGCCCGCGTATTTCGGATCGCATCCTAAGCCGAAGTCGCCGCGTGACCTGATACGGCACCAGTGCATCAACTTTCGACACGGATCGGCCGGTGTGTACCGCTGGGAATTCGAGAAGGGGAGGAAGTCCCTGTCGGTCGGCGTGAACGGACCGCTGATTGTTGACGACGTTGAGCTCGTGATCCGTGCCGCTATCGACGGCGTCGGTTTAGCCTTCCTGGGAGAGGATCTCGCCGCGCCCGATCTGGCCAGTGGCGCACTGGTACGTGTGTTGGAAGCCTGGTGCCAGCCGTATCCGGGTTTCTTTTTGTACTACCCCAGTCGCCGGCAGCAGCCGGCTGCTCTTTCAGCTTTGATCAATGTTCTTCGGTTAAAATCCACATGAATTGCGCGGCTCGGGACATGAACGCTCGTGGGTAAGGAACTCGGCTAGGTTCGGTGAGACCTGGGGCGATCAGAAAGTTGGAACCGGTGAACGGCGCTATCCGAATGCGGTCGTCGGAAGTCTGATTGCTTCCGAGTCACGCAAACCGGAACTTAAGACCGCAAGACGCAGCCAAGCCGCGCGATCGGGAGGGCGGAATACTCGCTAACGGAGAGCGCCCCCTCTCCATTTCGCGCTGAACCAACACGCCTCGTCTGACTCACTGAATGGCATCCGTGGCGGGCTGCCATTCGGCAATGCTGGGCGGAACTTCCGGTGTGATCGGTCCGTCCGGCAAGAGCGTGGCGAACTACGCCCGTTCGAGACCGGGTCTGCCCGATCGCGACGCTGGCAGCCCTACCGTGAGCCAACTCGAGGTCGAGCAAGACCAGGCGTGAGAGATCCTCCGTAGCCTCGGACTGGACGCCGCTGCGTACTTCCCGCCGGATGACGGTTGGATGGATGCTTACCGCTGATCTCGCGGCGGCAGCGATTTGTCTTGCCTGTCGAACGACGCGTCGATCATTCTTCCTTGACGGCCACGCAGAAGGCACCAAGGTGCCTGATCGTTGGCAGGTAAAGATCGCGCTTCATCAATTCATGCAGTTCCGGCTCGTTGGTCGCAGTGTGTTCCCAAGCGGCGCGCAGATAACGCAGCTTTCGGGTCACCTCACGCTCAATGGCATCCCAGTCGGGTACGGCCGTTTCGTTCAATGTCGCCTCCTCGTCATCCACCAGGGTTGGCGGTGATCTCCGAATGGCTGCGCCGAACCTGCTCTTCCAGTACGGAAAAGATCTTTTTGGGGTCATGGTCCAGACTTGCTGCATGTTGAGGCCGAAGTATTCGTGCACCAAGATGTTCCTCAGCGCAATGATCTCCGGCCAGGGGACTTCGGGATGGCGTTCTCTGAGGGCCTGCGACACGCCGCGGGCAGCCTCGCCAATCACCTGAAGACGATGGATCACCCCGACCTGGGCCATCTCGTCCTGTTGAAAAGCGTCGTTGTTCCGTTGTTCGTGATCTGATTTTCGCGATGGCTTCCAGGATGTCGCTTACGCGATCAGCGTCGCTCCTCATAGGGCGACTGCATCCCGATACACCAATTCCCGGATCGAGGGCTTCACCCAGCCGTCGCTGGCGATATCAACCTTCCTGCCCAGGAGACCTTCGAGTTCCAACACGAGAGCCGCGTGGTCGAGGCTCGTTCCCTCCGTCCAAGTCACGAGCAGATCGACCTCGCTGTACCGGGCGGGAGTCGCCGCGCGCGACGGACCCAACTAGCCGGACTTGGGTCGCCCCGTGCCTGGCTGCGATGCGTAGAATCTCCTCGCGCTTGTCGCGGATCATGTCGGCGACAGAAAGGTGTGCCACGGTCTCTTCTCCTTGTTGAGCATACCGGTCATCTTCAGGTCGGAGTGGCCGGCGGTTCAGGACTGTTGAGCGCCCGAGGGCTGCAGCCACGGCTGTTCACCCAAATAGCTCGGCGTGACTCCCGGTGCGCACCAGGATCAACTGGGTTGCCGTGACCCTGTAGAGCAGGAGCCAGTCCGGCTCTACATGGCAGTCCCAATGCCCCGACCAGTCCCCGCGCAAAGGATGAGGCCGACAGCGGGCCGGCAAGGGCTCTTGCGCCTGCAGGAGGTCGACAACTGCCTCCAACTTGTCGAGATCCTTGCCTTGCTTCTCAACCCGCCGCAAGTCTCTTTCAAACGCGGTTGTGGTGAGAAGAAGCAGCGCCATCAGACCTTCTCACGCAATTCCCGGAAAGAGCTAAATCGCCTCAGCGTGGCAGGATCGTTGGCCTCCGTCATCGCGGCGACCGTCTCTGCATTGGGGACCTTGACGGGGAACGGGAGCCCCTGGTGCAATTCGACCTGTCTGAGAAAGAGCCGAATCGCTTCCGTCGTCGAAATGCCAATTCGCGAGAAGACACGTTCGGCCGACCGCTTCAACTTGGGATCGATCCGCGCATGGATCATCTGGGTTTTCCCGGTTTGCTGCCGCATATTGTTCTCCTCCACCAGTGTATCTCAATTGATACCTCGGACGAAGAAGGGGCCTCGGCCTCAACATCAGCGCGTGTGCCCGTGTTGCTTGGACAGAACTTCCGAAAATCCTGCCCATCATGCCCAGCGAGGTAAGCCGTTGAATAGAAGCACCGAACCGTAGGCGCAGTGGTTTTGGCAATGCTGCCCAATGCTACCCACGGAGAGTGGACTCCGTTTGGACTCCAGAGAGGGGTGTTGGAGGAGGGGAGACTTGTAAGCCTTTGAGGAATTTGGGGGGGCCGCCGGGATTTGAACCCGATTGCGCCCGTATCAGCCTGTGGCTTCCTATGCTAACTCGTTGAGCCGTAAAGGGGTTCAGCGATGCCGCTGTCTAGCCTGTACCGGTGTGTCTTGCTGTGGTGGCACAACGATGGCGCAATTATCCCTGTCATGCCAGACTTTGAAAGCTACGAAGCGCAGGAAGAGTTTCGCACAAAAGCCCCCATCGCCATGAAGTGGGTTGAGGCGGTCCTGAAAGCCAAAGGTATCGACTCCTCGGCGATTCAATGGCGGTCGATCGGTCCGGACGTTCTCACTCTCACCGTCGAATTCCCGAAGCTTGATAGAGAATACACCCGCG
>JACOTZ010000335.1 GCA_016178155.1 Acidobacteriota bacterium
CTCCACCCGTCCTGCCATAGTTGATCTTCGTTTTATCGCTGTTTTGACATACAAGCCGCAGGGCGGAGGCGGACCGCCGGACGCACGCCGAGGTTCGTCACCACCACTCCCTGACGGTCGTGGCTCAGAACGCTTCCGCTGATTTGACGGCACTTACTGAGCCGCGCGCGTCAGCAAGCGGTTCGAAATCCTGTCGGTGACGAACTTCGGCTCGCCGCCGCGGGTAGACGCCTCGACGGCCCGTCTCGCGCGGCCTGAGCGCTGATGAGTCTACCGCACGTGCCACCCGGCATCGACGGTCAGCACCTGCCCAGTGATCATGCGCGCGTCGTCGCTCAACAGGAACACAGCCGCACGGGCGATCTCGTCCGCATCGATGAGCCCATCAGCGAGCGGCTGCTTCTCGCGCATCTCCGCGAGCACCTCGGCGTCACCCTGGGCGCGCGCGCTCATGGGCGTGCGGACCAGGCCGGGGGCGATGGCATTCACCCGAATTCCATGCGGCGCATAGTAGGATGCCATTGCCAGCGTCAGGGCCACCATCGCGCCCTTGCTCGCCGCGTAGGCATGGGTAGCGAAGTGCGAAGGCTCGGGCGAGAAGGCGAGCACGCTCGCCATGTGCAGAATCGAGCCGCGCAGCCGGTTTGCGCCGGGCGCGCGCGCGAGCCACAGCCGCACCACCTCGCGGCTCAGCAGGAACGCGGACTTCGCGTTGCTCTCGAGCGTGGTGTCCCAGCCCGCTTCGCTGCACTCGTCCACCGGTCCGTCGCCGAGCCTGCGCCCGCTGACGCCCGCGACATTAAACAGGCAGTCGATGCTGCCGAAGCTGACAAGGCAACGCCGGACCGCCGCCTGCGCCGTTTCCGCCTTCCGCAGGTCGCCGGCCACCCACACGCCGCCGATCTCGCCGGCAAGGCTGGCGCAACTAGGCTCATCAAGCGCGGCGAGGCATACCCGCCCGCCCTCGGCCGCCGCCAGCCGCGCCGTCGCGGCCGCGATCCCGGTCGAGCCGCTCAGCAGGCAGACCTTGCCCTCGAGCCGGCCCGCCATCAGTACACGGCCGGCGCCCAGCGCTTCGAGCGCATCGACTCGTAGCCGGCATCGAGGATGCAGTTGACGATGTAGCCGTCTTCGTAGGTCTCCCGCGGAGTGGCGCCATCGCGCACGCACTCGACGAAGTGCCTCATCTCGGCCTGGTAGCCGTAGGCGAACGCCTCGTCCGGCAGCGGCCGGGTCCAGCCGAAGTCGATATCGGCCTTCTCGACGATGTACCCGGCCGAGCGCGTCGTGAAGGTGGCGATCGGCGTCGCGCGCGTCACGTCGGTGAAGATCGAGCCTTCCGAGCCGTGCACCTCGTTGCGCAAGTCGAGGCCGCCGAGCGTGGTCCAGGAGAGCTCGCAGTGCGCGATCCCGCCGCTCGCGAACCGCAGCACGAGCAGCGCGTTGTCCTCGCCCTTCGTCTTCGCGTGATGCACCAGGTTCGCGCCCCAGGCCATCACCTCGGCCACGACGTCGTCCTTTCCATAGAAGTAGCGAGCCGCCTCGATGCAGTGGCACCCGAGATCGTTGAGCGCGCCGCCGCCGGTTTTCTCCACGTCCCAGAAATGCGGGCTGTGCGGCCCGCTGTGCGACTCGCGCGAGCGCACCCAGAGCACGCGCCCGATGCCGCCCTGCTCGATCACCTGGCGCGCCTTCACGACGCACGGCGCGAACACCTCGGTCTCGGCATAGCCGTGCAGCGCGCCCGAGGCGGCCGCGGCGTCGCGCATGCGCCGGGCTTCCTCGCGGTTCCGTGCCAGCGGCTTCGTGCATACCTGGTTGCGTTTGGCTTGCGCGAGCGCCAGCGCAGCCGCCAGGTGCTCTTCGTTCGGCAGCGCGATCACGTACAGGTCGATGTCATCGCGCGCGATGGCGGCTTCGAGATCGGTGGTCGACTCGGGGATGTTCCAGCGCCGCGCCAATGCCTCCGCGCGCGGGCCAGTCCGCGAGTAGTTCAGCGCTACCTCCTGGCCGTTCACGTTGGCCAGTCCCTGCATGTAGAACTCGGCCACGAAACCCGACCCGAGCATTCCGATCCGTACTGTCTTCATCTCCGCCGTTCCGATCGTGAAGCGTTGGTGGTGTGGTGTCTCACTGGTCCGTGCGCTCGTGAGAGATCCGGATTACTGGTACAGGTGAGCGAGGCTCTTGCGATAGGCATCGTAGAAACGCTCGAACTGGTCGGCTGCGCCGGCGTTGCCCACGAACTGGTGGCTCGGCAGCAGCACCGGCCGCACGCCCCGCGCCAGCAGCCGCTCGGCCGTGGCGCAGCGCACCATATTGATGATCATGCCGCCGGTCACCGTGGATGCCGGGCCCGTCCGCCATTCCAGGCCCTGGAGCTCCAGCACGCAGTCCCCCGGCGGGCAGTGATTGTCGATGACGACATCCGCGACGTCGGTGAGCTTGCTGCCGGAACTGTGCGCCGGCGCCGACTGCTCCGCGTGGCGGCGCGAGACGATCCCGATCACCGGCAGCCCCCGGCTGCGAGCCCCCATCGCCATCTCGACGACAACCGGCCGGATGCCGCTGGTCGAGATCACGATGAAGGCGTCATCTGGTCCGAAGCGGAAGCCCTTCAGAATCTCGTCCGCGTAGCCTTCGTACTTCTCCAGGTAGAGAGGCGCCCGCAGGCCGTTCGCTCCGACGATGTTTGCGTGATTGGACAGCGCCAGCTCGACCAGCGCGACGAAACCGACAAAGCAGCCCTGCCGCGGCGTCATCTCCTCGCACATCATGCGCGAATGCCCGTTGCCGAACAGAAACACGAGCCCGCCGTTCGCGATGCTCTCCGCGCAGATCTCCGCCGCCCGCTCGATCTGCGGCAGCTCGCTCTCGCGGATCTGCTCGAGCAGTGCGAGAGTCTTGTCGAAATAGTCGGTTGCGGCGCTCAACCGGGCATTCTATCACCGCGCTATTATAAACAGAAGTACCGCTTTGTCGCCGTCCGTCTACACTTTACTTGCCCTTGTGTTGCTTGCTCGGGCCGCCGCCGCGGCGGAGCCCTTCGCTTTCCGGGATGCACAGGCTGTACTCAAGCGCTACTGCGTCGGATGTCATGCCGGAAAAACAGCTGTGGCGGGCTTTGACGTGGCTCGCCTCACCAGCGAGAAGAGCATCACCGAGACGCCCCGCTCCTGGAGCCGGATCCTGGCGCGAGTGCGGCAGGGCGAGATGCCGCCGAAGAACAGTCCGGCGCCCGCGCCGGAGGTGCGCGAGCGCTTTTCCGCCTGGATCGACACTAGGCTGCGGACCGCGGCCTGCTCGGACGGAATTGCACCCGGACCGGCGCCGCTCCGGCGCCTCAACCGCGCCGAGTATGCGGCGACCATCCGCGACTTGCTCAATATCCACATCAACGCGGGTCACGCGCTGCCCGCCGACGGGGCCGGGGGTGAGGGCTTCGACAACGCGGCGGAGACGCTGTTCCTCTCGCCCATTCACGCCGAGAAGTACCTCGAGGCCGCGAACACCGCGCTCGGCTATGCGATGTCTGACCCGCGGTCGCGCGCGCGCTTTCTCATTGCCGAGCCGAACGAGACGACGAGTCCCGAACAGGCCGCCCGCAAGGTTCTCGTAGCCTTCCTGCCGCGCGCCTTCCGCCGTCCCGTGAAGCCGGAAGAGGTGGAGCACTACGTCGCGCTCTTCCGCGGCGCGCGCGGGCGCGGGGAATCGCAGGATGGAACGATCGCTTTCGCGCTGCGCGGCGTCCTTGTTTCCCCACACTTTCTCTTCCGGCTGGAGGACCCGAACCCCGATCCCGCACCACGCCTGGTGGGCCCATATGAGTTTGCGTCGCGGCTGTCGTATTTCCTCTGGGGCAGCATGCCCGATGAAACGCTGTTCGGTCTCGCCGCGCAAGGCAGCCTGCACGAACCCGAGGTGCTGCAGGCGCAGGTCGTGCGCATGCTCAAGGACCCGAAGTCGCGCGAGTTCGCCGAGAACTTCGTCGAGCAGTGGCTCGGCACGCGCGAGCTCGGCCGCGATATCAAGCCCGATCCCAAGCTCTTCCCCGCTTACTACGATGCCGAGATCCAGTCCGCCATGCGCTACGAGCCGATTCTGTTCTTTCAGGAGCTGCTCGCCCAAAACCTGTCGCTGCTGAACCTGATCGATTCGAAGTTCACGATTCTCACCAACAAGCTGCAGCGCCATTACGGAATCGAGTTGAGCGAGCGCCTGCGCCAGCAGCCGAAGCGCGTCGAGTTACCGCCGGGCACCCATCGCGGCGGGCTGCTCGGCATGGCCGCCGTGCTGGCCGTGTCCTCGCAGCCGCATCGCACCAGCCCGGTGCTGCGCGGCAAATGGATTCTCGAGGCGATCCTGGGCACGCCTCCGCCGCCCCCGCCGCCTGATGTCCCGAAATTGGAGGAAGAGCACGGCGGCGCCGCGGCCCGGACACTGAAGGAGTTGCTCCTACAGCATCGCCGCAACCCTGCCTGCGCGAGCTGCCACAACCGCATCGATCCGCTCGGGTTCGGACTGGAGAACTTCGACGTGCTCGGCCGTTGGCGCACCGAAGACAACGGCAAGCCCATCGATGCTTCTGGCGAGTTGCCGGACGGCACAGCCTTCAACGGTGTCGACGAACTGCGCGTGGTCCTGCTCCGGCAGAAAGACCTCTTTGTACGCAATCTCACGAGCAAGCTGCTCGGCTATGCGCTCGGCCGCGGCTTGACCATCGAAGACTCCTGCATCGTGAACCAGATCACCGCGGAACTGGAGAAGAACGACTACCGCGCGCAAACGCTGATCCTGGGCATCGTCAACAGCGTGCCCTTCCGCTACCAGGCGGGGACGGCGGCCAACGCGCCCGTTCCAGCGCCCGCGGGCGGTTCGGGTAATACTAGAAAGACGGAGGGATCTACTTGACCGCGCTCTCGCGTAGAACCGTGCTCCGCGGCGTCGGCGCCACGCTCTCTCTTCCCTGGCTCGAGGCGATGATGCCGAAACCGGCACGCGCGGCCGGGTCGCGCCCGCCCGTGCGCATGGCCGTGCTCTACATGCCCAACGGCGTCCACCCCGAGATGTGGACACCCGCGGGCGAGGGCCGCGATTTCGAGCTGTCTTCCACGCTTGCGCCGCTCGCTGATGTGAAGAACGAGATCACCGTCCTGACCAATCTCTGGAACCGGAGCGCCGTAGCCGGTGACGGCCACTACGTCAAGACCTCAGGCTTCCTCACCTGCACCACGGTCACGAAGACCCTCGGCGTCGACATCAATTGCAACGGCGTGTCCATGGACCAGGTGGCGGCGCAGCGCATCGGCAAACAAACGCCGCTACCATCGCTCGAGCTGGGCACCGCGCCCGTGACCACCGGCGTCGACAGGAATGTGGGCTACACCCGCGTCTACGGTTCCCACATAGCCTGGAGCGGACCCACCAGCCCTCTGGCACGAGAAATTAACCCCCGGTCGGTATTCGAGCGCCTGTTCCGCGCCACTCAGCCGCGGGGCGACGCCGCCGGACAAGACAGGTTACTGCTCGACCGCGTGCTCGATGACGCGAAGCAGTTGCGTGAGCGCCTGGGACGGTCTGATCGTCACCGCCTTGACGAGTACCTCTCAGCCGTGCGCTCGCTCGAGGAACGGCTCGAGCGCGCCGGCCGCCCCGAAGAGCTGGCCTGGAAGCCGCGGGCGCCGCTGCCCGAGGAGGCGCGCCCGGCCGGTATTCCCAAGGACTTTGCCGAGCATGTCCGGCTGATGCTCGATATGGTCGCCCTGGCCTTTCAGAGCGACAGTACCCGCGTCTGCACGTTCATGTTCGGCAACGCGGTCAGCAATCAGAACTTCTCGTTCCTCGACGGCGTACGCGGCGGCCACCACTCGCTCTCGCACCACCAGCGCGACGCCGATAAGCTGCGCCAGTATCAACTCATCAACCGCTGGCACGTTGAACAGTATGCCTACCTGCTGAAGAAGCTGCGGGAGACAAAGGAAGCCGAGGCCTCGCTGCTGGACAACTCCATGATTCTGTTCGGATCCGGGCTGCGCGATGGCAATCGCCACGACCCGCACAACCTGCCGCTCCTGCTCGCGGGATGCGGCGGCGGGCGCCTGGCAGGCGGGCGCCACCTGGTCTACAGGAACGACACACCGCTCTCCAACCTCTACGTGTCGATGCTGGAAGCTTTCGGCGCGCCCGTCGAGCGCTTTGCCGACAGCACGGGTCCTCTCTCTGGCGTGCTGGCAGGCTCGTAGCCCCGCTTAGGCCGAAGTCATTCGGCTATTGAGGTTGCACTGAGAACGTAAAGGCGGCGCATTCCGAGCGGCGGCCGTCGGATGGGGCGTAACCACCGGCTAATCTAACCGAGGTTCGTCACCACCACTCCCTGAGAAGGTGTGAAAATATCGGGGCGGGTATAAAAAACATATCGATGCGGAAATGTTTTGGCTGATAATGGGACCTATGGAGCCCAGTGTGCAGCCGCCCCTGCTGGAGATCC
>JACOTZ010000336.1 GCA_016178155.1 Acidobacteriota bacterium
CCTGATTACGATCACGGCCAGCGCGAGCACCTGCGGGCGCACCGCGAGCAGCACTGTCGGTTGGATCACCATCTCATTCGGCCAGTCCGGCACCGGCGATGGCACGGTGGGATACACGGTTCAGCGCAACACCTCCATCAACTCCCGCACGGGCGCGATCAACATCGCCAACCAGACGGTCACCATCACGCAGGCGGGCGCGAACTGCACGTTCGTCCTGGAACCGGAATCGGCGAGCGTGGCGGCCGCCGGTGGCGGCGGATCGTTCAGTGTAAGCAGCAACTGTAGCTGGGCGGCGACGACCTCCGCCAACTGGATCTCGATCACGTCGGGCAGCGCGATGGGGGATGGAACCGTGACCTATACGGTTGCCGCGAGCACCGCGGGCGCCTCGCGCACCGGCACCATCAGCATCGGCAACCGCAGTTTCACGATCACGCAGGCGGGGCAGTGTCTGTTCACGTTCAATCCGCCGGGGGCGGCGTTCGGGGCCGGCGGCGGTATGGGTGTGATCGCGGTGACGGCGAATACCGGAAGCTGCGAGCGGCCGGCGGCGTCCGGCGTTCCCTGGATTACGATCAACAGCGGCCAGACCGGCACGGGAAACGGCTCGGTGCAGTACACGGTGGGGGCGAACACCGCGAGCGCGCCTCGGACAGGCAGCATCAGCATCGGCGGCCAGGAATTCTTCGTGCAGCAGGCGGGCGCGGCCTGCAGCTTCAATCTGAGCCCGCCGTCCCAGGCGGCCCCCGTTGCCGGCGGAACGTTCAACATCGCCGTTGCGACCACATGCGAGTGGACGGCGGCGAGCAGCGCCGACTGGATCATCGTCCAAACGGGCCAAAGCGGAACCGGCAACGCCACCGTTATCTACACGGTGAGCGCCAACACCAGCGGGCAGCCGCGCACGGGCAGCATCCTGATCGGCGGCCAGACCGTCCTGATCTTCCAGCCGGCGGCAACCTGCGAAGTGACGCTCAGTCCGCAATCTTCGAACGTTGGCGCGGCCGGAGAGAGCGGCTCGATCGCGGTGGACGCCCTTGGCGGCTGCAACTGGGCGGCGAGCAGCACGGCCTCCTGGCTGACTATCACCTCGGGCGCTTCGGGCGCGGGGGAAGGGTTTGTGACATACACGGCTGCTCCCCATACCGGGCAGCAGGCGCGAACGGGCGCCATCGCGGTCGGCAACCGCATCTTCGCAGTCACCCAGGCGGGACTGGCGTGCATGGTGGGCTTGGAGGTGACGAGTTTCGCCGCGGCCGCAAGCGGCGCGAGCTCCAACATCGGGGTCAGCGCAAACTGCGCGTGGACGGCGGCGGCGGGCGCGGGCTGGATCACGATCACGGCGGGCGCGGCCGGGTCGGCCAGCGGCACGATCGCGTTCAGCGTCGCGCCCAACAACACCGCCGAGCCTCGCACGGGGACGATCACGATCGCGGGCCGGACCTTCACGGTCACGCAGGCGGGCGCCACCTGCCTGCTCGCGCTGACGCCGCAGCATCTCGAGATCGGCGGCCGGGGCGGCGCCGGCAGCGCCAGCGTCAACGGCAACGGGGCGTGCCGCTGGCAAGCGGTGAGCGGCGAAGGCTGGATCCGGGTGACCTGGTCGAGCGTATCCGGCTCGGGCGTGGTGAACCTGAGCGTATTGCCGAATAACTCGGGCCTGGAGCGCAGGGGCCGGGTCAGCGTCGGGGATCAGACGCTGGTGGTCACACAGGCCCCAATCGCGGTCCAGATCAGCGAGGCGGGCGTGCTCAACGGCGCGAGCTTTCTCCCCGGGCCGGTGGCGCCAGGCGAACTCGTTACGATTTACGGCTCAGGGTTCGGACCCCAGCAGCTCACTCCGCTCGAGCTGACGGAGGATAAAGCCGGGGTCACGACGTACGCCGGCAATACCAGGGTGCTGTTCGACGACATCCCCGCGCCCGTGATCTACGCCGCTGATGGCGCCGCGAGCGCTGTGGTGCCCTACGGAATCGCGGGCCGGTCGCTGACGACGGTTGTCGTGGAGTTCATGGGCGTGGCGTCGAACCGGCTGACGGCGCCCGTGGCGCCCTCGGCTCCCGGTATCTTTACGCTCAATGCCTCGGGGCGCGGCCAGGCGGCGGTGCTCAACCAGGACGGCACGGTGAACGGCGACGCCGCACCCGCCTCCGCGGGCTCGGTGATCATGATCTTCGCGACCGGCGGCGGCCAGACCTCGCCTGCAAGCGTCGATGGCCGGCTGAGTACGCCGCCGCTCGCGAGACTGGAGCTACCGGTGACGGCAACTCTCGGCGGTGAAGAGGCGCAGGTGCTGTACGCGGGTCCCGCGCCGGGGCTGGTGGCGGGCGTGCTGCAGGTGAACGTGCGAGTGGCCCGTACAAGGCAACCCGGCTCCGTGCCCCTGGCGATTCGCGTGGGTGAGCGCGAGAGCCAGGCGGGCGTCACCGTCGTGATTCGCTGAGGCATTTCTCATCACGACGGCGGGGTGGCATCGGCTCAAGCGCGGCTCGCAAGTTCACTCGGAGCCGCGACCGTGAGGAAGCGGTTGTCAAACGATCCCCTACGCCGCCCTAGAACGCCAGCAGGCGTTCGCCCTGGGCCACCAGATTCTCGACCTGCGGCAGGATCTCGTATTCGAGGCGCGGGTGATAGCCGACCCAGGTATCGAGCGCGCCGACGCGGGCGACCGGGGCGTCGAGCGAGGTGAAGAGCTCATCCGCGATGCGGGCGGCGATCTCGGCGCCGTAGCCCCAGGAGAGCGTGTCCTCGTGGGCGACAATGACACGGCTGGTTTTCTTCACGGATTGCTCGATCGCAGGCCAATCGTAAGGGGAGAGCGTGCGAAGGTCAATGACTTCGATGGTGGCGTCGGTGACCTTCGCCTCCAGATGCGCAGCCGCCTGTAGGCTCTTCTGCACCACCGCGCCGTAGGTGATGATCGTGAGCGACTGGCCCGGCTTGACCACTTTCGCGCGGCCGAAGGGGACCAGGTAATCCGGCCCGGGATGCGGCGAGCGGTTGTAAGGCTCCCGGTAGAGGCGCTTGTGCTCGAGGAAGAGCACAGGGTCGTCGCAGCGGATGGCAGTCCGCAGCAAGCCGCAGGCGTCGAGCGCGTTCGACGGAAACACGACGCGCAAACCGGGTATATGCGTGAAGGCGACCTCGCCGCACTGGCTGTGATAGATGGCGCCGCCGTTCAGGTAACCGCCGATGGCAACCCGGATGACCAGGGGCGCGCAGAAACCGTTGTGCGAACGCCAGCGTAGGCTGGCGAGCTCGTCGCGGATCTGCATCATGGCGGGCCAGATGTAATCGAAGAACTGGATCTCCGGGATGGGCTTGAGCCCTCGGGTGGCGAGGCCGGTGGCCCGCCCAATGATCGCCGCCTCGGCAATGGGCGTGTTGAAACTGCGGTAGCTCCCGAACTCGATCTGCAGGCCGGCGGTCGCTTTGAAGACGCCGCCCTTGCCTTTGACCTCGCACAGATTCTCCTCGCGGCTGCAATCGGCGACGTCCTCGCCGAAAACGATCACCCGGCGGTCCCGGCGCATCTCCTCGGCGAGCGTGAGATTAATCTCGTCAAGCAGGGTGCGCGGCTCGCCGGTGAAGTGCGGCTCGGTGTCGAACTCCGGGTTGGTCGGATCGACTTTGTCGGAATAGAGCAAGCGCAGCGCGGTCGACGGCTCCGGCGCCTCTTCCGCGAGCGCCCGCGCGGTGGCCTCCTGGATCTCGAGGTCAACCTCGCGCTGCAAGCGCTCGAGCCCGCCGGGGTCCAGGATGCCATCGGCGAGCAGCCACTCGGAGTAGCGCAGCAGCGGATCGCGCGCCGCCTCGCGCTCGCGCTCGGCGGCGGTTTTGTACAACCGCTCGTCATCGGAGAGCGAATGCGAGTAAGGCCGGATGCAGGTGGCGTGCACGAGCGCGGGTCCCTGGCCGGCGCGGCAGTAGAGCACGGCCTCGCGCATGGCGGCGTAGGAGGCCTGAAAGTCCGTGCCGTCCACTTCGATGCGGAACAGGTAGGGGAAGCCTTCGAGGAGCTGCGAGATGTTGCCGCCGGGCGTCTGCCTGTCGACCGGAACCGAGATGGCCCAGCCGTTGTCCTGGATCACATACAGCAGGGGCAGGCGCTCGAGGCAGGCGGCGTTGATCGACTCCCAGAATTCACCCTCGCTGGTGGCGCCTTCGCCGCTGGAAACGAAGGTGACCTCGTCGGAATCGGGCGCCAGGTAGCGCTTGGCTTCGGCGCAGCCGACAGACTGGAGGTACTGCGTGCCGGTGGGTGAGGAGCCGGTAACGATGTGCAGCTCGGGCGAGCTCCAGTGCGATGGCATCTGGCGGCCGCCGGAGGCGCGGTCGGAGGCGGCGCCGGCCGCCTGCAGGAGCATGTCGAGCGGGGTGACCCCGGCGGTGAGGGCAAAAGCCCGGTCCCGGTAGTAGGGATAGGCCCAGTCGTGTCCGGGCCGAAACCAAAGCCCGGCGGCCACCTGAATGGCTTCATGGCCGGCGGCGCTGATCTGGAAGAAGATGCGGTTCTGGCGTTTGAGCAGAATCTCGCGATCGTCGAGACGGCGCGACGTCTGCATGAGCCGGAAGACGCGGATCAGCTCCTCGCGCCCCAGCTCAGCCGGTCTTGCCGCCAATGGTTCTGTCAGCCCGCGGGTCAGGTGCATCGCCATGGAAGAGGCAATTCCTCCAGATCAAGTTTAACCGAGGTCCTCACTGTGATGAGACGGGGTACAACGGTTGAAGGATACGGGGGGGCATGATGCGCCGCATCGTGAAACACAGCGTCATGAAGACGCGGCGCGTCGGTCGCCACTCGCTAGCCCAATGACCGTGCCGAGCCGCGCGCGTCAGCAAGCGGTCTCCACAGCTATTTTACGGTCGCCACTCGCTAGCCCAATGACCGTGCTGAGCCGCGCGCGTCAGCAAGCGCTCTCCGCAGCTATTTTCGACGCCGTGTTTAGCATCCCCAGCCGTGCGAGCGCAGCACGCCACGACTTGCAACGCCGCGGCTGCCCGCCGGGCGAAACCTGGACGCCGCGTCCCGCCTCCAGCCCTTCCTTCCCCCGGCATTCCTGAGCAAAGTGGCGCCAACGGCCGGCCACCCCGCGGCTATGAAGCGTTTAGGGGGCCCCCACAATCGTCGCGACAGGCTCCGCCCCGAGTGCGAGGTTATAATTAGGGCACGCCCCTGGCTGCAAGAAATCGAAGCATCTTTGGACATCAAGCAGGAGATTTGAGGCCATCACTATGGTAGTCACAGGCGCAGGCTTGGAAGGCGTCGTTGCCGCGGAATCGGAGATTTGTTTCATCGACGGCGAAGCCGGCATTCTCAGTTACCGCGGCTTCGACATCCACACGCTCGCGGAACACTCCACCTTCGAAGAGGTCATCTACCTGCTCTGGCACGGCCGCTTGCCCAATCGAACGGAGCTGAACGAGCTCAAGGGCAAGCTCGTCGGCAATCGCAGCCTGCCGCAACCTGTGATCGAGTTTCTACGCTCCGTGCCGCGGTCCCCGCCGATGGATGTTCTGCGCACCGCGGTCTCGATGCTCAGCCTGCACGATCCACTGGCCCAGGACAATTCAGCGGAAGCGAACGCGCGCAAGGCCGGGAAGCTGATGGCGCAGACCGCGGCCATCGTCACCACGTTCGACCGGCTGCGCACGGGCAAGGAGATCATCCCCGGCGATCCCTCCCTGAGCTTTGCCGCCAATTTCCTCTACACGCTGACCGGAAAGCGTCCGGACGACCTGATGGAGCGCACGTTTGATATCGCTCTGACGCTGCACGCCGATCACGAGCTGAATGCCTCCACCTTCGCCGGGCGCGTGATCGCGGCGACGCTGTCGGACATCTACTCGGCGGTGACAGGCGCCATCGGGGCGCTCAAAGGCCCACTGCACGGGGCCGCGAATGAGCAGGTAATCCGCATGCTGCTCAAAGCGGACGGAAACGTGCAAAAGGCTGTCGGGATGGTGCACGACATGCTCGAGCGCAAGATCAAAGTGCCGGGCTTTGGCCATCGCGTGTACCGGACCGAGGACCCGCGGGCCACGCACCTGCGCAGGTTTTCCGAGGAAATCGGCAGGCGCACCGGCCATCTGGACCTGTACCTGGCCTCGTCGGAAGTGGAGAAGACGATCAAGTCGGAGAAGCGGCTGAACCCGAACGTCGATTTTTACTCGGCTTCGACCTACTACTCGCTCGGCATCCCGGTTGACCTGTTCACGCCCATCTTCGCGGTCAGCCGCATGGCGGGGTGGACCGCGCACATTCTCGAGCAATACCAGAACAACCGGCTCATCCGGCCGCGTGCGGATTACACGGGCGAGCCGGTGGGCAGGCGCTGGATCCCGATCGAGGAGCGGTAAAACCGCCGGAATGCACGATCTCACGTTCTTCCGCAACCACCTGGACCACATCCGGGAGCGGTTAAGTGCGCGCGGCTTTACCCTCGACGCCGGCAACTTTCGCGACCTCGACGCGAGCCGCCGGGCCGCGCTCACCGAGGCCGAGAAGCTCAAGGCCCTCCGTAACTCGGAAAGCGCCGAAATCGCGAAGCTGAGAAAACAGGGCGCGGACACCGGCGCGCGGCAGCGGACGGTCCGTGAGATCGGTGAGAAAATCGCACGGCTGGATGAGGAGGCCGCGCAGCTCGAAGGGAAATTCCGCGAGCTGCTGGCGAGCATTCCCAACGTGCCGCACGAGTCGGTGCCGGCCGGGCGCGGACCCGAGAACAACCTGGAAGTGCGCCGCTGGGGCAGGCCGCGCGACTTCGATTTCCAACCGAAGGCGCATTGGGACCTCGGTCCGGAGCTGAACGTGCTCGACCTCGAGCGTGCCGCCAAAATCACGGGCGCGCGCTTCGCCGTCTACGTCGACCTCGGGGCGAAGCTCGAGCGCGCGCTGATCAATTTCATGCTCGATGTGCACACGCGCGAACACGGCTACACCGAAGTGCTGCCGCCTTTTCTCATCAATTCGGCAAGCCTCTTCGGCACCGGGCAGCTCCCGAAATTCGCGGCCGACCTGTTCAAAATCAAGGGCAGCGACTTCTGGCTGGCGCCCACTGCCGAGGTGCCGGTGACCAACCTCTTCCGCGACGAGACGCTCGACTCCGACCGGTTGCCGGTTAAGCTGTGCGCGTACACGCCATGTTTCCGCAGCGAAGCGGGCTCCTACGGGCGCGACGTGCGGGGCATCATCCGGCAGCACCAGTTTCAGAAAGTCGAGCTCGTGAAATTTACGCGCGCCGATCAGAGCTACGACGAGCTGGAATCGCTCACCGCCAACGCTGAGGCCATCCTGCGAAAGCTCGGCATCCCCTATCGCACGGTCGTGCTGTGCACCGGCGACATGGGTTTCTCCTCGGCCAAGACGTACGACATCGAAGTGTGGCTGCCTGGGCTGAATGAGTACAAAGAAATCTCGTCGTGCTCCAACTTCGAGGCATTCCAGGCGCGGCGCGCCGGCATCCGGCATACGTCCGGCAAAGGCAAGCCGGAGTTCGTGCACACGCTCAACGGCAGCGGCCTCGCGGTAGGCCGCACCTGGGTTGCCGTCATCGAGAACTACCAGCAGAAAGACGGCACCGTCCTGATTCCCAATGAGCTGCAGCCGTATCTCGGCGCCGAAGTCATCAGCAAACGGGGTTCGCTACACTAGACAGATTCTCCATCAGTACGGCGCTTGTCGAGACGCAATTGCCAATCTGGACAGCCCGTCCTCATACAGAGACCGAGCGTTACTGCTGCAAGCCTCTGTAGGTTGCGACAAGGGCGGCCCAGTCGCGGTTGGCAAGTCCTGTCTTGGTGACGAAGTACTCGCCGGTGGTGTTCACGGTGCGCACCCCCACGTGCAATGTGATATTGGAGGACGCCCCCTGTCCAGTCGTACCGAACCCCCTGTGGTCATCGAAATATGAGGTGTACGAGTTCAAGAAGGTCCCGGGCGGGTCGTCACCAGGGCCCTCCACGCCGATGACGCCGTAAAGCAGTTCTCTGGGCGCTTGCGTTGCGGCCGTGATACCCGAGCTTGCGGTGGTTCCTGAACCAATAGCGGTGGACACGCGATCGACCTGGGTATTCGCGAGGCCGGTTGCGCCGCCGCCTGAGAATACCTTCGCGGTGCAATTGCCGGCG
>JACOTZ010000028.1 GCA_016178155.1 Acidobacteriota bacterium
GCCCGGGCACTCGCGGCGCGGCATAAGCGGCATAATCGGAAGAGTGTCCACCTACGATCCGGAACTGGCGCGCATCGTTGAGGAGCTGAACACGTCGGCGGCCGGGACGCGGCCGGCGGAAAGAGCGGCGGCGCCGGTCCCGCCGGCCGACGGCGGACTGGACGAAATTCTTGCGAGCGCCTTCCGCCAAGGCGCTTCCGACGTGCTGTTGGTCTCCGGAGCGCCGCTCGCCTTCCGGGTGAACGGCGCGCTGGCGATCGGGGCCGGCGCGCCGCTGAGCGCCGAGGACGTGCGCGGTCTGGTATTGCCTCTGCTCGAGCCGCGCCAGTCTGAGGAATTGCGGAGAAACAAGTCCGCCGACTTCTCGTTCGTGCGCGACGGCATCGGCCGCTTGCGGGCAAACGTCCACTATCAGCGGGGCATGCTGGCAGCGAGCTTCCGGCTGCTGCCCGCGCGTGTGCCGACGCTCGAAAGCCTGAACCTGCCGGGCGGCCTGGCGCGCCTGGTCGAGCGCAAGCAGGGTCTCATCCTGGTCACGGGCCCGACCGGCTGCGGCAAGAGCTCCACACTGGCGGCGCTGATCGACCTGATCAACACGCGGCGACACGATCATATCGTCACCATTGAGGATCCGATCGAGTACCAGCACGCCAACCGCGTCTCGCTGGTCGAGCAGATCGAAGTGGGGCACGACGCGCCCGACTTTGTGCACTCGCTGCGCAGCATCCTGCGGCAGAACCCGGACGTCATTCTGGTGGGCGAGATGCGCGACCCCGAGACCATCGCCACCGTGCTCACGGCCGCGGAGACCGGCCACCTTGTGTTCTCGACTTTGCACACGAACGATACGGCACAGGCGGTTTCGCGCATCCTCGATTCCTTCCCCGCGGGACCACAGGTGCAGATCCGGCAGCAACTCTCGCTGGCGCTGCTGGCGATCATCGCCCAGCAGCTTGTGCCCGCGGCCGGCGGGCGCGGCCGCTACCCGGCACTGGAGCTCATGGTCGCGACCGACGCCGTGCGCAACCTGATCCGCCGCGGCGAGGACCATCAGCTCCGCTCCGCCGTCATGACCGGCCGGGCCGCGGGGATGACCACCATGGAGCAGTCGCTCGCCGAGCTGGTGCGCGAGGGCCGCATCAGCCGCGAGACCGCGTACGCCCACTGCTTCCGCCCCGACGATCTCACGCGCTGCCTGGAATAGTGGCGGCTCTACGCTCCCGTTTTCAGCGCACTTCACCCCGGAAATCCACGACGGCCCCTTGGCCACCGCCATCGAGGTGAGCAGCCGGCGTGGGCCTCGCATGCCGCCCGGTCCTCGGGCGCGCTATAACAGAACAGATATGGCCACACGTAGAGAAGTCATCGGATCCCTCGTGGTACCTGCCCTGGCCGCCACGGCCCAGACGAATGCGGTTACCCGCTACGTACGATTCCAAAAGGACGGAGCGCCGTCCTACGGCATTCTCGACGGCGACACCATCCGCACTCTCAGCGGCGGGCTGTTCGCCGCGCACAAAGAGACGGGGCGCAAGCTCAAGCTGAGCGACGTGAAGCTGCTCTATCCCTGCGAACCCTCCAAGGCGCTCGCGGTCGGGCTCAACTACAGAAGCCACGTCGGGAGCCGCACGCCTCCGGCCCATCCCGAGATCTTCTACAAGCCAGTTTCCTGCCTCACGCATCCGGGCGACCCGATTGTGATCCCCAAAGACTCGAAGAACACGCACTACGAAGGCGAACTGGTGATCGTGATCGGCAAGAAGGCGCACAACGCGAGCCTCGACCAGGCGCGCGAGGCAATCTTCGGCGTGACCTGCGGCAACGACGTCTCCGAGCGCGACTGGCAGAACGGCCCCGCCAAGGACTTGCAATGGTGGCGCGCCAAGGGCGCCGACACTTTCGGCCCGATGGGCCCGGCGATCGCACGCGGCCTCGATTCGAGCAAGCTGCAGCTCCAGACCCGCCACAACGGCCAGGTCGTGCAGAAGCAGTCGACCTCGGATCTGCTCTTCGACTGCCCGACGATCGTGAGCTTTGTCAGCAAGTATGTGACTCTGTTCCCGGGCGACGTGATCTACACCGGGACGCCCGGCAGCACCAAAAAATTGAGCGCCGGGGACGTCATGGAGGTGGAGATCGAAGGCATCGGCGTGCTGCGCAACCCGGTGGTGCAGGCATAGAGCGGGGCGCCCGCGCCAGCCCATCCGCCGCGCATTCCCGCGGCGAGCATTCGCAAAGTGAACGCCGCGCCCGGCGGCTCAGCCCCGCTACGGCCCCATCCCGGGAATGCGGACGATGTCCAGGACTGCTTTATGGCCCGGGACCGAAAACTTACCCGCGGTGAGTTCTATGCGGAGCTCGTTTGTCTGCGGGCCGCCGTTCTTCACGCGCGCTGAGCGGGACTCGGACACGCGGCACATGGCGTGGTCGCTCGCGCGCGAACTTACAGAATCGATGATGGCGATGTGCCCCTCGAAAATGATGATGTCGTCGGCCTGAAGTTCTTTCGGACTCGTCCGGATGACGCCGCCGTACCTGGCCTTGTTGCGGTAGGTCTCCTCCGGATTGTTGGGGTCGACGCCGAGGCCGGGAAATTTGCGGGCAAGATAGTTGCCGACGAACCCGTTGCAATCGACGCCCAGATACCTGGAAACGATCTCCGGCACCGACGCCACGGTTTTGCCCTGAATATACACCAGATAGGCTCGCCAATAGCTGATGAGTTGAATCATCTGCCGCAACAGCCCGGGTGTGCCCTTGCCCCCGAATCCCGTCTGAAATGCGGGGAGGGGGAATCCCACGAGTGGAGCCCAACTGCAGTCCAGGCGAACCGGACTGGCGTCGCTGATCCCCGAATCGGACTCCTTGGCCCGCTTGGGAAAGAACGAGTACGCGAGGTGGTCCTTGAACTCCTTGCGATCAGTCCAGCTCTTGCCGCCGTAGCTGGTATGGAGGATATTCGAATACTCGAGAACCGGCGCATAAAGAATACCCATGCCCCACAGCTTCATCCCGGTTCCCTTCCAGGGCACGAAATCCGGCACGAAGATACTGTGATATTCATCCACGTAATCGCCTGCGGTCATCCTACTTTTTCTAGCACAACAGGACGCGGACGCGGCTCACCACCGCCTGACCGCGGCCGCGGGAGTCGAGACTCGGGGTTCTGTCGAGGGCGACCGCGGCTGCCGCGCCTCATGGCTGGTATCAGGAGAAACGCGCCCGCGCGAGCGGCGCGCCCCTACTTCGTGAAAGTCAGGGCGGCGAAGCTGACGACGCTTTGTTCGTCGATGTTCCACTGCTCGTAGCGGCGCAGCTCGCCCTGCGCGCCGGGAACGGTTTTGAGGAACGTGTACAGGGGGGCCGAGCCGCACCACCTCAGGTCATCATTGTTCTCCTGGACCAGTTCCCAGTAGGCGCGCGCGTCGGCGGCATTGACCCGATCGATCCGTTCCCGGTCGCGGCCGGCAACCTCGATCATGCGGCCATCGTCGGCGCGAGCCGCATAGCCGTCGCCATAGCGCCGCCCGATATGGGCGAGATCGATGCCGAGCAGCCAGAGGAGCCGGGGCCCTTCCCTGGCCGCGATCTCGCCCAGATGGCCGAGAAAGCGCCGCACGTCCTCGTTGTCCTCGGGCAGGCCGCCCTGGTAGATGCTGCGGGCGAACGAGCCGCAGAGAATAGGCAGCACCCGCACCTCGGGCCCGAACAGGTGTTGGAGGAAGACGACTTGAAACTCGATGGAATGCTCGATCGCGTGGCAATAGTCTTCCATGGTGACGGCGGGCTCGGCGGCGAGCTCGGCGACCAAGTCCAGGTCCGTGCGGGCCTCGCCGTACGGCGTGACGAAGTTTTTGCGGGTCAGGCCGAAGGCGTCAGGCTCGCCGTAATGCGAGGTTCCCAGGATGACGAAGGTGCGGTCACGGTAAGCCGGCCCGAGGGCGCTGTAAGCGGCGCGGTAGGTCTGCCAGCCGCCGCAGGGGCTGACGTGCGGCGCCGCGATGCCGAGCAGCGAGTCGTGGCCGAGCGCGGCAGGGCCGTTCAGGTAACCGGCGAAGACTTCGCGGAGGTCCGCCGGCTCGCCGGGATAGGCGGCGCCGGCGTGCGAGGACTCGCGCACGGCGGCCGCGGCGAACTCGCGCTCGCGCCCGGCCTTGCGCTCGAAATAGATCTCGTTCTCCAGGAAACCGGCGTCGCTCAGGGTTGCGACCAGGTGCTCGATGAGAGGACTGACGTGGAGGTCGCCGGTGATGCGCACGAGGCTCTCGCGCAGGTCCGACTCGGTCCGGTCGCCATCGAAGCACTCCAGGCATTCGACCAGCGCCGGGGGAATGATCAGGGTGGATCCGGAGTAGCCATAGGAATCGCGGATGAGCAGGCCCGGACGTCCCGGCACGGGCGAGGGCATGAAGTCCAGGTTCATGCGCAAGCGCGGCAGGGGTCGCGGCATGCGGTCCTACTTCTTCGCGCCGTCCCGGCTGCTGATGATGCGGTCGATCATGCCGTACTCGAGCGCCTGGGCCGGTCCCATGATGTAGTCGCGGTCGACGTCGCGGGCGACCTTTTCGACGGGCTGGCCGGTGGCGTTGGCTAGAAGCTCGTTCAGGGTCTCGCGCATGCGCAGGATTTCCTTGGCGTAGATGTCGATGTCGGCGGCCTGGCCGGCGAGCCCGCTCATGGAGGGCTGGTGGATCAGGATGCGCGAGTGGGGCAGGCTATAGCGCTTGCTGCGGGTGCCGGCGGCGAGCAGCACCGCGGCCATGGATGCGGCCTGGCCGACGCAGTAGGTCACGATGTCGGGCTCGATCAGGTTCATGGTGTCCAGAATGGCGAGGCCCGCGGTGATCGATCCGCCCGGCGAGTTGATGTACAGCGAGATATCCTTTTCCGGATCTTCGGCGGCCAGGAACAGCATCTGAGCGATGATCAGGTTGGCGACATTGTCGTCGATGGGCGTGCCGAGGAAGATGATGTTCTCCTTCAGCAGCCGCGAATAGATATCGAACGCCCGCTCGCCGCGCGACGTTTGTTCCACCACCATGGGGACCAGCATTGGTCGTGAGTCTCCTCTAAACCTTCATGATACCGGACGGTGCATTCAGGGCCCTACGGGCGAACGCCGGCTAAATGCAGGACGAAGATTGTCATAGAGAATGAAGCGGGTCTGGAGGGATCGCCGGGCTGCTGGTGACGCCGCGGGCGGGCGCCAGCGGAGATTGCGAAACGAAGCCAATTTCGCCGGTATCCACTGGAGAATCATCCGCTTGTGAGGCAAGAGGCTGCGAGGGAAGTCCGGCGGAGGCCGGCGGCTGAGTCGAGCCGAGGCTGATGGTAGGGCCGGGATCCGGCAGCGGGGGTACGGAAGACGCCTGCGCTCGAGGCGCAGACGCCGCGGTGGGGATTTCAATAACGTCGCCGGGCTCGACGGGCGGGAGATTGAGCGGTTCCGAGGCGGCGGGGAGCGGGTGGCGGCGGATACGCTCGAGCTGGCCGAGCATCTGGGTAAGCTCGCGGCGCACGGTGGTCTGGTAGCGCATCTGGATTTCGAAGGCGCGCGGGTCCTTGCTCATGCAGATGGAGAGGCCCTCGTAATAGTCGATGCCTTCGTGTTGGCCGCCGGGCTGGTCGTCCACTTTGCAGCGGATTTTCAAGTTGCGGACGCTGCTGCTCATGAGCGCGGATTCGACGCCGATGGCGCGCTCGAGGCGCCAGAAGGCGGCGGCGATGCGGTCGAGCAGGAGCATTTCGATCGTGCTCCGCGGCTGCTGCTCGCTGACCAGGCGGGCGTGGAGCAGGTGGTATTCGTGGGGGTCCTCGAAGGGGAGGACGACGCGCTGGGAGCACATGCCATGCTTGAAGGCGTTGTCGCGGGAGTGTTGTTTGCCGGGGTCGCTGCGCGGTCCGGTGCTTTTCTGCGCATTGCGGCGGTTAGCTTCGATCTGTTGGATAGTGGCCATGGCGGCCTCCTGGATTTGGATTTTTGGGTGAAGGTCCTTCAACCGGCTCTATTTTGCGGTGTGGGGTGTGCGGAACTCTCCGAGGGGTGTCCGGAAGTTAGTGGAAATAGTGGAAAAATAAATTTCCGCCGCGTGTGTGAATCACGATTCCGCGCCCTTTTCAGGGCGCGCAGTGGCGGGGATGAAAAAGGCCGCAAAGCGGCCGCCGATTTTACAGGTCGCTGCCGTGGTGGGGTGTGGATGGCTAAGGTACTCCTGTTCGGAATTACGGTGACGTATTTCCGTACCCCGGCGACGGGTCAGGCGGCAGCCGCCAGCGCTGCAGCGTTGAGCCGATCGATGAGCTCGACAAAGTCCTGTCGTGTAAAGGTCCACTGGAAGGGAGCAGCCGACCTTTCGTAGCGATTCTGCGCAAGGTCCTCACGCCCAATGACTTCGATTCTCTGCCCCAACTCGAGGGTCCTAAGCTATTTATAATCCACCGCTTATGGGGACATAGCGAAGGGGGGAAGGGTGGGCCGCGCGATGTTCTAAACCCGCCGCAATGTGTTGGCCGTCTCCTCGTAGTCGACCTGTCCGGGCGCGTCGATCGGCCCGTGCATGCCCCGGCAGCCAAGACCCCTTCCTCCAACCCTTCCGCAACGGTACACTGGGGAAATGAGCACGGCTCGATATGTCCACTGGCAAGACCAGGGCATGTGGCTCGGCTATTTTGAGGAGTTCCCAGACTACCTGACGCAGGGTGAAACGCTCGAGGA
>JACOTZ010000029.1 GCA_016178155.1 Acidobacteriota bacterium
CAGGCGCCGGAAGAGCGCCAGGTAGGGGCGCCCCGCCGGTGGTGTGAGGCGCAGCTTGCCGTAGTCGTGCATGCCGATGTTCAGGTAAACGGCCCGGCCACTGTCGGCCGGGTTGACGATGATCGCCGGAGCGCCGGTCGACGTGCGGACCACGTCTTCGATCGAGGTCTCGACGTCCGGCTCATAGCCCTCCATCCCGGTCTCGAGGCGGCCGGCGCCGGGACCCCCGCGCCAGCCGACGCCCTTGCGAGTGATGCCGAAGAGCGCGTCGAGGCGGCCCTCGGGGAGCCTGCGGCAGTGCTCGTCCATGGTCGCCGTCATGTTGTCTGCGATCACGACACCGCCGGCGCGCACGAACGATTCGATCTCCTCGGCCTCTTTCGCGGAGACCGCAACCGACTGCGGCAGGAGCAGCACCTTGTAGCCGCCATCCGTCAGCTCGCCGTGCTCGATCTGCTCGTAGGAGACGAACTTGTACTGCAGCCCGAGATCCTCGATCACGCGCTGGAAGCTGTCGCGGACGCGGGCGAAGCGCGAATGCGAGGCTTCATAGGAGGAAAAGCGGCGCGGCCAATTGTCGCCGTCCTCCCGCGATTCGAACATCCAGTGCGCGCGGATGGATGCCTGCGAATAGTGAATGGCGATGCGGTCATCGACGCGCTCCAGCCGGAACAACAGCGGAGCCATCGATTTCAACTCCGGAAAGACCGTGGCCAGGCCGCGGCCGCGATCGGTCAGGGGAAGCCCGGGCGCGGTCTTCGCGATCGACCGGCTCTGATCGTCGTCCCACACGATCACGCCGCGGTCGCCGTGCAGCAGGTCGCGCCAGAGCCTGCGGCCGATGCGCCGGAAATCGCTGCCGAACAGCGTGGAGAGAATGGGCGTGCCCTGCGGCAGGAATGACCGCCACAGCTCGCGCGAGCCGGCGATATCATACGGCTCCACCCAGTCGATCGCCTGGGAGAGACGCCAGAGATCGTAGCCGCCCCAGGCGCTCGGCATTTGCGTGCCTTCAATCCCGGCGGGCGTATCCGGATCCAGCTCACGGATGATGTCGCGCATGCGCGCCAGGGTCCGGGCGAAGGTGAGGTCCATGAAGGCGCGGTGGTCGGCCCAGGCGGAGTAGTTTTCGAGCGCCCCTTCGGCGAGCGCGCCGCGCTCGCGGTCCTTCGCTTCGTAAGTCGTCTCCGGAACCACTTCGTCCCAGGAGGCAAACCCGGTCTCCCACTGGGCATTGAGCGCCTCGAGCGAACTGTACTGCTCGCGCAGCCAGGCGCGGAACTCGCGCAGCGTGTGCGGGCTGAAGCAATAGTCCATGGGATTGGCGAAGCTGCCCAGTGAGAGCTCATCGCGCAGGTTGTAGAGGAGAGGGCGGTTGGCGACGTATGGCCGCACCAGGCCCTGCAGGCTCCGCCGCGCCTCCGCCCAGAATTCGGGATCGTGAAAGCACGGTTTCCGGACCAGGTGCTCCGCCTCGCGCGTGCTGGTGTAGGCCTGCCAGTCAGCATCGTAAATAGCGCGGCGCTGGTGGAGAAAGGCAAGCTCGGGAACCAGGTTCTCCACGTAAAACCCGAAGCCATTCTGCCTGAAGGGCTCCGGGCTGTTGCCGCGCGTGCACTGCTCGCCGGTGAAGCCGATCTCGCGCAGGCGGTCGAACCAGACGCGGCGGTCCGCCGGCTGGCCCGTGCTCCACATGATGACCTGATATTGGTCCCAGCCTCGCCAGCCCGGCTGGCAGGGAGCCGGGCCGGCCAGGACAGCCCCGGCGATCACCGCGGCGAGCAGCGCGCGCCGCGCTGAAGCTCGCTCAGGTTGGTTTCGCTTTCTCAAAATGACAGCCTCAGCGAGAACTGGATAATGCGCGGGTCGTTCGGCTGCACGCTCAGATCCTGAAGGCCCGTGGTTGCGTTCGGATTGACGTCAAGCGGGTGGTTCAGGACGTTGAAGAAGTCGGCCGTGAAGCGCAGGCCGACACGCTCGGTGAGACTGAAATTCTTGAATAACGAGGCGTCGGCGTTCCACGCCCCGGGCCCGCGGAAGAAGGCGCGGGCGTTCCAGTTGACGTTGTCGGTAATGGTGGTCGCGCGGACAGTGCCATTGCGCAGGGTCATGGGAATGCGGTTGTCAAAGTTGGGGCCGGCTGGACGGAAGACCCGGTCGGCGCGATTCGCCGGCACCAGCGCCTGCAGTTTCTGCTGATCGATGTTGGTCGCGCGAGTCGGATCGAAGTCTCCGCGGAACCAGAGCCGCTGCGGGCGGTTGTTAAAGGTGAGCAGCAGACGTTGATCGTCGCTCAGCGTGGGATCCCCGAACAGATAGCCGCCGGTGCCCACGCTGAGCCAGTTTCCGCTGCGCCACTCGCCAAGCGTCGCAAGCTGCCAGCCGCCGATCAGGTGATTGAGCAACCCGGTGGCGTTGCCGCCCAGCTTCCGGCCCTTGCCGAATGGCAGGTCCCAGATGGCGTTCCAGCGGACACGCTGCGCCGGCACCTGCGTCGAGTTGTAGTAGATCAGCCGCTGCCGCTCCTCGTAGCTCAGATTCGGAGCGCCGAGGATCTGAATGTTCTCCGGCACTTGGCCTACACCGCTGGTGCTATTGATAGCCCCGTTTCCGGCGGTAAAACCGCCGGCGTCCGTCGTGGTCAGCGAGCGGGTGAAGGTATAGAACCACTGGAACGCGAGGCCGTTTGAGTAGCGCCGCTCCACCTCCGCCTGGAGTGAGTGCGTATTGGAATAGCCGGTGCGGTTGATGGTCCGGAAGTTCCAATTGGGATTGGCCCGGCGGAGATCGGTCACGCCCGGAATCGCATTCCCGGTGCGTGTCTGGTAGTTGAACTCGGTCTCGACCGAGTTCAAGGCCAAGTGCTGTTCCATATCGCGGCCGTGGTCGCCGATGTAGCTGAGCCGCAGCCCGGTGTTGGGCATGATCTCCCGTTCGATCGTGAAGTGCCACGACTGTGCGCGGCCGTCCTTCCAATCCTTGGCGTCCAGAACCGTGATGGCCTGCGCCGTGTTGGGCAGAAGGACGATGCCGGCGGTGTCCACTTGCGCGCGGCCGATGAAGAATTCCGGCCGCGGCGCGGTCCGGACCGCGAAAGTGCTGGTGGTGTCAAACGTGCCGATGGGATTGGTGTAGCGCAGGTTCAGCGGCGGGTTGCTGCGGGAGCTCTGCAGGATCTGCGACAGCGGCATGGTCCAGAAATACTCGCCGTAGCCGGCGCGGATCACCGTGTTTTCGGTCACCCGGAACGCGGCGCCGATGCGCGGGCCGAAGTTGTTGTTGTCGGCCGCGACGAGCGATGACGGAAAGCCCGCCTCGTCCGCCGTGCGCCAGCTCAGACCGCGGCGCGCCCAGGAGGCGAGCACCGACGGAGGTACTCCGCGGAGCTCCTCCATGCGGTGGCTGTCGGGCGTGAGCACCTCAAACCGGCTGAGCGCGGTCTCCAGGTCGACGTTGACCAGCCGATTCAGCTTCTCGCGATAGGGCGTCCACTTGTCCCAGCGAACGCCGAGATCGAGGGTGAGGCGGCGGCTCACACGCCAGTTGTCATGGAAGTACAGGCCGATCTCTTTTTGCTGGAAATAGAAGTAGCCGCGGTTGAACTGGTTCGAGAGGAACGTCGGCAGTCCGAGCGCCATCGACGCGAGACCGGTGCCGGTGCGGGAGACGGCCTGGTTGGCGGCAGGATCGTACTGCGCGGTCCACGCGTTACCAAACGTGTGCGAGCCCTGCGCCTGCTGCAGCTCGCGAACGTTGTTCTCCTCGCGGCGCAGCTTGACTCCGAACGTCAGGTTATGAGTGCCCGCGATCCTGGTGACGTTGTCTTCGACCACGAAGGCGGTGAGGTGTTGGTTGTGCCGGTTGTCGGCGTCCCAGCCGAAGGGGCCGCTGGCGCTGATCGTCGGCCATCCGGTGAGGCCGAACGGGTTCGGCAGGCCGAGCTTGTCGGCCCAGGGCTCGAAGTCGGCGAGCGTGCCGTTGCTGTGCGGCGAGCGGTTGACCGCGACCAGCAGTTCGTTGAGGAAGGTCGGCGTGAACGTCCGGTTCCAGGTGATCGCCGCGTTGTATACCTTGGAATCCGACCGGCCCGTGCCGAATGCAAGCTGGCCGGGCGTGGGCGACCCGAACCGTCCCCCGGCGAGCTGGTTGTAGCGGCGGCTGTACGTGTACCGGCCAAACACGTTGTCCTTGTCCGAGAAACGGTGGTCGAGTCTCGCCGTGTAGCTGTCGGTATCGACGACGTTCGGATAGAAGAACTCGAAATTGACATCCCGGAACGGGTTGTTCGGGTTCGTCGGAGCGGCGGTCACGGAATGCATCGTCCCGAAGAACTGGTGCAGGCGGCTGCGGGGAATGATGTTTCCGGCGAACTGCTGGCGCACGCCCCGCTCGTCGGTGGTCAGCGGATCGAAGATGTGCGTCTGGAAACCGGCGTTGTCGATGATCTGGTTGAGGTTGCCGTCCCACATTTCAGCCGTGGGGACGTTGTCGCGCTGGAACTGCAGCGAGCGCTGGCGCGAGCCCTCCCAGGCGAAAAACCAGAAACTCCGGTTGCGGCCATCATAGAGGCCGGGCAAGATCACCGGCCCGCCCGCGGACGCGCCGAACTCGTTGCGGATGAGCTTGGACGAGGTGTTGCCCTCCTGGCGCTGGCGGGCGCGAAGCCCCGCGCTGTTGTTGCGGTGCGTCTCGAACAGGCTGCCGTGCAGATCGTTGGTACCGCTCTTGGTGACCATCGTGACCGTGCCGGGACGCGAGTACCGGGCGTTCGAGCCGGCGGTCTCGATGCGGAATTCCTGAATGGTGTCGAGGCCGGGGCGCACCCGGGATACGCCGCCGCCGAAGCGGTCGACGATGCTGATGCCGTCCACCAGCATCTCGAGCGAGCCGACCTTGAGTCCGTTGACGCGCGGCCCACCCCCGCCGCCTTCCACTCCCGGCGTGAGGTTAAACAGGTTGGTGATGTCGCGGCCGTTGAGCGGTAGCTGCTGGATGCGGAGAGCGTCCTTGACATCGCCGATTTCGGCGCTGGTGGTGGTGATGGCGGGCGCCGCGCCCGAGATCTCGACCACGGTCTCGAGGCTGCCGATTTCGAGCCTGGCATTGACCGTGGCCTGGTCGCCGACCTGAACCACCAGCGTGCCGGACCACTTCTTGAATCCCTCAGCTTCGATGTTCACGCGATAGCGGCCCGGCGGAACGCCTCCGAAGTAATAGTCGCCCGTGCCGGCGCTCTCAGTGGTTCGCTGAATGCCGGTGTCTTCATTCACCAGCACCACTTTCGCTTTCGGAATGGAGGCGCCGCCCGGGTCGAGGACGGTGCCTTTCACGATCGCGTTGCCCGTCTGGGCGACTGAGGGGGTGACAAACATGCCGGCGCCGGCCAGCAAAACCACAGCAAGACGAAAGCCCCTGGCCATACAGCCCTCCTTGTTTCGAGGCCGATTGTCATGCGAGCAAGCGAGCGAAGAGTGCGAAGCTGCGCCCCATCCGTAACCGCACCGCGGCGGGGCGCTCGCCCGGTCTTTCGTTCTTGCCCGCATTCCTCACAGCCCCCCGTTTGCAGAAGTCTGGCACACGGGACGCCCGAGCGCAAGTGGCATCGGCGGGTCGCGGCCGGCTTCACCGCCGCCAGCCGGTCACGGTTTAAGCGCGGGTGTCTTTCGCTTGCTGTATCGAGCTGCCGGCCAGGCCCAGGCTACAATTGTGTGCGTAGCCGCTCTGTGTCCGAGATGGCCTCCCCCCAGCCGCGTGAACTGCTGCGCTTCGCTTTCGACCTGATCCCCGACCCGATTCTCGTTCTGGATGACGGGCATGCGATCGTCGAGCGGAACGAGGCCGCCCGCAAGCTGCTCGGCGACGCGGCCGGTCCCCTGCTGGAGTTTTTCTCGCCCCTCAAGGCGCCGCTCGAGTCGATCGACACGAGCGGCGAGCTCATCCGCAACGGCCGCGTCTTTGAGTATCACGCCGCACCCGGCTTCGCTTCCGGGCTCCATTTACTCGTTCTGCGCGACGTCACAACCCGCGCCGCCCCGGGCCTGGAGGCCGGGGAGGAAGTGGAGGCCGCGCGGGACGAGCTCAAGCAGATGGCTTACACCACCAGCCACGATCTCAAGGAACCGCTCCGCATCATCAGCAGCTACGCGCAGTTGCTCACGAAGCGTTATCGGGGCAGGCTCGACGCCGATGCCGACGAATTCCTCGGGTACATCCACTCGGGCGTCGAGCGCGCCGGACGCCTCATCAACGATCTCGTCTTGTATTCCCGCGTGCTGAACCGGCAGCAGGAGCCGTTCACTCGGGTGGACTTGAACAACGTCGTGCAGTGGGCCGCGATGAACCTGCAGGCGCGCGTGGCCGAGACCGGCGCCGCCATTACATACGACCCGCTGCCATCGCTTAGCGGCGATCAGATGCAGCTCATCCAGCTCATGCAGGGACTGCTCGACAACGCCTTGAAGTTCGTGGGCGCGGAGCCGCCCCGGGTGCACGTCTCGGCCGAGCTCGAGGGCGATATGTGGCGCTTCGCCGTGCGGGACAACGGGCCCGGCATCGACCCCAAATACCAGGAGCGCATCTTCGGCGCGTTCAAGCGGCTGGTGGGCCGCGAGGTTCCGGGAAGCGGTCTGGGGCTCGCCATCGCCAGGCGCGTCGTCGAGAAGCATGGTGGGCGCATCTGGGTCGCGTCCGAACCCGGCCGCGGCTCGATCTTCTATTTCACGCTGCCGTCGGAATAGGCCGCGCATGTCCTACGGGCGGCTGCCGCCTGCAAGCGCGGCCGCGTATTCCAGCATCGTGAGCGGGCGCCTTAGAGCGCGACTCGGCGCAGCCGGAGAGCGTTTGCGATTACAGATACCGACGAAAACGTCATCGCCGCGCTGGCGATCATCGGGCTCAACAGCAAGCCGAAAACGGGATACAACACGCCGGCTGCCAGCGGCACGCCGGCCAGGTTATACACGAACGCGAAGAACAGGTTCTGGCGGATGTTGCGCATGGTCGACCGGCTCAGCCGCCGCGCCCGCGCGATCCCCCGCAGATCTCCCTTCACCAGCGTGACCGCGGCGCTTTCCATGGCCACGTCCGTGCCCGTTCCCATCGCGATGCCCACGTCGGCGGCTGCCAGGGCCGGGGCATCGTTGATGCCGTCGCCGGCCATGGCGACCACCCGGCCCTCCGCCTGCAGCCGCTTCACCCACTCGGCCTTGCGCTGCGGCAGCACTTCGGCGTGAAACTCGTCAATACCGAGCTTTGCGGCCACGGCCAGCGCAGTCGTGCGGCTGTCGCCGGTGAGCATGACAATGCGGACCTGGCTCTCATGCAGCAGCCGGATCGCCTCCGGCGTCGAGGCCTTGATCGGGTCCGCCACGCCGATCAGCCCCGCCGGCTTTCCGTCCACCGCGACGTACACCACCGTGGCGCCCTCCCGGCGAAGCTCCTCCGCGGAATCGCTGAGGCCGCTCGCATCGGCCCCCAGGGATTCGAGCAGCGCCGTGTTGCCCACCGCGACGCTTCGCCCGCCGACGCGGCCGGTGATGCCCTGCCCTGTGACCGAACGGAACTCCTCGGCGCGGCCGGGCTCGATCCCGCGCTCCCGCGCCCCGGCGGCGATCGCACTCGCGAGCGGGTGCTCGCTTCCGGCCTCGAGGCTCGCCGCCAGCCGCAACAGCTCGTGCTCGTCGAAGCCCGAGGCCGCCGCCGTCCGCGTCAGCCGCGGCTTGCCTTCAGTCAGCGTGCCGGTTTTGTCGACGATCAGCGTGTCCACTCTCTCGAGCCGCTCCAGCGCTTCCGCGTTGCGGATGAGCACGCCCGCCGCCGCACCGCGCCCGGCCCCGACCATGATGGACATCGGAGTCGCCAGCCCCAGCGCGCACGGGCAGGCGATGATCAGCACGGCGACGGCATTCACCAGCGCGTAGGCCATGCGCGGCTCCGGCCCGAATATCGCCCAGGCCGCAAAGGTCGCGATCGCGGCCACGATCACGGCCGGGACGAACCAGCCCGATACGACATCGGCCAGGCGCTGGATCGGCGCGCGGGTACGCTGCGCTTCACTCACCATGCGCACGATCTGCGCCAGCAGCGTCTCCGCACCCACCCGCTCGGCGCGCAGGACAAACGTGCCCTGCGCATTCACCGTGCCCGCTGTCACTTTCGCGCCCGGCGTTTTCTCCACCGGGATGGGCTCGCCCGTGATCATCGATTCGTCGACCGAGCTTGCCCCCTCGAGCACGACGCCGTCGACCGGGACCTTCTCCCCCGGCCGCACCCGCAGCCGGTCATTCAGGTGCACGCGCTCGAGCGGGATGTCTTCTTCGAGCCCGTTCTCGCGCACGATGCGCGCGGTTTTCGGCGCCAGCCCGAGCAGCGCCCGCAACGCCTGGTTGGTGCGGCTACGCGCCCGCAGCTCGAGCACCTGGCCGAGCAGCACCAGGGTCATGATCACCGACGCCGGCTCGAAGTAGACCGCGATCTCGCCGTGATGACGGAACGACTCCGGGAACAGCCCGGGAGCCACCGCCGCCACGACGCTATAGCCGTACGCCGCTCCCGTGCCGATCGCGATCAGCGTGAACATGTTCGGGCTGCGATTCACGATCGACGCCCAGCCTCGCTCGAAGATCGGGCGGCCGGCCCACAGGACCACCGGCGTCGCCAGCGCGAATTGCAGCCACACCATGGCTCCGCCGAGCAACCGCTGCAGCGGCTGCCCGGGAATCAGGTCCGACACCATGACGGCGAGGATCGGCGCCGTGAGCAGAACCGCCATCCGGAAGCGCCGTGTCATGTCCTCGAGCTCCGGATTGCGTTCCTCGAGCGCGACCTCGCGGGGCTCGAGCGCCATCCCGCAGATCGGGCACGAGCCCGGCTCGCTGCGCACGATCTCCGGATGCATCGGGCAGGTGTATTCGATGCTCGAGCCTGGAGGCGCGGCCACCGCCGGCTCGAGCGCCATGCCGCACTTCGGGCACGTGCCCGGCCCGCTCTGCCGCACTTCCGGATCCATCGGGCAGAAGTACTCTCCAGGCGCCGCCCCCGGAGGGGCTGCCGGCGCGTCTGTCGGGGACGCGCCGCGGTATTTTGCGGGACTGGACTTGAACTTCTCCGCGCAGTGCGTGCTGCAGAAGTAGTAGGTCTGGCCGTTGTGCTCGACCTTCGCCGCGGCGGATTCCGGCGTCACCTCCATCCCACAGACCGGGTCGCGCCGCGGCGCCTCCGTTGTAGGCCCGCGACCCCCATGCGCCGCCGCGTGGCGCGGGTCCGGCTGCACGACCGTCAAGACGGTCAGGCCGCCGGGCGTGGCCGGCTTGTTCAGGTAACGCTCCGGATCGAGCTGAAATCTTTGCGCGCACCCGGGGCAGCAGAAGTAATACGTCTTGCCTTTATGTTCCGAGCTGGCGCGCGCCCGCTCCGGCTGCACGGTCATGCCGCAGACGGGATCGATCACCGCCGTTGGTCTCTCGGTCTCGTCTGCCATCGCTTAGCTCGCTTGCGTTTCTATAACCTTTGTAACAACTATGGAACGAGAGGAGTGAGTGAGGCCGGTCTTCGCGTGTCTCCCTCAACGCGCCATGAGCGTCAGCGCCGCCCGGCGATACATTGTGCGAGGCCGAGTCCAGGGCGTCGGTTTCCGTAGTTTTGTGCAGAGAATCGCATCCGGGCTGAAACTTCACGGCTACACCAGGAATCTTGATGATGGAAGCGTCGAAGTTTACGCTGTCGGCCCGCCGCGCCAGCTCGACGAGTTCGCCGGCCACCTCTGGAAAGGGCCGGGCTTTGCTGACGTGCGCACGGTAGACCAGGAGGAAGCATCGGTTGAATCCGTCTCCGGGTTTCGCATCACCTGGTAACACTCAACAAAGTTGCAGTTTCCCCATTGCGCGGCGACTGCGGCGCGAGTTTCCTTCTCGAGTCACCGCGGCTCGCCCGGCGATTAGCCGCTGTCACCTCCAGAGCCTTCCATCCACTTTTTTCTGATCCATGCCCTACCTCCCGATCGAAGATTACGGCATCATCGGTAACCTCCAGACCACCGCGCTGGTGGGGAAGAACGGATCCATCGACTGGCTCTGTTACCCGTATTTCGATTCGCCCAGCGTCTTCGCCCGTATCCTCGACGAGCGCAAAGGCGGGTTCTTCAGCATCCATCCGGTCCTCGGTGACGGCATCACCTACAAACAGCACTACTGGCCCGACACCAACGTTCTGGTCACGCGCTTTCTCACAAACGACGGCGTCGCCGAGATCGTCGATTACATGCCGGTCGGTGCGCCTCGTCAGACGCAGGGATTCCATGGCCTCATTCGCCGCGTGAAAGTGGTGCGCGGCCGCATGACCTTTCGCATGGAGTGTTGCCCCGCCTTTAATTACGGCCGCGACCGCCACAACGTCGAGCTGGTCGCCGGCGGGGGCGCCAAGTTCTTCTCGCGCGGCCTGAATCTGGGGCTCGCCGCCGATTACGACGTCACTACCGACGGCGCCGGCGTGTTCGCCGAATTTACTCTCGCCGACCAGCAGACCGCCAGCTTCGAAGTGCACCAGCTCGATGCTTCCGGCGGCGGCGCCATCGGCGTCACCGACGAGGAGAGCGCGGAGCTGTTCGCCCTCACCGTGGAGTTCTGGCGCAACTGGATCAGCCGTTGCACCTACAAGGGGCGCTGGCGCGAAATCGTATACCGCTCGGCGCTGCTGCTCAAGCTGCTGGTGTTCGAGAAAACCGGAGCCATCGTAGCCGCACCGACTACCAGCCTTCCGGAGGTCGTCGGCGGCGAGCGCAACTGGGATTACCGCTTCACCTGGGTGCGCGACGCGGCCTTCACCATTTACACCCTGCTGCACATCGGCTTCACCGAGGAGGCGACTCGTTTCATGGACTTCCTCGAAGCCCGCTGCCGCGAGCTGGAGCCGGACGACTCGCTCCAGATTATGTACGGCATCGATGGCCGTCACGATCTCGAGGAGTGCGTCCTCGATCACCTCGAAGGATACAAGGGCTCCAGCCCGGTCCGTATCGGCAACGGCGCGCACAACCAGCTCCAGCTCGATATTTACGGTGAGCTGATGGACTCGGTGTACCTGTACAACAAATGGGCGAGCCCCATCTCCGCGGAGCTATGGACCTACCTCCGGAAGCTGGTCAACTGGGTCTGCAAGAATTGGCGGCGGAAAGACGAGGGGATCTGGGAAATCCGCAGCGGCGCCCAGCATTTTACCTATTCCAGACTGATGTGCTGGGTGGCGATCGACCGCGCGCTGCGTCTCGCCGACAAACGCTCCTTTCCGGCCGACCGCGAGCGCTGGCTCAAGGTCCGCGACGAGATCTATGACGACATCATGGAAAACGGCTGGAGCCGGAAGCGCAATGCCTTTGTCCAGTACTACGGCAGCGACACGCTGGACGCCGCGCTGCTGATGATGCCGCTCGTATTCTTCACCGCGCCCGGCGACCCGCGCATGCTCAGCACCATCGACGCGATCATGCAATCGCCGATCGAGCGCGGGCTCGTCTCCGACAGCCTGGTTTACCGCTACAACACCGAGGAGTCGCCGGACGGCCTGCGGGGCCGGGAAGGCACATTCAATATCTGCACGTTCTGGCTGGTCGACGCGCTCACGCGCGCCGGCCGCGTCGACCGCTCGCGTCTCGATCAGGCGCGCTTGATCTTCGAGCGCATGCTGGGCTACGCCAATCACGTGGGCCTGTTCGCGGAACAGACCGGTCCTACCGGCGAGGCCCTCGGCAACTTCCCCCAGGCGTTCACGCATCTCGCGCTGATCAGCGCCGCCTACAACCTTGACCGCGCCCTTGGAGGCGAGCGCATCGACGAGCAGTTTTGAGCAACCCAAGACGGAGCCCGCCCCAGCTTCTGTATGGCCACGAGGATCGTGCCCTTTCTACTTCTGAGCTGATATTCACCACGGTCGTCGCCGGGCGCGGCGTAAAACTTGCGGATACAAGTCGCGCGAAGGCCGCCGCGGGAACTTTGGGGCTCGCGTCGAGGGGCGCACATCTACGGGTGGGGCGTGATGCGTCAAGTGGATCTAATGCCGACTTCACGGGATCAATGTTGTCGTCCGCTGCCAACAGCCCTATTCCAGGAGCTCCAGTCGTCATGGTTTTGGGTATGGTGGCGGGTCCGTTCTCCGAGAGAACACCTAGCCTTCGAGGAACTCGTTGCGGTCCTTCGATATAAACGTCCTGAGCATTTCCGCGTCGTCCAGTAAGCGACGAAAAGCGGTCCGCACAATGCCTTCGGTGTCGGCCATTACGGCTTCTATCTTTGGATCGTCCTTCCACCCGGCCATGAATTATCGTTGAACTCATCTTGTAACAGGTCTTCACCTTCCGAAAGATTGTCCGCCAAGAAAAAAGGCAATGCGTTGTGCGAGCTTGTAGCCAATCTCGGAAGCATCATCTGCTCCAAAGAGAGATTCCAGGGCCATCCAGAATAGCGGATACCTGTGATCTGGGGGGGTAGCTCGTCAATGCCGCCCAGCAAGAACGCAAAGCCTCCCATACGGAATTCTTCCGGGGGATCGATGAAAGCACGACAGTCCTCGTAGTCCACGTGATCCACGTCCTTGCCGGCACAATTGAACGTGACGCGCCAGTTGCTGCTCACCTTGACGGCCCACGTGCCCTTTCCGGGGCCACGGAGTTCGTGGAGATCCAAGCCGGGCAAGTTCATATCGCGCGCGCTCGTTGATATAGTTACAGGTTGTACCCGCCTGACTGCGTCGAGGCGCCGTCCGATCCTTCCCGTGCTGCCTCGCCCATTGCGGTGGGAGGCATTGAGGGCAAATTCACAGGCCCTGCGTTATGAGGCAAAGTGACCACCGCCCAGTTGTCCAACGGCTCCACTCAGGCGAAGGCAGGGGTTCCGGCGTCCCCACTCGCGGATTCACCTCCGAGCTAGCTACTTCCCGGCGCAAAAAGCCCGAAACGGACGAGATGGACCGCTTGCTAACGCGCGCGGCTCAGCACAACCGACACGGGAGCGAGCCGCGATTGTCAAGGAGCGGAATTTTGCGCCAAGAAGGAGCTAGTGTAGTGTCTGCGAAATAACTAGACAATTCATCGTTTCCGCTTTCTGGACTTGGGGCTGGTGCAGCCGGGTTTGATCTGCTCCAGGGTCCGGCGGCAGCGGGTGAGCTTTTCCTGGATAGACTCGACCGTCGCGG
>JACOTZ010000337.1 GCA_016178155.1 Acidobacteriota bacterium
CAGAAGGTGTGAAATATTCGAAAAAACCATTTCCGGCCTCCAATGTTTGCATTCGGTTAGCCTGTGGAAAAGAGGCCCGAAATCAATTTTTTCACACCTTCTCAGCAAGCGGTTCGAAATCCTGTCGGTGACGAACTTCGGGTAGCGCAAGCAGTGAAGCGCGATGGCGATGTTGCCGGGCCGGGAGGTACGGAGAACGGGAACGCTCACGTCAGGTAGTACGGCGGATCGAATTCCGGCGTGCCGGCCTGCTTGCCCGCCATCCAGCGCAGGACATAGATAGTCCGCGGATCCGTGCGGCTTCCGAACAGGTTCGGGAAAACCTCCAGCAGGGCGTGGCTGCCCGCGTCCCGGTAATAGTCCATATCGCACTCAATCTTCACCCACTCGGGGTGCTGCGGGGGAGGGGCGGCGGTCTCATACAGCGTGATCTGCACGTTCGCTTCGCCGAACTGCACCTGCTTGAAGCCGCGCGTCGCGCCGGGATGGAACACGCCCGGCAGTCCTTCGCGCGCGAACACCCCCTGGTCGGCGGCCTGCTCGAGCTCGTCGATGATCTGCCGCCGCGCGAAGCCGAAAAAACGGTCGGGCAATAGGCCGGCCGCGCTCCACGTCAGCTCTTCGCAGTAGTCGAGCGGCGTGCCGGTCGGGAGGAAGATGGCCTGCATGGCAGTGGCGATGTTGAGCAGTCCGGCAAGCGATGCCGGGCGGTTCTCGAGCAAGTCCGTGTAACGCTCTTCGGCCATTGCCGGGGATGCGGCGCCGGCAGCGAGCAGCCGGAACATCGGTCCGCCCTTCTGCTTCAGCACCGGCCAGCGGGCATTGGCGAACTCGTAGCCCGCATCCGAGGGAACCAGCATGAGCGCCACCGAGCGTACCGCTCCCGGCGCCGGACGTACCGGATGCAGGCCCGCCTGCCGGTACCCTTTGGCCCACGCGATGACCGTATACAGGTCGCGCGCATTTCCGGACAGCGGCAGGCCCGTTACGGAGATGTTCGCCTTCTGGAAATACTTCTTGAGGCGCTCCTGCTTGAAGCCGTCGAGAATGGTGACCAGCAGCCGTGCGCCCGTGAGCGGCTTGCGCCGGCCATTCACGACACCGATTCTGAGCGTTCCCGTAATCACCGCCGGAGCTGCGCCTGCCATGACGTCGTCCTTACCCCTCCGGATCCCCCAGGCCGGCCGGTCGTGCCACCGCCGGCCGCGAGGGGAGCGCGTAGGGGATGATCCAGCCGCGCTCTTCGGCCGCGATCGCGCAGCAGCGCTCGGCAATCGCGGAAATGGTCAGCAGCGGGTTGACGCCCAGCGCGCGGGGAATCACGGCTCCGTCGCAAACATACAGGTCCTCGTACACGTCGCTATCCGCGGCCGACCGGAACACCTGCCCCTTGTGATTCACGGCGCCCAACTCCGCGCTCGTGCCCATGGGGCAACCGCCGAGGGGATGGACAGTCACCAGCCGGTTCTCGAGCAGCGGCGACCAGATCGGGTTCGCCACGAACGTGCCGCCGAGGGCCTTCGTCGCCTGCTTGAGATTCTCCGCGATTCGCGTGAACACCGGCTGTGCGCCGACTCCGGGCCAATGGATGCGCACGCGGTCGTTCTCGAGCACCAGCCGCCCGCCAGCGTCGTCGTGCGACATCACCAGGAACGTCTGCGTGTGCCGCACCGCGCCGCGATACGGCCCGTGCAGAATGCTTTCGTGCTCGCGCGCGATCTCGCGCAGCTTGTCCCCGAAACCAATGTCGGTGTCGACGCCGCCAAGCAGCGCCGCCCCCGCGAGCGGAACCGGGAGCAGGCCGGAGATCGGCCCGGCGAGCGAGCCCTCTTCGATGACCATTCCGTCCTCGGGCGCCGGTTGCCCGCGCAAGTCGATCAGTCCGGTGATGGTGGGGCCGACCGGCTCGCGGCCTTCCGGGTCTCTGTCGCCGAAGCCGACACCGTTGATCTCCACGTCATTGTTGTAGGCGAACCCGAGAGCATCGCCGTTGCCGCTGAACCGCTGCCCGAGCATCGGCGAGACCGCAAGCCCCCGCTGCGCCGAGCGCAGCAGAATCTCCGTGGATCCCAGGCTGCCCGCGCCGAGCATGACAATGTCGGCTTCCACGCTGAGCGTTTCCGCCTCGAATGCATCGCCGCCGCCCGGAAGCCTGTAATGCACGCGCCAGCCGCCATCTATTTTCTCGATGAATTGAACCGCCGCCTCCGTGAATATCTCGGCCCCGTGGTTCACCGCGTCGGGCAGATAGTTCATGAGCGTCGTGTTCTTGGCGCGATGGTTGCAGCCGGTGACGCAATCGCCGCAAGCGATACAGGGACGCTGCTCGACCCCGACGTGGTTCTCCCCCGCGGGCCCGAAATGCACGTTGAGCGGCGGCCGCTCGCAGGCCACGCCCAGCGCCGCGGCCGAGGCCTGCATCGCCGCCAGCTTCTTCAGCGGCGGCGCGGTCTCCGGGTAGGGTTCGGGCTTCAGCATCTCGCGGGCGCGGTCGTAGCCGTCCCGCAGGAGGCCCGGAACATCGTCAAGGAACTGCCGCGGCCAACCCGGGAGCGCAAACACGCCCGGCTCCGGCTCGAGCGACACGTTCGCGTTCACGAGCGAAGTGCCGCCGAGGCCGCAGCCCTGAAACACCCCGATCTCGTTGTTGACCCGGAAGTCGTAGAGCCCCGCCGCCGGGCCGAAACGCCCCAGAGGCCCGTCGATCTGCGTTTCCGCCGCGGCCTCGATCTCGTTGCCGGGGTACTCGCCCGGCTGAAGCTCCCTGCCGCGCTCGAGCAGGCACACCAATCGTCCCGCCCGCGCCATCCGCGACGCGGCGATCGATCCGCCATAGCCAGAGCCGACCACGACCACCCCGTACCGGGCTTTGATTTGGCTATGAGGCAGAGCAAGGCGTGACATCCCGAGTCCCTCCAGCCGCCGCTCGGCAAACTGCGGTATTTTAGCACGGATTCGGAACAGAAGAAATTGCGCGACACAAACAATCAGGAGAGGCCGCGGAAACCCCAGCTCCCTCTGCGCGCCGAATTTCAATAAAGAAAAACGACCCTGGGGAGGATTTAATTAACGCCCGCGCCCCTAATAATCTATAGCGCCCGTGAAGTCACCACTGGATTCGAAAAGCCAGCCCCTCCCAGCCAACCACGGTTCCCTTCGTCCCTCGAAACTCAAAGAAGAATACATGAATCCCGGAGCCACACAAATCGCGAGCGCCAGAACCTGCAGACCGGCCTCGGGCCGGCCGCAGCCGTTCCTGTCGCATTGCCGCGCTGAACCCGAGGTGCAGCGGCCCCCCGCTCCATCGCAACAACGCCCGCTACGCTTTCCCCAGCCACCGGATCCGGAAATTCAGGGCCCGGTGCTGGCCGCCGTAGAAGCGCAGAAACTGCGGCGAGCCCATCGTGTTGATCACGACATTCGGGTTGCGGTGATTCGTAATGTTGTTTCCTCCGAACCGGAATGCCCAGCGGTACTTGAGCGCGGTGAAGCGCCGCTCGAAATGGAGGTTCAGTTCGAAGAACTCCGGGAAACGGTACCCGTTGATGTCGCCGAGGATCGTGCCTTCCTCGTCCTGGATCGAGTAGGGCTGG
>JACOTZ010000030.1 GCA_016178155.1 Acidobacteriota bacterium
CCTCGACGACCTCGTCGAGCACGTCGAACAGAAGCTCGTAGCTCTTAGGGTTCAAGGGGCAATAGGTGTCAGGCCATTCCGCGTCCTGAACCTCCGCAAGTTCCCGGTGGCGGGTGAGCAGGTAATAACTGTGCGAGAGCGAGGGCACTTCAGGAATGACCTGAATGCCGTGTTGTTCGGCGTAGCGCACGATGTCCGCTACCTCTTCCTTCTCGATCACGCCCCCGTCACCGGTGTCATGGTGAACCGAGTTTTGCCGCATGTACTTCGCCCCCCAAAGCATGCTCCGCCGGGTGGTGTTTAGGCTTCTCCCGAGCTCGATCCAGCCGGCGTTGAGTTCGGGGCGCCGGTCGAATCTCATGGCCGCGTTCACTTCCATGATCAGGGGGTTGTATTTGTAGAGCGCCGGACGTTTTGGCGCCAACTTCATCACATGGGAAGAGGCCGGACTGCCGCGCTCACTTATTAGAACCAACCCAAAGAACTTTGGCCCGCGCTTGGGGTTCGCCTACCGCGGGGGTGATGGTCTCAAATCGTTTGTCATGCGTGGTGGATATCGGATTTCCTACTTCCCGATTCCGGTTCGCCCCTGGACGGAGTACTCACATTTCAGCCTTCCGCTGAGCGGATTTTACCGATATCGTACCGACGATGCGGCTGTAAATCCAGGATTCAACCGCAGCAAACGTACGCCGTATTGCAGGTCCTGCCCTAATGAGGCGCCGATGCTTGAGTTCGTCATGGTGACGCCGGTCTCCTGCTCGATCAAGGCCTGTTGATTCGACGAGCACTCCGGGAAGCGGTTAGCCGCATTTTCACATGCAGCGCGAGGCAGTAGATACGGGCTCCGCAAGCCGCGGCAGGGCGTGGTGAGAGACTCGCGGCGGCGGAAGCACACAGCGCGCTACGCTGGCAAAAGCAAATATGGGCCGGCGGGAGGATTGGCGTAAAGTTCTCGAATCGGAAGTGGAACGCTGGTCAGAGCTGCCGTACGACCAACTGGCTTCGGCGCTGCAAGATGTGCAGGTCTATGAAGTCGAATTCGAGTCCAAAAGGTACCAGGTGGAAGTGCAGCTATTGGAAAATACCGGGCGATACCTCCATGTCATGGTAGCCGTGGATGACGGCAGTCTGCCCGAGTCCATTTTGCCGCTGACGCACAGTTTCATTCGCGAGGCCGACGCGGAATAAAGCGGAGGCGGCCGCGGATACAAGCCGCCGGGTCAGCGCCGCCGCTTTTTGCGACGCCGTTCGAAAGCCTGATCGATCAGGATGTCCGCGAGCTCCTGGATATTCACGTCATACTCGCCCGCGAGCACGCGGCGGCGGAGTTCCTCGATACGAGCCTCGCGCTCGGGCGAGCCGAGATCCAATTCGCGCAGCTTGGCAAGCAGGCGGGAGAGTTCGTCGCCGGTATTCGGGGAATCCGGGTTGGCGGGCTTGTCGTCGCTCAAAGTTCGGTCAGCGTCAGATCGCAGCTCTTCTCGGAGCCCTCTTCCAATGTAACTCCGATGCCGCGGCCGGGCGACCAGCCGTCTTCGCCGCTATCCTGCACCTGGAACGAGCTCACCAGCTCGTAGCGTCCCGGAGGCACGTTGGGGAAGCGGAACTCGCCGTTCTGATCCGATCTCACCGAAGGGACGCCGCCCAACCGGCTCCGTGTCTCGCCGTCGAGAGGCGTGAGGTAAACGGGAGCGCCGATCGCCGGTGCCCCATCGGCCATCTTGACTTTGCCGGACAAATGCGCCGGCTTGGATGAGAAGGTCACCGCGACGACGTAGGTACCGGTTGAGAGCTGCACCTCATAGGCGTTCTCGGTTCGCTGCCTGGCGGACACCGAGTAGACGTACATTTCGGGCGGCGGCACTGCCGCGAACTCCCATCGGCCGGGGGGCAGCACCGAGGGCACGCCGCAGGAGATGCGTTGGGAGGTGTCCTGCGGAGGTTCCTTACGACGGACGAAGATGTTCAACGACCGGGGATCCAGTGCCTTGCCGTAACGCTCTTCACAGCGCACCACCAGACGCGGCGCGGCAGCCAGTTCGAGAGCGGTCCTTTCGCCCGGCCGCCCGATGGAGATTCGCCGGTGCGCTGCCAGGGGCTCTGCACTGTCTGTAGATTCCGCGATCAGATCGTACATGCCGGGCGCGAGCTCGGTGAAGGTATGCTCGCCGCCGGCCGGGAGCTGCGCCTCGTGCTTGCCCGTGTCGGCATACAGGGTCACGCGCGCCGCGGCATTGGTGACCTGGACGGTCAGGCTGGAGAGGGCGCCCGGGATGGGCTCAATGACCACGCCCGAGATTTCCTGGTCGAGGCCGAGTTCCAGCGCGCGCGCCTGGTACGACTGCGTGGTCTGTCCGTAGTAGGTGGGCAGCGCCCCCTGACCGTCCTCGAACTGGCGCGGCCCGGTGCGGATGTAATATCGTCCGGGCTCGAGGAACGGCAGGCGGAAGACGCCGCGGTCGTCCGTCTCGCCGCCCGCAACCATCTTCAGCTTGGGGCCGGCCCGGTAGGCGTAAACGGGACAGTTCGGGAGGCTGGCGCCGTTGTCGTCGAGCACCTCACCGGTCACGACTCCGAGACGCCGGAGCCGCAGTTGGGCATAGAAATCGCCATCGCGATCGAGCACCACCGGCGTGCCGGGAGCCTTCCAGCTCCTCTGCCCGAACCGTACAGCCGCGTAGCCGCGGCGCGACGCGCTCACGAGGTAAGCGCCCGCGGGCAGCGCGGAAACGGCGAACTCGCCCGAGCGGTCGGTGAAAAGCTGCAGATTGACGCCGCTCCCGGTCTTCCGCACGCCCTCGATCGCGACCTTCGCGCGCGCGAGGGGCCGGCCCGTGCGGTTGTCCAGGACGACGCCCTTGAGGACCGCCGCGTCAGAGTAGGACAGCCCGGCGAGCAGGAAGAGACAGATCGCGCGCCGCCCCCGGGAACGGGAACTCGAAGCGGGCCGGGGGCCAGCGTCCGTTTTAGGCAAGGATTGCGCAAGCGCACGGATCAGCCAGGGACGCGCCACAAAAACAATGACGCGGCGGACTTCAGTAGCGTTGAGCGGGAGAAGGAGGCCGAAACCAGCTTAGCCACGCCTTCCAGCCGGGGTTGCGTGGCGGCGGCGGGTCCGATTCGGGGTTTGCCGCTCGCGTCCAGGCTTCGTAATGGGCGAGCAGTTCCTGCTCGCAGTAACCGATCGCAGCGGCATACTGGCGGATATAGCTGGTGTTGAAAACGCCCCCGGGCAGTTTGTCAAACTCTTCCGCCTCGATGGCGCGCAAGAAACGGACGCTGATCTTCGTCCGGTCGGTGATGTGGTCGAGCGAAACCCCCGATCTCCGACGGAAGTGCTCGAGATTCAACTCAGGTGCAAGAGGTCCCATTCACGCATACCTCGGTCAGCTTTGCAGCCATACAGCAAAAACTTATGCGATTAAGCTCATACTACCGCAACTCGATAGTAATGGGAAGATCGTTTGGCAGTACTAGGTCAACTTTCTTTCCAGCGGTCAGGAGCGTGCGGGGTAGATGCTTGCGGGGTCCTTATCCCCCCTTTGGCGTATCTGCCGCCAAAGCTGTCCGCAGAGGCAGACGCGGACCATGCCGCACGAGGTGCGAAGGCCGAACTTCGTAGAATCGTTGGAGCGAGCCGGGCAAGCGGCGGAACTCCTGAAGTGGGCGCATGCGATTGGTTTGGGTGATGTACTTAACTTCGTGGGGCGGCCATAAATCGCACCCAGGCGGTAGTACCGGATTCTATGGAGCCGCACGGAGCGGCGCAGGCGCGCTGTGGCGCGGTTCTCACCCGAGCGCTACGGCAGCGGCGCCGGGGCTCGCGTGATGGTGGAGGCGGTGCGGCGCGGGTTGCTCATCACGATGCTTACGGCGGCCGCCGTACCCGCCGGCGCACACGAGACGATTACCACGAAGTTGACCTGGACTCGAGAGATCTCGCGCATCGTGTACCGGCGATGCGTGAGCTGTCATCGGGAGGGCGGCGGGGCATTCCCGCTTGTGAGATACGAGGAGGCGCGCCCCTGGGCGAAAGCCATCCGCGATGAAGTGCTCTCGCGCCGCATGCCGCCGTGGGGGGCAATCAAAGGATTCGGCGATTTCAAGCACGATGCGAGCCTGACGCAGGAGGAGATCAGCCGGATTGCCGACTGGGTGGAAGGCGGCGCGCCCGAGGGCGATGCGAAGTACCTGGGCGAACCGCCGGCGCCGCAGGAGCACAAGACTGCGGCGTCCACGGGGCTGCGGATCGCGGGCCGGACAGTGCTCAGCCGCAACCGGGTGATCACCGCGATCGAGCCGCTCGCCTCCGTTGAGTCGCTGAAGGTCATCGCGCGCAAGCCGGGCGGCGGGATCGAGCCGCTGCTCTGGCTGTACCGCTACGATCGCAAGTGGAAGCGGACGTTCGAGTACACTGCGCCGCTGCGGCTTCCTAAGGGAACCGTGGTCGAGCTGACCACGCCCGCGCCGCTGCGGCTGATCTTTTCAGCTCCCAGAGGCCGGCGGTAAAGCGGGTGCGGGGGGATGACGCGTTCACTCACTTCAGCTCGGACACGGGGACGGTGAAGGCAAACGTATTCACCCGGCCTTGGCGCTGGAACTGCACCCACACGCGATAGAGGCCGGGACGCGGGAAGATGGCGTTGAACTGCACCACTGGGCCTTTTTCTTCCCACGCCGGGTGGAGGTGCAGCAGATCGATGAGATCGGCGCTGGCGGCCAGCATGTGTCCCCAGGCGCCGAGGTAGGGCTCGAGGCCGTCCGGCGGCGCCAGCCGGAAGAACATCATGGTTTTTTGCCCGGCGATCGGCTGCGGCGGCTCCAACCGCAGGGAGGCTTCCGTGTTGACGGACTTCCGCGGGGCGAGATCGGGCTTCAAATCGGCGGTTGGCGGCGGACCGGGCACAATGAGGCTGCGGGCGATCAACTGCGGGGTTGCGCCCTTGGGATAAAAATCGGCCAGCAGGCGATAGTGTCCGGGGGTGGGGAAAGTGGTGTCGAGGAGGAAGCTTCCGTCCGGCTGGATGCGGGGATGCTCGTGTGCGAAGTACCCGAGGTCCTCGCGCACGATGAACAGATGCAGGAGCTTCTCATGAACGATGTCGAAGTCGCGCACCGGTTTGTGGGACTCGGGGTCCTGCACGCGGAATGCGAGCCGTAGGGGCCGGCCGGGAATGAGCCGCGCCGGCGTTGTCCTGATGGTGACTTCGAACTCGCGCGCATCCGGCAGGCCGGGGCGCAGTTTCATGCCGCAGCGTGGGCACTTGCCTGGATTGGCCGACCGTACTTCGGGATCCATGGGGCAGACGAAATCGAGCGGGGGCTGAGGCGGCTCTTGCGCGAGCGCGAAAGCTGCCACGAGCAATGCTACGGCCCGCCGCGCCACGGTCCTACGCCTGCGGCTGGAATGGCCACCAGGCCGTGGTCGAGTAACCGCCATCGACAGCGATGACCTGGCCGGTAATGTAATCCGAGCCCGGACCGCTGAGGAAGACCGCGAGCGGCGCGATGTCCTCGGGAGTACCGGTGCGGGTATTGGCCTGCACGCCTTCGAGCCAATGCTTCATCTCGGGCGGCTGCCACATGGCGCGGTTCAGGTCGGTGATGATGAACCCGGGAGCGATGCAGTTCACCTGAATGCCGTGGCGTCCCCACTCGGCCGCGAGTGTGCGCGTCAATCCGGCGATGGCCGATTTGGTCATGGCATAGACGGTCAAGTAAGGCAGCCCGAGCAGCGACATCAGGCTGCCGATCATGACGATCTTGCCGCCTTTGCCGCGCTCCGCCATGCGCGCGCCCACCTTCTGGGTGAGGCGCACGATGCCATGGAGGTTGGTCTGCATGATCAGCTCGTATTCCGCCGGCGTGTAGTCCTGGAAGCGCTTGCGGAGATTGGTGCCGGCGACGTTGATGAGGATATCGACATCCGGCAGCGTTGCCACGGCGGCATCGATGGAAGCGGTGCTGGCGACATCGATGGCAAGCGCTTCGGCGCTGTGCCCGGCCGCATTCAGCTCCGCGGCGCCGGCCCGCAGCTTATCGAGTGAGCGCGCGGCGAGGATGGTACGCGCGCCGGCCCGCGCGATCTGCCTGGCGATGGCCAAGCCGATGCCGCGGCTGGCGCCGGCCACGAGCGCGGTCTTGCCTGCGAGTGAGAACGGATTGTCCATGGATATTCACCAGCATACTGGGGCGCGCGGCGCAGATGCGAGATTGAATGCCGGTGCGCCGAAGTTGCCCGCGCTCTGAGGGTCCGCAGCAGTGCGCCGCTGGCCGAGGTTCGTCACCACCACTCCCTGAGAAGGTGTGAAAAAATTGATTTCGGGCCTCTTTTCCACAGGCTAACCGAATGCAAACATTGGAGGCCGGAAATGGTTTTTTCGAATATTTCACACCTTCTCAGCAAGCGGTTCGAAATC
>JACOTZ010000313.1 GCA_016178155.1 Acidobacteriota bacterium
CGTGATGTATGAGGCCTCATCCGACGCGAGAAAGACCGCCGCGGCCGCAACCTCGCGCGGCTCGCCGATGCGCCCGAGGAAGGTCTTCTCCACCTGCCTCTGCTGCAGCTCCGAGCCGGGCTCGGGCGAAATGCGCGTGCCGATCGCTCCCGGACAAATGGCGTTCACCCGGATATTATAGCGGCCGTAGTCGTAGGCCGCGCTGCGCGTGAAACCCACGAGACCGTGCTTGACCGTCGTGTATGCCACCGAGTTGCGCCCGCCTACGATACCTTGCACGGAGGCGATGTTAATGATCGACCCACCGTTCTGCCGCATCATGTAGCGCAGCGCTTCGCGAGTCAGGTAGTGCGCGCCCAGCAGCGAGACGGAGATCGAGCGCTGCCACTCCTCGTCGGTCGCCTCGGCCGCGGCGTGAAACGGCCCCATCCAGGCGGCATTGTTGCAGAGGACGTCGATGCGCCCGCACCGGCCGCCCGCGACTTCCACGACCGCCGCGGCATCGGCGGCCGACGACACGTCGGCGCATTGGAAGATCGCGCCGGCGATAGCGCCTCCGGCCTCGTCGATGTCCGCGACCACCGTCACCGCGCCTTCGGCGAGAAAGGCTTCCGCAATGGCGCGGCCGATGCCGTGCGAGCCGCCGGTCACGATCGCGACTTTATCCCTGAGTCTCACTCGTTTGATTGGCGAGCGGCTGCCCCGCGCGGCCGATGCGGGCACGGGTCACGGTCTGCCGCCCGAGATTTGCAACATACATGAATCCGCCCCCGAAGGCAATATTCGTCGGCCGGCTGAGCAGGATCGCGTCCGGATCGTGCGCGACCAGCGTGCGCTCGCCGCCGGTCGCGATCCGCCAGATTTCATCCGAGGCATAGCACGCTACGTACAGATTGCCATCGGCATCGAACGCCAGGCCGTCGGGCAGGCGGCCGACCTCTCCTGCGAAAAGCTCCCGCGGCCCCGGCGAGCCGTCGTCCGCGAGGTTGAACCGATACACGCGCCGGGTGTCGCTCTCCACCATGTAGAGCCGGGCCTCATCGCCGCTGAGCGCGAGCCCGTTCGCGTACCCGAACGGTCCCGCCGCCACCTCTCCGCGGCCGTCGCGCCCGAACCGCAGGATGTAGCCGTTGCCCCGCTTCCAGTGCCCCGAGTCGGTCACGAACATCGTGCCGTTGCGGCGAAAAACTGCAAAATTCGGGCTGGCGATGCGGTGCATCCCGGCGCCCGCCGTGAACGGCGTCGCCTGGCCCGCGCGCGAAACGTGCACGATGCCCTGGCCGCTGCAGCAGACGAACAGCTCGTCGTCGGGAGCAAAGGCGAGCCCGCAGCAGAAGCCTCCGATGTTGCCGACTGTGTGGACCCGCCCCGACGGGTCGATGCGGTAGATCTGTCCGCCCTCGCCGCCCGCCCACAGGTTGCCGGCGCGGTCGAAGGCGACGCACTCGGGGTGGTCGAGCCCGGAGGCGTATACCTCGAATGCCTGGATTGGGATTTCCGCGGTCAACGGGCCGCCGTCGCCGATCCCCGGTACCGCGCGAGCTTCTTTTGAAAACCCGCCCGTTCCAGAACCTCGCGATTCACCACGCCGCCGGGAATCTCGCCGCGGGCAACCGCGAGCACGTTGCGGCACGCCTCGATGCCGTTGTGGCGCATGATGCCCTGGGTCCAGGCGAGCGCGTGCGGCGTCACCATGACATTGTCCAGCGTCAGCAAGGGCTCGTTCTCCGGCGGCGGCTCGGTGGGATAAACATCAATGCCCGCGCCCGCGATCCAGCGCTCGCGCAGAGCGCGCAGCAGGGCATCGTGCTGCACGATCGGCCCCCGCGCCGTATTGATGAAATAAGCCGACGGCTTCATCAGCCGGAAATGGTGCTCGCCCACCAGGCCCTCGGTCTCTTTGTTGAGCAGCGTGTTGACCGCGACGAAGTCGCTTTCACGGAAGACGGTGTCGAGATCGACCATCTCGACGCCGAGCTCCGCCACTTGCTCGGGCCGGATGTACGGGTCGGCCGCGATCAGGCGCTTGAACTGGAAAGCGCGCGCCATGCGGAACATCTCCTGCGCGATGTTGCCGCAGCCGACCGAGCCCAGCACCGTGCCGCTGATGTCCATCCCGATATTCGGCAGGTCGCCGCGCCAGCCGCCGGCGCGCGCGGTGCGGTCCTGCAAAAAGAGGTTTTTCGCAAGCGCGAACACAAACGTGAAGATCGCCTCCGCGACTGGTCTCCGGACCGCGTTCGGCGTGATGCAGAGCACGATCTCGTTGGCCGTCAGCGCGTCCACGTCGATACGGTCGTACCCGACGCCCCAGCGCGCGACCACCGTGAGCCGTTCCACGCCCTTCAAACTCTCGGGCGTGATCTGCAGTGCCAGCGGAAAAACCGCGTCGAACTGATCGAGTGCATCCGGAGTGGCGAGCTTGCCCGGCTGCGCCGGCATGGGGCCGGCCTCGATGCCGGCCAGCCCGCCGAGCTGTTCTTCAACGGTCTGCTCGAAGTGGCCCTTGGCCTCCTCGTAGAAATCGGGGCTGATGCCGATGCGAAAAGCCGAGCTCATGTCCAAGTTCCTAAGCGTACACGATCCGCGCTTGTGCCCCCGATCATGGGTTGTCCGGGTGTTTCACGTAGCGCCACTTCTTCCCGTCGAAGTTGGCGAGATGGTACACGCCGAACGACCACAGCACCTGATCGGCCGCGTGCAGGCGATGGCCGTCGGGCGCGGGGTCGAGTCCGGTGTCGATGAGGCTCGTCTTCTTGCCGTCGAACACATAAATCCCACGGTCGCCCGCCAGGTAGACCTTGTCGCGGAAGATCTCGATGCACCAGAAGTCATCTTCGGCTTCAGGCGCGGAGAAATTCTCCCAGCCGCGCCGGTTGCCGCGGAAAAAGGCGCCGGCGTCGCCGCACAGGTAAACCAGGTCGGCCGAAACCGAATACACCCAGTTTAAATTCGTATGCACGACTGCTTCGAGGCGCCGCCAGGACTTGCCGTTGTAGTGATAGAGCAGCCCCCGCTGGCCGGCCGCGTAAATGTCCTTGGCCGAGCTGCCGTCGATGCAATACAGGCTGAGTCCTTCCACTGCGCCCCTCGGGTCGAGGACACCTTCGTCGAAGTGGACCCAGCCGCGGCTGCTGCGCGCGTAGATCTGGCCGGATGTACCGCAAACGTACAGCCGGCCATCAATCTCGTTCATCATGCGAACGGGACCCAGCCGGCCGGCCCCCGTACCGGCGTCGGGGATCTGCTCGACGAGCGGCGACTGGTTGGGTCTGACGTGGATGAACCTCCCGTCCCGGCCGAGGAAGTATGCCCCGGCGCCGGGAAGCTTCACGCCAACCACCGACGCGACCAGTGTTTCCGGGAAATCGACGTGGTTCCACACCCCGTCCTTATAGCCATAGGTCCGGGTATAGGCGATGCCCTCGGATGACATCGCGACCGGCGTGGCGGCGAGTATGATCCAGGCGTCTCCTTTGGCATAGCCGTCCAGGAAGGTTACCCTTGTGTCTTGTTTCGGCACGACGCTCCTCCTAGAAAGTTCCGGAACCGCTTGCGGTGTTGCTGATCGGCGCGACGCCTCCCTTGCCCGTGCTGTCGGCCCGCAGCCTGGTCGCCGTCGTCATCTTGCATTGCTTGACATGGTAATCCCGCAACTGCGCGCGGATGCACTTGTCGTCGCACTGCGGAAATGTCTCGCAGACGGATTTGACGCCTGCGTTTTCGGCCTGCAGATAGGACCAGGATCCGGCTTGTCGCGGGCTTGTGCTCTCGAGGTGCGTGTCTTCAATCGCGTCGAATTTGTCATGAATCTCGCCGTGCTTCTTGACCTTGCCCTCGCCGGCGACGCAGATACAAGGAGCGTCGTTCAGATCGTACTGACCGGCGCCGGGTACGGCGGCGCCATTGGCTTCCATCGTGAAGCAGTGCTTGGGCACAACGTGGTGCGGCGTTTGACCGCCGGGGCAGCAGTTGGGGCTGTACGGATACAGAGTGCACTTCGGAGGCTGGCCGCTGCACGCGTCGCACTCGATGCATTCCGTTGCACATTTGTCCTTCCGAAACCCGTTCTTGGCGCCGCAGATGTCCTTCTTGTATTTCCGCTTGAGACTGATGACGCCGCCGCTCGCCATGGCTCACGCATCCGGCCAGGCGTGGGAGGCGCCGATCGCGGCCGCCTCGCGCCAGTCGTCTTCCGAGGTGCGTTCGTCCAGATGGTCGAGGCGCGACTCGGGCGGAATCGCGCGATCGAGCAGCGCCTCGCGGATCCGCGCCTGCGTGTCGAATCCCGGGCCGAAATCGAACATCAGGGCCACGAACCCGGCGATTGTCGATTCATAGGTGAAACCCCAGGCGCGGGCGCGCGCGATGCCCGCGCGGATGCGCTTCAGCAGAACTTCGTCCGGCAGTCCCTCCACCGGCTCCGGGTTGTTCTTTCGCAAATGCGCGGCGAGCTTGTGCTCGAAAACCGATTCCGTGAGCCCCTGCAGCGGCGGCAGGTGAGGCTCGCGCAGCGGGAACAAAGGCGTGCGCACAACAGGCCAGCCAACCTCGGCCGTTTCGGCGGGCCGGTCCCGTTCGCGCATCAAAATCACATTTTCCTCTTCCGGGCGATGCACGCCATACGCGAACACGGGTCCGAACAGAAACCGGATCTCCGCGGCGGAACAGACGGGGAGAAAGGTCGCGAGCACCCGCGGGTCATAGTAGCGGAAGTACCATGGTTCGCCGTTCGGCGCTTGCACCAGCAGGAAGCGGCGGAAATGCCTGGATAGAGCCGCCAGATCGTAGCGGGACACCGCGAAGATGCCCCAGGGCTCCGGCCACAGCCTGGCCTTGATCCAGGCGAGCAGGTCCGCGTCCACCCTGGCGAGATAGGGAGCGATCGCCCACTGCTCCTCGGCCGCCGTGCCCTGATAAAGGCTCATGGCGCGATCCTCGCCGAGCTCGCGGACCTTGCCCGGAACCGATGGCGCATCACAGGCATCGAGGATCGCATAAAGCGAGCCTCCGGCTCCCAGCTTCTGCAGCTCTTCGAGGGTCGCGGGCTGGATCTTCAGCACATCCTGGTCCATGAGATTAAGGCTTGATGAAGGGCGCCCCGGAGCCTTTTGCCGCGCTCATGCATCCACCCAGGACCGAGCTCACGCCCCCCATGCCCATTTCACCGATCATCACCGTGGGACAGCCCACGACGATCACCCCGCCATGCGCCGTCAAATCGCCCATGCGGGCGGCCATCAGGTTGCCGATGAGCACCGTCGGCGATCCCTTGGCGATCATGTCGGGCGGCCCGACACAGGTAGCCATGTCCGTCACGCGCGCCGCCGGCATCCCGCAGATCAGGACCGTGGGACACCCGGGCGGGAGGATCGGCCCGCCGACATGCGGCTTGGGGCCGTCAAAAAGCGGGCAGGTGTGCATGTCACCTACGCGGGCTGCTGGCGGCATGAAATTCGCTCCTTTCCATATCACTTTCAAACTGCGCGGGCGTGCTAGATGCCTCCGCTCTGACAACCGTCCGGCTTCTTGGGATCCGCCTCCTCGGGGGCGGTGGGACTGGCCTGCTTCGCGGCCGGCGGAGAAGATGGGCTGGCGCCGCTTCCCGAACCGGCGGATCCGCCGCTGTTGATGAGGACCATCGTCCCTTGAATCGTCACTCCGGCGGGTCCGATGTCGACGAACCCGCCTGCCGCTTTGATCGTAAGCTGCATGCCGGCCTCGATGATGACTTTCATCCCGCCTTTTAAGTGAATCTCCTGACCAGCCTGAACTGCGTTTAACGAGCCGACTTTCAGGTGCCTGCTCCCGCCTACCGTTAGCGACAGGTCGCCGCCGACCTTCTCCAGCCGGCTGCCGCCCGTCTGGCGATTGTAGCTGCCCCCGGTCTGCACCGTCTCGTTTCCGCCGATCACGAAATCCTGATTGCCGCCGACCACGACCGTCTCGTTCCCACCGGTCTGCGACTGGCGGTTTCCACTGAGCGTGAGGTGCTGGTCGCCCGCCACCTGGTCATAATGGCTGCCCTGGATGATGTGGTGGTGGTTGCCCTGGATCAGCTCCTTGCTGTCGCCCCAAATCTTCTCGGTGAAGTTGCCTTCGATTTCCTGGTGCTTGTCGACTTTGACGTACTCCTTCTGGTCGTGCATCACGGTCAGGCTGCGGTCGTGGCCGATGTGTTCGCGCGAGTCGTTCTCGACGCTGTGGTCCATGTTTTTCTCGGCGTGAAAGATGACCTGCTCGTCGCCTTTTTTGTCTTCGAATCGGAGCTCGTTGTAGTGGGACGTTGTCCCGCCTTTGGAGCTTCGGGATTTGAAGCCGCTGATGGTTTGATTGCCGGGCAGCTCGTAGGGCGGCATTTGCTCGGCGTTGTACACGCGGCCGGTGATGATCGGGCAGTCGGGGTTGCCTTCGAGGAAATCGACAATCACCTCCTGGCCGATTCGCGGGATCCACACGCCGCCCCAGTTCTTGCCCGCCCAGGGCTGCGATACCCGAATCCAGCACGACGAGTTCTCGTCGAGCTGGTTGTAGCGGTCCCAGTGAAAGTGAACCTTCACACGGCCGTACTTGTCGCTATAGATCTCCTCTCCCTTCGGCCCGGTCACGACCGCGGTCTGCGTGCCTTCCACGATCGGACGCGGAGTGACCCGCGGCGGCCGGTACGGCACGCTCGCCGGGATGCAGGTGAAGCTGTTCGTGTAGCCGGCCATGGCGCCGCCCGAGTAGTAGTCCGCCGCGCTCCCGGAATGCGTCACCGAGGTCACGACATACGCGTCGTTTTCCGCCCCCAGCTCATGCTCGATCAGCGTGAACTTGTGCCCGGCCAGCAGCGAGCGGACATTGCTCGACCCCATATAGATGCGCTGCTGCATTTCATCCTCCTCGATGCGCAGCGCAACAATGCTGTTGCCCTCCGACTTCTTCGCGTACTCGCCCGGATAGTCGAATACCTCCAGTTTGTCGTTGTCGCCCATTTTGATCGTGGTCTCCTGGTTCACCTCGAGCTTGGTTGAGGGCGTCTCAAAAAAGTAGTCGGTCAGCGAGAACTTGCCCGGCCGCAGCTCCTCCTGGTGGTGCCAATCGGAGATCATTTCGTCGGTCTGGTCGGTGCCCCCGTGCTCCTCGGCATGGAAGCGGATCGTGGATTGCTCGGGGCAGGGTTTATACGCCGCCTTGTGGTCCGCCATGATCATCGTGTGCTTGCTGTCGCTGTGCGCGAAGAAGTAGAAGATTCCCTCCTCCTCCAGCAGGCGGCTGATAAAATCGAACGCCGATTCACGATATTGCACGCAGTATTCGCGCGGCGAATGCTGTCCCTGCAGCCGCCATTCGAAATCCTGGTATCCGCTCGCGGTGAGAATCTCTTCGACGATGGCCGGTACGGATTTCATCTGGAAGATCCGGCAGTCGGCGGTCCGGGTCAGCACCCACGGGAAGGGCACGATCACAGCCTCATAGCGGCCCACGCGCCCCGCCCCGGGGAGTTGCTTGAAAGAGCTGACGATCCCGTGAAAATGACGCCGGCGGAATTCGTCGGCGAGCATGACGTTGAACGTCGCTTTTTGCCCGATCAGCTTCGCGAACGGCACCGTCCTCGTCTTCGAGATCAGCTCCACGCGGAAGCTGTACAACTGCGAGATGGCTTCGGTGCCGCTGAATCCGATCGGCATGAGCTGCTCGCCTTCGGGCACCTCGCGGTTGTATTGGGTGTCGAACGTGAGGAAGCGCGCTTCCTGCGAGAACACCAGATCTGCAACATCGGCCACGCTTGCCATGAGCTCACCTCCGGGCGCGCGTCTCACGCAACCAGCACGCGAAACGACTGGCGCCGATTACAACGGGATCATTGTATCGCCGGAACCGCCGCGCACGCGCTCCGCCGGGTCCAACCTCCGGCGCGGCTGCGCCCGCCTCGGATACAATGGCAGCCTATGACGAGCCTTTCCCGCCGGGAGTTTCTGGGCGCCGCCGCCGCCGCTACCACTTCCGCCGCGCCGGCGCAACCGAACATCCTTTTC
>JACOTZ010000314.1 GCA_016178155.1 Acidobacteriota bacterium
CCGGCGTTCGGACGGAGAAAAACGATCGGCACTCCGCCCAGGCTGGCAACGAATGAACGGAGACCCATCTCCCCAAGCCATGCCTCTCTGCGGGCCATGTAGGATCTTTTCACTTGCTGTGGCGGGCTTTTTCAAGAAACTGGCAAGACTTTTCAGTAATTCTGTCAACCTACAGTCAATCCGGTCTTCCAACAGCTCACCGGCAGCCGTGGCGCAAGCCCTCCGATACCGTGGCTTTCGGTTCATCGAGGGATGTCCGGCGCCGGTCGCGGATCTCCGGCGTGCCGGCGCGATAGATGCCGTGGCCGATCTCGGCGATGGTGAGCGAACCGAGAACGAGGGGGATTTCTCCTGCGGTCTTCCGTACGTCTCGATGGCCTGTTCCGGAGTGAGTTTTCGCCGCTCGGCGGCGATCAGAACACTGGAGTCGAGGACTAATCCCGGAGGGTGGATTCCATGGCTGCCGGTGTGCCCTGCTCCCTTCCTCGAGGTCGCGGGCAAACTCGTCATCCATCACCGCAGTCGATCCCCGCGCCTTCAGATCGGCGATCACTGCGGAGATCATCCGGCCCACCGGCTTCGAGGGTTTGATCACAGCCACGGGACGGTTCCCGTGCTCGATGACGATTTCGCTGCCCTGCCGGACCTGTCTCATGACATCGGCGATGTTATTCACCAGTTCGGCTTCAGTCATGTGGACGATGGCCATCGTTCGATCCTGGCCGTTCCTCCCCGTTGACTCACACACAGGTTCGGCGCCGCGGGGATAGTTGGACGCTGTGAGGCAGAGGATGTGGCTCTCGCCGCATCGCCGCGGAGAGCGGCCGTCGAGAAACACGGGTTGAGCCGCTGAATACTGCATACTGGGGCCATGAAGCGACAGCTCGAGGAGCTGCAGCAACTCGAGGACCGCATCCGCATGGGGGGCGGCCAGGCCAGGATCGACAAGCAGCACCGCGACGGCAAGTTGACGGCGCGCGAACGCATCAGCCGCCTGATCGATCCCGGATCGATTCTGCTGGAGATCGGGCTGCTGATTGCCTGGGAGCAGTATGACGGCCAAGCGCCCGGCGCCGGCGTGATCACGGCCGCCGCCCGCATCGAGGGCCGGCCCGCGGTGATCATCGCCAATGACGCCACGGTCAAAGCCGGGGCCTGGTGGCCGGAGACCATCACCAAGATCCTGCGGGCACAGGAGATCGCCATGCGCAACCGTGTGCCGATCGTGTACCTGGTCGACTCCGCGGGTGTCAACTTGCCGCTGCAGGACGGTATTTTTCCTGGCCAGTACGGCGCGGCGCGGATTTTCTACTACAACTCGCTGATGCGGCGCCGGCTGCGCGTGCCGCAGATCGCCGCAGTCATGGGACCGTGCATCGCGGGCGGCGCCTACCTGCCGGCGCTGAGCGATGTCATCATCATGGTGGAGAAAACGAGCTTCATGGGACTAGGCGGCCCTAACCTGGTGAAGAGCGCCGTAGGCCAGGTGGTGGATGCCGAGTCGCTCGGAGGCGCGAGCATGCACACCCGCATCAGCGGCGTGGCGCATTACGCCGCCCGCGACGACGCCCACTGCCTCGAGATCATCCGCGAGCGCTTTCGCGCGCTGCCCGAGCCGCCCGCCCGCCCGCGGCCGGGCGCACCGGCAAAACCCGCCGAGGGGCTCTATGAGGTGCTGCCGGAGGACCACCGCAGCGCTTATGACATGGAGGAGATCGTTTACCGGATCTTCGACCAGGAGGACTACCGCGAGTTCCAGCCCGAGCACGCGCCCGAGATGCTGTGCGCCCAGGCGCGCCTCTCCGGACACATGACCGGAGTTATCGCTAACCGCCGCGGGTTTCTGAAGACGGCGACAGGACCGCGCGTCGGCGGCATCGTCTATACCGAGTCGGCGCGCAAGGTCGCCTACTTCGTGGAGACGGCCGAGCGTCATCGCCTGCCGCTGATCTATTTGCAGGACGTATCGGGCTTTATGGTGGGCGTGGAAGCCGAAAGCAGCGCCATCATCCGCGCCGGGGCCGAGATGGTGGAGACCATGGCGTGCGCGACCGTGCCGAAAATCATTTTGACCGTCAACCACGCGAGCGGCGCTGGCTACTACGCCATGGCCGGCCAGGGCTTCGATCCGAACTTCACCTTCGCCTGGCCCACCGCCCGCATCGGCGTCATGGAGGGCGACTCGGCGGTGCAGGCCGTCCATGGACCCGAGCTCGAGAAACTCCGGCGGGAAGGCAAGCCTGTGCCGGACGAGCTGCAGCGCCGCATCGAGCAGACCCGCGCCGATTACGAGCGCTGGCTCGACGCCAAATACGCCGCCGCGCGCGGCCACGTCGACGCTCTCATCGATCCGCTCGCCACCCGCCGCATTTTGACCTTCGCGCTGGAAGTGGCGCTCTACCACTGCCATGGCGAGCATCTGGTACTGGAGACGATATGATGCATACTGGCTTCTCGGGCCGCGGGCCGGCCGTGCATCAGTTTCTCTCCGAAAATTCGGGACGCCGAATGTGGCGTGCCGGGTTGTATTCGAGAACCGCTCCCCTACGGTCGCGGCTCGGAATGAACGCTTCCGAGGCGCGCGCGTTAGCAAGCGGATCAATGCTCCGCCGCGGGTTGCCGCGGCCGTACATACAAACAATCGGCGCCCCCCCTGACGCCATGCCACCGCTCGACACCGGAATGGTGGTTCTGCTGAGCGGGCGGAAAAAACCGCCGCCACACTAAAATCTCCCAAAGCGCCCTTCATTTCCCGCCCTTTGACGATAGAGACAGACGCTTTGCGCAAGGCATACGCTTCAGACGCATTCCGCCTCAAGCAATTGCGACGTTGTTTCGCGGGCGAACAGGTAGTGATTGCCGGGCGCTAGCAGTTCTGGAATCGGCATATCCCGCCCGGCTGCGAACTCCGGCAAAAACAGATTCCATCGCAAAGGAGCTGATCCATCGAGCCGGCGCCTCCGAAAGTCTTTCGTGAAACCACTAAGATTTTATTGAAATCGTACCGAACTTCCGTCTATAATCGAATCCCGGCTCGCTAAGCACTAAAAAACCTGAACCGTCAGAACCGGCGGTTTCGATGTAAACAGCCGACTCTGACGTACTGCCGCCGCTGTATATTTTTGGGCGCGTCTTTTGGATTTACTAGCTTGAGCCAATGTTTTTCTGCGCGGCCGCCCCAGCTCGCGGGCTCTCGCGGCCTGTTGATTCGAGGCGCCCGCCAACTGCTGACGCTGAACGGTCCGCCCGGGCCGCGCCGCGGCGCCGCCATGCGCAATCTGGGCATCGTCGAAGACGGCGCCGTTCTCGTCTCCAACGGAACCATCGCCAGCATTGGACCGAGCCGGCGAGTCGAGAACCTCGCCGAGGCTCGTGGGGCGCGGGAGATCGATGTCACCGGCCGGGTGGTGATGCCCGGGTTCGTGGACAGCCATACCCATCTGGTCGGAGGCGCCGCGCGCTTCATTGAAGAGGACCCGGCCGACGCGTATTTGCCGGTCGATAGTGCCAGCGGCGGCTTCTTCGGGGCCATGAGGCAGGTGCGAAGGGTACCGGCGCGATCTCTGCACTTTCAGGCAATGAAGATCGCCGAAGGCTGTGCGCGACACGGTACGACGACCCTGGAATCCAAGTCCGGCTATGGTCTGGATTACGCGACCGAGATGAAGATTCTGCGTGTCCTCGGCGACCTCGATGAGCGGCCCCTCACCATCGTGCCTACCTATCTCGGCGCGCACATTACGCCGCCGGAATTTGTTGGCCGGCCAAACGAGTATATTGACTGGATTTGCCACGCGGTGATGCCCCGCATTCGCGAGCGCCATTTGTGCCGCTTCGCCGACGTACTCTGCGATCCCGCCGGCTTTGATCTCGATCAGACCCGGCGCTACCTGTCCGCCGCGGCCGGCCACGGCTTCGACCTCAAGCTCGAAGCCGAGGAATGGGAGCGGACCGGCGCCGTCTCTCTTGCCCTCGAGCACGAAGCGGCCGCCGTTGCCGGCCTCAATCATGCGACGGTTGATGATGCCCGTCTGCTTGGCGCCTCCGATACGATTGCGACGCTTCTGCCGGGCAAGGTGTTCCACGGCGCGGTCGACCGCTTCGCGCCATCCCGCACCTTCATCGAGCACGGCGTGGGTCTCGCGCTCGCCTCCGGTTTCGAGCACGGCGTCTGCCCCACCTATAGCATGCAGATGATCCTCTCACTCGCCTGCACACAGATGAGGATGACCCCGGCCGAGGCCATCACCGCCGCCACCATCAACTCCGCCTGTGCCGTGCGAGTCGCCGCCCGCACCGGCACGCTGCAATGCGGTAAGGATGCCGACCTCATCGTCTTGAACGTGTCCGACTACCGCGAGATTCCGTACTATTTCGGCGTCAACCTGGTTTCCCTTACGATCAAAAAGGGGAAAATCATCTGCCGGGAGCCGGAGATCCTTTGCGGCACGCCATAGTCGAGTGTGTCCCCAACTTCTCGGAAGGCCGGGACCACGACGTCGTTGACGCCATCGTGCAGGCGGTCGCGCGCACGCCGCGCGTCGCCGTGCTCGACCACACCATGGATCCCGACCATCACCGCTCGGTCGTCACCTTCGCCGGCGCCCCGGACGCCGTCACGCAGGCCGCCGTGGCCGCCGTCGCCTGCGCCGTCGAGCGCATCGACCTCAACCGCCACGCCGGAGTGCACCCGCGCATCGGCGCCGCCGACGTCGTGCCCTTCGTGCCCGTGGAAGGCGTCACCCTGGCTGACTGCGTGCGGCTCGCGGAAACCGCCGCCGCCGAAATCTGGGAGCGCCTGCACGTTCCGGTCTATTTCTACGAGGCGGCCGCGAGGCGGCCCGAGCGCAGGCATCTCGAAAATATCCGCCGCGGAGGTTTCGAGCGCCTGCGCGCCGACGTGCTCGCGCGTCCGGATCGCCGGCCCGACCTCGGCGGCCCCGAGCTGCATCCCACGGCGGGTGCGGCCGTCGTCGGCGCGCGCAAGTTCCTCATCGCCTGGAATGTGAATCTCGCCACCTCCGACCTCACGGTCGCCCAGGACATTGCGCGCGCCATCCGCGCCTCTTCCGGCGGCCTGCCGCACGTGAAGGCGCTCGGCCTCCCGCTCGCTTCGCGGAATCTCGTGCAAGTGTCCATGAACCTCACAGATTTCGAGGTCACGCCCCTCGACGCGGTTTACGCGGCCATCCTCCAACAGGCCGGCCGGCGCGGTGTGGCGATCGCGGGTAGCGAGATCGTGGGCCTGCTGCCGCGCCGCGCTCTTGAAACCAGCGCCGCCCGGCTCCTGCAAATCGAGAACTTCACGCCCGAAAGCGTGATCGAGCGCCGCGTGGAACAGACGCTGCGCCGTGCTGCGCCAGAGGTCTAAAGGTCCCTCACCGGCCGTCCTTCGCAACACCCGGCGTGCCTTGGCGTCCGTCGCGCCGCTGCCAGCGCCCGGGCCGGCCGGCAAGCCGGTTGCCGGACGCTACAATCGGAATTGAGTGCTGGTCTCGATTGAGCCCCGGGCCGCGCGCCCGCCCTGGTTGAAAGCGCCCGCTCCCGCCGGTGAGAACTACCGCGAGCTCAAGAACTTGGTCGCTCGCCTCCATCTCCATACCGTGTGTGAGAGCGCCGCCTGCCCCAACGTCGGCGAGTGCTGGAACCGGCGGACCGCGACCTTTATGATCCTCGGCAACGTCTGTACTCGCCGCTGCGGGTTCTGCGCGGTGCAAAAAGGCGCGCCCCTCCCGGTCGATTACGACGAGCCTGCCCGCGTCGCCGAAGCCTGCGCCGCGCTCGGCCTGCGCTATGCCGTGGTTACGAGCGTGAACCGCGACGATCGCAGGGATGGCGGCGCTGAGCTGTTTGCCCTCACCATCCGCGCCATTCGCGAGCGCGTGGAGGGCTGCAAAGTCGAGGTGCTGGTGCCTGATTTTCAGGGCTCGCAGGCTGCTCTGGAAACGGTGATGGAGGCGCGCCCGGACGTGCTCAACCATAACCTCGAGACCGTGCCGCGCCTCTACCGCCAAGTGCGCCTCGGCGCCCGCTACGAGCGCTCGCTCGCGCTGCTCGCGCACGCCAAGAAGCTGCAGCCGTCCGTACCCGTCAAGTCCGGTATGATGCTCGGGCTTGGCGAAAACCGCGACGAAGTCCTCGAGGTCATGCGCGACCTCGTCGCCCATGGCGCCGGCATCCTGACGCTCGGCCAATATCTTCGCCCGTCTCCCAGGCACCTGCCGATCATCCGCTACGTCCCCGTCGAGGAATTCCGCTGGTATAAACAGATCGGCGAGGCCATGGGATTCGCTCACGTCGAGTCCGGGCCGCTCGTCCGCAGCTCATACCACGCCGGCAGCGCGCGGGAATCGTCGCTCGTCCGAACTTCCGGCGCCTGATTCCCGTATGCTTGGGATGAGGCCCAAATGTTCACGTTCCTCTTGTGGTGCTTGCTGTTCGTGATTGCCTGGCCGGTCGCCTTGCTCGCGCTCGTGCTGTACCCCTTCGTGTGGCTCCTGCTGCTGCCGTTCCGGATCGTCGGCATCGCGGTCGGCGGCGTGCTCGAGCTGCTGCGCGCCATCCTCTTTCTCCCCGCCCGCCTGCTTCGCGGGCCGAGCCGCCGCCACGCCTAGCGTGGTGTCCCGCCCTGTCTTTGACAACCGCTTCCCGAGCCGCGCCCCTCGCGCATGCCAGCGAACACCTCCACCGCCGCGCCGGGCGTGCTAGCCTAGCCTTGGAATCCTGCCAAACTATGGCCACCGCCATAACTCGTGACAAAGCTCAGATCATGAGCGCCTCGGAGATGGACCGCACCTTGGTGCGTCTCGCGCACGAGATCCTCGAGAAGAGCGAACGGCTGGACAATCTCGCGTTCATCGGGATCCGGCGGCGCGGCGTCCCGCTCGCGCAACGCCTGGCGCGGAAGGTCCAGGTCCTCGAGAACCGGACCATCCCCGTCGGCAACCTCGATATCAACCTCTACCGCGACGACCTCTCCACCGTCGGCGTCCAGCCCGTCGTCAATGCCACCGAGATCAGTTTCCCGATCACCGGCAAGGACATCATCCTCTTCGACGATGTCCTCTATACCGGCCGTACTATTCGCGCCGCTCTCGATGCCCTCTTCGATCACGGACGGCCGGCGCGGGTGCAGCTCTGCGTCCTGATCGATCGTGGCTGGCGCGAGCTGCCCATCGAGGCCAGGTACGTCGGCCGTATAGTTCAGACCACGCAAAATGAAATCATCGAGGTTAAGTTCCAGGAGATCGACAACTTGGAGAAGGTATTATTAGTGGAGAGGGTGTGATCCTGGCCCTACCCGTCCCATGCCTTGGACTACACAGGCGAGAATCCGAGTTGGGTTTTGGCTGCTGGCGCTCGTTCCCATTGTCCTTGGGTTCCTGGGTTACGCCACAGTCCGCAACCTCATCGAATCCTCCGAGTGGGTAGCCCGCACCAACGAGGGCACCAAGCAGCTCGAAACCGTTTTCTCCCTGCTCAAAGACGTGGAAGTCGCCCAGCGCGAATTCGTCGTCAGCGGGCTGGAAGAGTACCTGGGGCCCTACCGCGCCGCGCGCCGTCAGACTGATGAAGAACTGGCGAAGCTGCGCAGGCTCATCTCCGCCAATCCCGACCAGCGGCCGTGGCTCGTCATGCTCGACGAGCTGATCCCGCAGAAGTTTGAGGAAATGGAGAAAACGATCGAGCTGCGCCACAGTGAGGGCTTCGAAGTTGCCTCCCAGGTGATGCTCTCCCAGCGCGGCTTCAAGGCCATGGACGACATCCGCACCGTCATTCGCAACATGATGCGCGAGCAGAAGGAGATGCTCGACAAGCGCACCAGCCAACAAAGGCGAAACCTCACGGAAACCGCGGTGCTCATGGGCGCGGTGCTGGTGGTGAATGTGGCTCTCACCTGGGTCCTTTTCTGGATGATCGGCCGCGAGCAGGCCGAGCGCCGAGCCGAAGAGCAGCGCATGCGCGCCCTCAACCTGGAGCTCGAGCGGCGCGTCCAGCAGCGCACCGAGGCGCTGCGCCGCTCCAACCAGGACCTGCAGCAGTTCGCTTATATCGCTTCGCACGACCTGCAGGAACCGCTGCGCATGGTCGGCAGTTACGTCGACCTCCTGCAGCGGCGCTACCAGGGAAAGCTCGATCCCGAAGCCGACGAGTTCATCCGCTACGCCGTCGACGGCGTCAGCCGCATGAGCGCTCTCATCACCGCGCTTCTCGAGTACTCGCGCGCCGACGAAGTTGCGGCCGGTGAGGTGAAAACCCTCGACGCCCGGGAAGTGCTCGAGGCCGCGCTCCAGAATTTGAAGGTGCGCATCGACGAGGCCGCCGCCGAAATCACCTGGGACCGTCTGCCCGCCGTCCACACCGACCAGCTTGTGCTCCTGCAGGTGTTCCAGAACCTGATCGGCAATGCCCTCAAATACCGCTCGCAGGGCCCGCCGCGCATTCATGTCTCGGCGGTGAGCGAACAGGACGAGTTGGTTTTTTCCGTGCGTGACAACGGCATCGGTATCGATCCCAAGTACCAGGACAAGGTTTTCGGCGTCTTCCAGCGGCTGCACGGCCGCGAATATGAGGGTACCGGCATCGGCCTGGCTACCTGTAAGAAATTGGTCGAGCGCCAGGGCGGCCGCATCTGGTTCGAGTCGGAACCGGGAGAGGGTTCGACATTCTACTTCTCTCTGCCCCAACGCCAGCCCGCGCTCGTGGCTCACGCTTCCTGACAATGAGCAGCCTCACGGAACCGGTTCCCTGCCAACCGCGGCCTGCCCAGCCCCGGGGACTGCTGGGCATCGCGGAACTTGACCGCGCCGAGATCGAGCAGATCCTCGACCGTGCGAAGAGTTTCCAGCCGCTACAGAACCAGTCCTTCAAACGCGTCGATACCCTGCGCGGCAAGCTGGTCGTCAACCTCTTTTTTGAAGCCTCCACCCGTACCCGCATCAGCTTTGAGATCGCCGCCAAGCGCCTGGGAGCCGATGCCGTGTCCATTTCAGCCGCCGGTTCCAGCGTCTCCAAGGGCGAATCGCTGGTCGACACCCTGAACACGCTCGCCGCTATGCGCCCGGACGCCATCGTCATGCGCCACGCCGCTTCCGGCGCGCCGCACTTTCTGCAGCGGCACCTGCCCATTCCCATCGTGAACGCGGGCGACGGCACCCACGAGCACCCCACCCAGGCCCTGCTCGATGCCCGCACCATCCTCGACTACAAGCAGCACCTCGACGGCTTGCGCATCGCCATCATCGGCGATATCGCCCACAGCCGGGTGGCGCGCTCGAACATTCACCTGCTCGGCAAGTTCGGCGTCGATCTCGTCCTCTGCGGCCCGGCTCCTCTGCTGCCCCGGGAACTCCGCGGGATGGCCCCCGGCATCACGCTCACGCCCGACATGAGCGAGGCCATCCGCAACGCCGACGTCATTATGATGCTGCGCGTCCAGCTCGAGCGGCAGCACGAAGCTGCCTTCCCCGCTTCCGAGTATTTCCGCTTCTACGGTCTGCGGCTCGAGCACACCTCGCTTGCCAAGCGCGGCGCCATCGTCATGCACCCCGGCCCCATTAACCGCGGCCGTGAGATCGCCTCCGAGGTCGCCGACTCGCAGAGCTCGGTCATCCTGAACCAGGTCGAGAACGGCGTCGCCGTGCGCATGGCCGTCCTGGAGCGAATTCTGAAATAAAAAGATGCCCAGCCTGCTGATCAGGAACGGCCGCGTCATGGACCCGGCCAGCGGCTTTGATCAAACTGCTGATGTGCTGCTGCGCGATGGCTTGGTCGCGCAGATCGGGGTTCAGCTCGACGAAGCCGGTGCCGAGCGCTTCGACGCTTCCGGCCTCGTGGTCGCACCCGGCTTCATCGATATGCACGTGCACCTGCGTGAGCCCGGCTTCGAGCACGCGGAAACCATCGAGACCGGCTCCCGCGCCGCCGCCGCCGGCGGCTTCACCAGCATCTGCTGCATGCCCAACACGCAGCCGCCCAACGACAACGCCACCGTCACCAGCTACATCGTCGAGCGCGCCGAACGCCACGCCGTCGTCAACGTCTTTCCCATCGGCGCCATTACCAGGAGCAGCGCCGGCGAAGAGCTGGCCTCTATCGGTTCCATGAAGGCCGCCGGAATCGTCGCCATCTCCGATGACGGTATGCCGGTGATGAATGCACGCGTCATGCGCCGCGCCATGGAGTACGCGAGCGCCTTCGATCTGCCGGTCATCAACCACTGCGAGGACCTCGACCTCAGCGCCGGCGGCTCCATGCACGAGGGCGCCGAATCGAACCGGCTCGGCTTGCGCGGCATTCCTGCCGCCTCCGAGGACGTGATGGTGGCGCGTGACATCCTGCTCGCCGAGCTCACCGCCGCGCGCTATCATGTGGCGCACATCTCCACCGAGCGCTCCGTCGCCATGGTCCGGTTTGCCAAGTCGCGCGGCCTGCCGGTTACCTGCGAAGCCACCCCTCATCACTTCGCCCTTTGCGACGCCGACCTGCATGCCTACGACAGC
>JACOTZ010000031.1 GCA_016178155.1 Acidobacteriota bacterium
AACCAGCCCTACGTTCTGCTGATTTCGATCGACGCCTTCCGCTACGACTACGCCGACCGGTTCGGCGCGCGAAACCTGATCGCCCTGCGCGAGAGCGGGGCGAGCGCGAAGTCGCTGATCCCGCCGTTTCCCTCGCTCACCTTCCCCAGCCACTACACCATCGCCACGGGGCTGTACCCGGAGCATCACGGGTTGGTCGGCATGTTCTTCTACGACCCGCGCACCCGGGAGCGCTTCGCCTTCAACGATCCGCGGGACTCGAGCGACGGAACCTGGTACGGCGGCACACCGTTGTGGGTGCTCGCCGAGCAGCAGGGGATGCGATCGGCATCCGTATTCTGGGTGGGCAGCGAGGCGGAAATCCAGGGCGTCCGGCCGTCGTTCTACACGCCCTATGACGATAAGATCAGCCACGCGCAGCGCGTCGACAAGATCCTCGAATGGCTGCGGCTGCCGCCGGAGAAGCGCCCGCATTTCCTGACTCTCTATTTCTCCGAGGTCGATCACGCCGGGCACCGGGACGGGCCGCTGGCGCCGGCGACACGCGAGGCGGTCCGGCATGTGGACCGTGGCATCGGAAGATTGATGGAGGGCCTGCGCAAGCTGCCGTTCCGCGTCGATCTCGTGGTGGTGTCCGACCACGGCATGATCAAGCTGGGCGCCGATGACATCGAGCTGTGGCGGTATGCCGATCTCACCGGGTTCGAGACGGACAGCTTCTCGGGCCCGCACCTGATGCTGTATTCGAAGGATCGCGAACTGGTCCAGCGGACCTACGCGGCGCTCAAAGGGAAGAGTCCGCGGTTTGAGGTCTACCGCAAAAACGAGGTTCCACGCCGGCTGCATTTCTCGAGCAGCGAGCGCATTGGCGACCTGGTCGTCATTCCCACCGAGCCGGTCTTCGTGGTCGCCCGCGAGCGGCAGCTCCGGCCGGGCGCGACTCCCCGGCCGCGCTATCTCGGCATGCACGGCTACGACCCGTATCGCTTTCCGGAGATGCACGGGATCTTCTATGCCGCCGGCCCCCACATCCGCGGGCGGCGGATTGATTCGTTCGAGAGCGTGCACGTTTACCCGTTCATAGCGGGTATTTTGGGTCTGAAAACACCGTCCGGGCTGGACGCGCCGGCGAAGGCTTTAGACAAGCTGCGGCGGCCTTAAGAGCGCGCTGGCCGCCGGCGGCGGAGCGCGCGCGGCGCGTGCCGAAGTGGTCGCCCGGCGTCGCCCGCGGAGCGCGGAAACCCGCGCCGCAAATCGGAATTCGCCCGCAACGCGATGCGCGCCCGGGGCTTTCGATTGACGGAACACCACTCCGCCGTGTTGCGTATACTCAAAGGACAAGGCAAACCATGGCTCTGAAGGACTTCCTCAAAAAGCAATTCATTGACGTCATCCACTGGGTCGAACCGGAGGACGGCGTGCTGGCGTGGCGCTATCCCATGCAGGACATGGAGATTCAGTACGGCGCCAAGCTCACGGTCCGCGAGTCCCAGATGGCTGTCTTCGTCAATGAGGGCCGCATCGCCGACGTGCTTGCGCCCGGTCTCTATACGCTGAATACCAATACCCTGCCGCTGCTCACGAACCTGATGAACTGGGACAAGCTGTTCCAGTCGCCGTTCAAGTCCGATGTGTATTTCTTCTCGACGCGGCTGCAGACCAACCAGCGCTGGGGCACACCCAATCCGGTCACCATCCGCGACAAAGAATTCGGCGCGGTGCGTCTGCGGGCTTTCGGCATTTACTCGCATCGCATTGCCGACGCGCGCACCTTCCATGCGAAGATCAGCGGGACCCGCGATCTCTATCGCGTCGCCGATCTCGAAGGGCACCTGCGCAACATCATCATCGGCCAAATGTCGGACACGTTTGCCGAAAGCAACGTTCCCTTCCTCGATATGGCGGCCAACCAGATCGAGCTCAGCCAGCGCATCGCGGAGCATCTGCGGCCGGTCTTCTCCGACCTCGGCCTGCTGCTCGATACGTTCATCGTCGAGAATCTGTCGCTGCCCGAGGAGTTGCAGAAGCGGCTGGACGAGCGCATCGGCATGACCATGGTGGGCGACATGAACCGCTACACGCAGTTCCAGGTGGCGCAGTCGATGCCGATCGCCGCCGCCAACGAGGGCGGTGGAGCTGCCGGCATCGGGGTCGGCCTGGGAGCGGGAATGGTGATGGCGCAGCAGATGGGAAAGATGTTCCAACAAGGCGGACAGCCTCCCGAGACCCCGGGCGGCGCTCCGCCCGCGGCGCCGGCCGGCGGGGCCCCGCAACCGGCAGGGGGTGAGGGCGGCGCCGCGCCCGCCGGCGAAACGAAATTCTGCATGGAGTGCGGCAAGCCGATCGCGAAGCGTGCCAAATTCTGCCCGGAGTGCGGCGCCGCTCAGGGCTGATCCCAGCCATTGAGTCGCGGCTGCCATACAATAGAAGCTCCGTGATCTCGACAGGCGGTTGTGAGTGGCTTGTGGAAGCCCACGGTTGTGATGCGGCTGCGCTGCGGAACCTGCCCGCCCTCCGCGCGCTTTTCGACAAGCTGATAGCCGATCTGCGGCTGCACCCCATAGGCAGGGCCTCGTGGCACAGATTTCCGGGCGAGGGCGGCGTCACCGGCTTGGCCCTGCTCGCCGAATCGCACATCACCTGCCACACGTTTCCCGAGTACCGCTCGCTCTGTCTCAACCTGTTCTGCTGCCGTCCGCGTCCGGATTGGGAGTTTGAACCGTACCTATGCCGCGAATTCGGCGCGGGCGCGGTGCGGGTCCGCAGGATCGAGCGGCCGTATTACGAGGGGGCAGCGGCCGCCCATGGCTGAGCGCGTCACCAACTGCCCCAACTGCGGCGCGCCCGTGCGTTTTCGCTGGTCGAGCGCTATCCAGACCACCTGCGAGTACTGCCGCTCCATCCTCATCCGCCACGATCTGGATGTCGAGCTGGTGGGCAAGGTCTCGGACCTTCCCGCCGACCCTTCGCCCATCCAGATCGGCGCCGAGGGCATCTACCGCAACAAGGCCTTCCAGGTGATCGGCCGCATCGTCTATGAGTACGAGGCGGGCTGCTGGAACGAGTGGCACCTCATCTTCCAGGATGGGCAGAGCGGCTGGCTATCGGACGCCCAGCTCAATTACGCCGTGTCGTTTCTCACCAATCCGGCCGCGCCGCTCGCAGCCGCCGGGTATATGCGGATGGGCAGCCAATTCGAGTGGAATGGCGCGAGATACCAGGTGAGCACCATCACCGAGGCCAGGTATGTCGGTGTCGAGGGCGAGCTGCCGTTCGAGTATTGGGACAAGACGGTCTGCACGTTTGTCGACCTGCGCAGCTACGACAACCGCTTCGGCACGATCGACTATAGCGAGCAGCCGCCGCTGCTGTTTCTCGGCGAGTACCTCGAGTTCGACGATCTGAAGCTCAAGAATCTCAAGCTGTACGAGGGATGGTATTGATGGGGCTCGCCGCGCCCGCGCCGCTCAAGGTCCGCGCGCTGGTCTGCCCCAACTGCGGCGGCAGCGTAGCCCTACGTGGTTACGGCCATTCCGTCAATGCGGTCTGCGAGCACTGCCTGACCGTGCTCGATACCACCACGCCGAGCCTCGCCGTTCTGCAGAAATACGGCAAACAGGAGCGCATCGATCCCAAGATCCCGCTCGGCTCGCGCGGCAAGCTCGAAGGCGCCGAGTTCGAGGTCATCGGCTTCCAGGTGCGCACCATCACCGTCGATGGCATCGATTACTCCTGGTCGGAATACCTGCTGTTTCACCCCTACAAGGGCTATCGTTACCTCAGCGAA
>JACOTZ010000340.1 GCA_016178155.1 Acidobacteriota bacterium
CTGGCGCTGGCCGGCAAAGGCCCAATGAACCCGCGCTGGATGCTGACCGGGCTGGTGGCTCTGGCCGCCGCTGCGCTTCTCTTTGCGGCCCTCCGCGAGGCCATCGCGGCGCGTCCTGCCGCCATCTCACTGGTGGCGCTGGCGCTCCTTGAATTGGGATCGAACGCGACCGCCGAGCTGCCTTCTCGCTTTCAGCCTGAGCTAAAGTCAAACCTCAAAAAATACTCACAAGTATCGGATATAGCCTCATTTCTCAGGTCGCGCGACGGTCTGGTGCGATTCGAGGTAGACGAGCGGGAAATCCCCTTCAACCTGGGCGACTGGTTCGGACTCGAGCAGTGGAACGGATTTCTGGCGAGCCTGACTGAGAACGTCGAGCGGCTCGAGCGGCATACGGATCGAACCGGATCGCTCTTCGCGGTAAACTACGCCATCGCGAGCAAGCCTTATCGACCGGGCCAGGTGATTGAGTTCGAGAACCCGAATGGGTTGAAAGTCCTGCGGAACCCGGCCGCACTGCCCCGTGTCCGGACCGTGCATGAGCTTGTGAAATTGAAACAGCCGGGTGAGGTCGCCAGGTTCATCGAAGACGTGGACAACGACTTGTCCCGGACGGCTGTTGTCTTTGACAATCTGCCGGACCTCGAGCGCTGCCAGAGTGATTGGGTTCGCCTGGTCAGCCAGGAAACGTCGCGCGTAACCATCGTTGCTTCAATGGCGTGCCGCGGAATGGTGATCCTGGCCGATACCTACTTCCCCGGCTGGCAGGCTCGGATCGACGGTGAACCGGCGCGACTGTACGCGCCGTTCGGGGTCTTGCGAGGCGTCGTGGTGGAGCGCGGCGATCACCTCATCGACATGGAGTATCGGCCGCGCTCGGTGCTGGCAGGCGGCATCGCGAGCGGCATCGGGTTGGTGCTCGCGTTGATCGGGGCTGCCTGGCCGCGGCAAAAAAAGGCTTGACGGCGGGGAGTCCCGCCAGGAATACTAGTTAATCATAGTTAACTAGCAGGCTATGATCAGGGCCCCCTCCGAGTTGCAATCTCTTCCGGAAGTTCACGGATCGGTCCCCATCTCGCAGATCTCTCTGTGGAGACGCCTGTTCGCGTTTGCCGGCCCCGCCTACCTGGTGAGCGTCGGCTACATGGATCCGGGCAACTGGGCGACTGATCTCGAGGGCGGCGCGCGTTTCGGCTACCAGCTTCTGTGGGTGCTGGTCATGTCGAACGTGATGGCGATCCTGCTGCAGACGCTGTGCGCGCGTCTCGGCATCGTGGCCCGGCGCGACCTCGCCCAGGCCTGCCGCGAATCCTACCCGCGCCTGATCGCATACGTTCTGTGGTTTCTGTGCGAGATTGCGATCGCGGCGTGCGATCTGGCGGAGGTCCTGGGGGCCGCGATCGGCCTGAACCTGCTGTTTAAGATCCCGCTGATTACGGGCGTGCTGCTGACCGCCACCGACGCATTGATCATCCTGTGGCTGATGCGGTTCGGAATCCGGTATCTCGAGGCGGTAGTGCTCGGGCTGGTGGCCGTGATTGCGGGCTGTTTCGCGGTCGAGATTTTCCTCGCGAGGCCGGACATAGCCGAAATGGCGACCGGGCTGATCCCGCGGCTCAACGACCAGAGCCTCTATGTGGCGATCGGCATCCTCGGGGCCACGGTGATGCCGCACAACCTCTACCTGCACTCGGCGCTGGTGCAGACGCGGCAGATCGAGCCGAGCGAGCAAGCCAAGCGCCAGGCCTGCAAGTTCAACCTGATCGACTCGGTGGTGGCGCTGAACGGAGCGCTGTTCGTCAATGCCGCGATCCTGGTGCTGGCCGCGGCCGTGTTCTTCAAGCGCGGCATCGCGGTGAGCGAGATCCAGCAGGCGCATCTGCTCCTGGCGCCGCTGCTCGGCACCGCGCTGGCGAGCATCCTGTTCGCGATCGCGCTGCTCGCAAGCGGGCAATCCTCGACGATCACCGGCACCATGGCCGGTCAGATCGTCATGGAAGGCTTTCTGAATTTCCGCATGCGGCCCTGGCTGCGCAGGCTGATTACGCGCTTGGTGGCGATCGTGCCCGCCGTGTTCACCATCTCCAGCGCGGGCGAGCAAGGCACCTACAAGCTGCTGATTCTCAGCCAGGTGATCCTCAGCTTACAGCTGCCCTTCGCGGTGATCCCCCTGATACACTTCACGAGCGACCGGAGGCGCATGGGAGCATTTGCCAATCCGCGCTGGGTGAAAGCGCTGGCGTGGACGGCGGCGGTCATTATCGTGGGGCTGAACATCCGGCTGGTGATCACGACCATCGGCGAGTGGCTGGCGGGCGCGGGCGCACTGCGCTGGCTGATTTTGCTGCTCGTCATTCCGGTGGCGATCTTCCTGGCCGGGCTTCTTCTGTGGGTGGCTCTCGAGCCCGTCCTGCCGGGCTGGCTGCGGCGGATCGGCCGCGCCCCGGTTACCCTGCCTCGCGGGGTGGCCGCCGACCTGGCAGCGCCGGTGTACCGCAGTATCCTGGTTCCGCTCGACCACACGCATCTCGACCGGCCGGCCATCGCCCACGCCGCGGCGCTGGCGCGCATCCATGGAGCGAAACTATACCTGCTGCACGTCGAAGAAGGCGTGACGAGCCAGGTGTACGGGCAGCTCGCCTCGACCGAGGAGGTGGAGGCGGGCCAGGCGTACCTCGACGAGATTGTGAACGCTCTGCGCAGCCAGGGGATCGAAGTCGAGGCTGTGGTCCGGCATTCCAACCGCCCGCGCCAGGAGATCGTCCTTCTCGCGAACGTGCTGAAGCCGGATCTGCTGGTGATGGGTGCGCACGGCCATAAGGGCTTTAAAGACCTGATCTTCGGGACGACAATTAATGCTGTACGTCACCAAGTGAGCGTCCCTTTGCTGGTGGTCCGGGGCGACCGGCCTTAAGCCGGCTTTCGACGGCGCTCCGATGGTGCGGCCCGCGGAAGGCGGCAGTCTCGGGTACTGGCATGCTGATTTTTCGCTTGTGTAGCCGTGTCCTAGTTAGCCGCGGCGGCGTGTCTCAGATACACACCAGAGTCCGGTGATTTTCGTATTTCCCTTCTGTTTTCAAATGGATACAATGGAAATGCAGATGCTACAGCAGATGTAAGCAGTCATGCGGAGTATCATCCTACTAGCCGCGGTGGGCGTAAGCGCATCCTTGTGGGGCGCGACGCTCGAAAAGCTCAGCCTCGAGCAGATGACCATGCAGTCCGCGGCGATCGTGCGCGGGCGGGTACAGAGCTGTGCGGGCGAGGCGCACAGCTCGCTGATCTTCACGCGCTGCCGGGTTGCGGTGTCGGAGCAGTGGAAGGGCCGTGGCGGCAGGATGGCGGACGTCGCGGTGCTGGGCGGAACGGCGCGCGGCTTATCGCAGACCTTCGCCGGCGCGCCGAAGCTCCGCCCGGGCGAGGAATACGTCTTCTTTCTTTGGGCCGGGCGGTCCGGCTTGCCGCAGGTGATCGGACTCTCGCAAGGCCTGTTCGAAGTCGTTCAAGGTTCCGGCGGAAAGACGGCCGCGGTCCGCGCCGCTTCGAGCGACAAGATGACGGATTCGAGCGGGCGCGTGGTCACGGACACCGGCCTCGAGATCAGCGTGGATGAGCTGCGCCGGCGCGTGGCGCGGATCCTCAGCGGAGGCGCAAAGCAGTGAAGCGGATGCCGGGCCGGCTGCTTTGGCTTACCGCCGCGATGGCGGCCGGTTCCGCGGTCTGCTCCGGCTATTATCATTACGTTCGCTTCAACACGCGGGTCGCACCCTTCACGCCCGTCTTCGAGAAATTTGACCTGAGCGCGCTGCCAGGCCGCCGCGTCGCCTTCTTCATCTCCGAGCAGGCGCCCGCGCAACTGCACCCCAGTGACAGCTTCCCTGCCCTGGTCAGCCAGATCCGGCTGGCGGCGGGCGTCTGGAACAGCGTAGAGACCTCCGAGCTGCGGCTCACATACGGCGGCTTGGTGGCGCCGGACACCCAACACGCATCGCCCGTGATCGAGGTGATGTTCTCGGATGAAATCGCGCCAGGCATCGTGGCGCTCGGTGGGCCGACAGTGCGCGCGGATTTTAACGGCTCGTTCGTGCCGATTCAAAAATCCGTGGTGATCCTGAATCGCGATCTGTCGCAGCGCCCGAGCTACTCGGAAGACTTCTTCGGTACGCTGGTGCACGAGTTCGGGCATGCCATCGGGCTGCAGCACACGCTCACTTCCAGCGCGATGTCCACCAAGATCACGCGCTCGACAACGCGCGCGCGTCCGCTGGCCGCCGATGACCTGGCGGGAATTTCGGTTCTGTACCCGGCGGCCTCGTTCGGCTTGGCGACGGGTGGCGTCTCGGGCCGGGTGACACGCGGCAACGCGGGTGTGAACCTGGCCTCTGTGGTGGCCATCATGCCGAACGGGCCGGCATTGAGTGCGCTTACCAATCCCGACGGTACCTACCGGATCGATGGGTTAGCGCCCGGCCAATACCTCGTCTATGTTCATCCTCTGCCGCCGCCGCTGACCTCGCAAGGGGAAACCTCGCCGGCGAACCTATGGCTGCCGCTCGACGCCGACCGGCGCTCGCTCAGCCCCGGGCCGAACTTCGACACCGTGTTTTATCCCGGCGTGCGCGATCCGCAGCAGGCATTTCCGATTGCGGTCGCGGCGGGCGTCAACAACGAGAACATCGACTTCAGCGTGCGCGCGCGGGGGCATGTCCAGCTCCACTCGGTGCAGACTTACGGCTTTCCCGGCAGCGTGACAGTGAAGCCCCCGTATTTGAACCCGCAGATCCAGCGGCCGTTCATCGTAGCCGCGGGCACGGGACTGGTCAGCGATGGCGCTCTCGTGAGCGACCTGACGGTGACCACGATCAACGGCCGAGTGCTTCCGGCGAAGAGCTATGCGCCCGCGCCTGCCTTCTATGCGCAGATGGATGTGGACGTCAGCTCGTTCACGTTCGGCAACGAAGGGCCGCGGCACATGATTTTCGCTTCGGACAACGACATCTATGTCCTGCCCTCGGGTTATTTCCAGGTGCAGCAGAATCCGCCTTCGATCACCACGGTGGCGGCTGCGCCGGAGGGCAACAGGACGGTGCTGATCAGCGGTGCGAACCTGCAGGCGGACACGCGCGTGCTGTTTGACGGCGTGCCGGCCGCGGTACGCGGTGTCGATGACGCGGGCCGGCTGGTTGCGGTGGCGCCGCCCGCGACCGCCGGTTATCGTGCCGCCGTCGTGGTGCTCAATTCCGACGGGCAGAGTTCGCTGTTTGCGCAGAGCGAGCCCGCTTTCTACAGCTACGAAGCGCTCGAGGCGGCGGCCGGCGGGATCATCGCCACGCCGGCATCCGTGCCGGCGGGCGCCGACGCGCTGGTCACGATCGATGGAGTGAATACGAACTTCGCTGACGGCCAGGTGGCGGTCGGCTTCGGCTCGGCCGACGTCGCGGTACGGCGCGTGTTCGTGGTCAGCCCCACTCGCCTGCTGGTGAATATTTCGGTCGCGGGGAGCGCCGTTGCGGGCACCACTACGCTCACGGTGAACAACGGACTGCAGCTTCTGTCCGTGCCGTTCGGCTTCCAGGTTCCGGCGGGCGCAGCGGCAAGGACGGTATCCCTGGGACTGGGGGTCGTGAATGCCGTAACCGGTCAGGCGGCGATCTATCCGAACAGCAGCGCCGTGCTGACAGTCAGGGGCGCGGTCACACTCTCGGGAGCCGCGCTGGCGCTGACATTGAACGATCGGCCTGTATCGATCACGTCGATTACGGGCAATCAGATCACTTTCCAGGTGCCCGCGGGCATGCCGGTCGGGCCGGCGGTGCTGCGCCTCCAGGTGGGCGGGGACAGCAGCCTTCCGATCGCGATTGTGATCGAGTCACCACCCCCCCAGATCCTCGGCGTGACCGCAGGGGAGAATCAGGCCGTCGAACCATCGCGGCCGGCGCGGCCAGGCCAGATACTCTCCATCCAGGTTGCCGGACTGGCGGAGGCGGGCGCCAGCGTCGCGTTGGCGCGCCTCATCGTCAACGTCGGCGGAGTGGATTTGCCGGCGCTGCAGGTGGTAGCGGCCGGCCAGAATCACCAGGTGCTCTTCTTCGTTCCTTTGGACGCCCCCACAGGACCTCGAATTCCACTGACGGTCAGCTATGCGGGCCGTACGTCGCAGCCTTACAACATTCCGATTCGTGGGCTGTAAGCGCCCGTGTTTGGCAACCGCTCCGTTATGGTCGCGGCTCAGAAACACAGCGTCGAAAATAGCTGCGAAGACCGCCCAGTTCCTTCCGTTTTTGACAGGGCCGCAGGCCTGGTCAGTCGCTCAGTACGGTCATTCGCCTACCGAGCCGCGACCGTAAGGGAGTACCCCATGGCCGCTGCGGGCCACCAAAGCCAATGAAGACGCGGCGGGGCTCGGTAGTGGAATCAATGAGTTCAGCCGCGTCTTCAGAGGAGCGGAAACGCAAATACTTATGACGCTGTGTTTAGCCGAGGTTCGTCAGTGCGCCCCAACGGGGCAGATCACCAGTGGGGGAAGGACCCACTCAAGTAGTTGTTGGTAGGACTTGATAGCTTGCGAGCGTCCGAGCCGGGAAACCGGTGA
>JACOTZ010000341.1 GCA_016178155.1 Acidobacteriota bacterium
CGCGGCAACGGAGAAGCGCGGCTATCGCGCGAGCGAGATCGAGAAGATGATCGAGCGGGGCACGGTGAAGGGCCGGCTGACGCGCGGCGACCTTCCTACCCCGGCGCTGCTGCTGGAGCTGGATGCTTTCGAGCGTAACGTCGCGAAGATGGCGTCGCACTGCAAGCAGCACGGCCGGGCACTGCGGCCGCACGGCAAGACACATAAATGTCCCGAGATCGCGAAGGCGCTGATTCGGGCCGGAGCGGTGGGGGCGTGCGCGGCGAAGCTGAGCGAAGCCGAGGCGTTCGCCAGGGGCGGCGTGACCGGACTGCTGGTGACGACGGAAGTGATCGGAAAGCACAAGATCGAGCGCGCAGTCCGGCTGGCGCACCTGCGTCCGGAGACGATTTTCTGCGTGGACAACGCGCAGAATGCGCAGGACCTGAATGACGCGGCGAAGGCGGGCAAGGCGAAGCTGAACGTCGCGGTCGATCTGCATTTCGGGCGCACGGGCATTCTGCCGGGCGAGCCGGCGCTGGCGTTGGCGAAGCACGTCACCGGTCTGGCGAACCTGAAGCTCGCGGGGATCCAGGCATACCACGGAGGCGCATCGCACACGGTCGGATGGGAGGCGCGCAGAAAGACGTCGCAGGAGAAGATGGCGGAGGCGGTCGAGACACGGCGGATGCTGGAGAAAGCCGGCATCCCCTGCCCGCTGCTGACGGGCGGCTCAACCGGCACTTATAACATCGATTCGGAGATCGAGGGGATCACGGAGCTGCAACCCGGCAGCTTCATGTTCATGGACCTCGATTACAACCGCATCGGCGGAAAAGACGGAAGCGCCGTTTATCAGGATTTCGAGAACTCGCTGACCGTACTGACGACGGTGGTGAGCAAGCCGACGGACGCGAAGGCGATTGTCGACGGCGGATACAAAGCGTTCTCGACCGACAAGCCGTACATGCCGAAAGCGAAGGGCATCGAGAACCTGCCATACAGCTTTGCCGGCGACGAGCACGGCTCGCTGAACCTGGCGCAGGCCGCAGGCGCGGTGAATGTCGGCTACCGGATCGAGTTCGTCGTGCCGCACTGCGATCCCTCGGTGAACCTGTACGACCGCATCTATTGCCTGCGTGGGGACCAGGTGGAGGCGGCGTGGCGGATCGCGGCCCGGGGGATGAGTCAGTAGCGGACAACCGCATGGGGACCGCGGCGCCGGTCAGCGAGCAGGAGTACATTGAGAGTGCCTGGGATCCCGACCGCGAGTACGATCATGGCATTCTGACTGACCGCAATCTCGGGACACCCGAACACGGCGATCTGCAGGGACTCATGTATGAGGTCCCTCAAGGCGCATGAGCGGGAACACGGTTACAAAACGTATCTGGAGACACGAGTGCGCCTGGCCTCCGGCGTTTACCGCATACCGGACATTACGGTTGTGCGGCGGCCTGTAGCCCGGCAGAAGTACCTTGAAAATCCATTCCTCGTAGTGGAAGTCGTCTCGCCGGACGACCGGTGCGGCTGTATGCTCGCTATGGCATACGGGTCTGGGTGCTCGATCCGCTGCAGCGGCGCGCGTACCTGTTTGATGAAACGAGCGGAGTGTTGCAGGAGATGGCGACCGGTTTTGTGCTCGGCGCCGGCATGTGCCCCATCCCGTTCAACCAGGTCTTCGAAGCACTCGAATAAACACAGCGTGATCAGTATTTGCGCATCCGCTCGCTTACGGTCGCGGCTCGGTAGCCCAATGTGATAAGCGCATCCGCTCGCTTACGGTCGCGGCTCGGCAGCTCAATGTGATAAGCGCATCCGCTCGCTTACGGTCGCGGCTCGGCAGCTCAATGTGATAAGCGCATCCGCTCGCTTACGGTCGCGGCTCGGTAGCTCAATGTGATAAGCGCATCCGCTCCCCTACGGTCGCGGCTCAATGACTGTGCCGAGCCGCGCGCGTAAGCAAGCGTCTGCGCAGCTATTTTTCGACACTGTTTTAGCAGAGGCCAGTCGCGATCAGGCCGGCGGCTTATAGCCTGGGCCGCGCACGATGCGGCCGGGCTTTGCGCCCGTATGCCTGCCGTCGCGGATCACGGCGACGCCGTTGACGAAGACGTGCTGCACGCCGGTGGAAAGCCGGTGCGGGTTCTCGAAGGTGGCGTGGTCGATCACGGTATCGGGATCGAGGACGACGATATCGGCGAACATACCTTCCTGCAGCAGGCCGCGGTCGCGGATGGAGAGGCGGCGCGCGACGGCGGAGGACATCTTGCGGATTGCGTCTTCGAGCGGGATCACCTTGTCCTCGCGCACGTAGCGGCCCAGGACACGCGCGTAGGCGCCGTAGGCGCGCGGGTGCGCGACGCCGGTGGCCTTCTCGGGATCGAGGCCACCGGCATCGGTGCCGAACTTGATCCAGGGCTGCTGCATCTGGCGGCGCACGTTCCCCTCGTTCATCATGAAGAAGATGGTCTCGACGCGGGTGCGATCGGCGAGGATGAGGTCCATGGCCGCGTCGATCCAATCCTTGCCCATGAGACGTGCGATCTCGGCCAGCCGCTTGCCCACGTACTGTTTGTTCTGCTGGTTGCGAGCGCCGGCGACGAGAACGCCTTCGGGCGTGGACATGACGCACAGGTTCTCCCAATCGCTTTTGTCCGCGAGAATTTCTTCGCGAATGCGCCGGCGGGTGGCGGCGTCCCCGAGATTGTCGTAGAGTTTACCGCCCTCGGCGGTCCAGGGGGGCAGGCACGCGGTCAGCCCGGTGCCGCCGGCGACGTAGGGGTACATGTCGGCGGAGACGTCCTGGCCGGCGGCGCGCGCCGACTCGATGCGGGCGATGGCGAGCGGCGCTTTGTGCCAGTTGCGGCGGCCCGCGGCTTTCAGGTGATAGATCTCGACCGGCACGCCGCCGTCGCGGCCGATCTGGAGCGCCTCCTCAATCGCCGGGAGCAGACGGTCGGCCTCGGAGCGCATGTGCGTGATGTAGACGCCGCCGAAGGGCGCCATGGCCTTCGCCATCTCGATGAGCTCGCCGGTAGTGGCATACTCGCCGGGCGGGTAGATGAGCGCGCTGGCAATGCCGAAGGCGCCGTCCTGCATGGACTGGCGCACCAGGGCACGCATGGTTTCGAGCTCGCCGGGAGCAGGGGCGCCGCGATCCATGCCTTTGACATACATGCGAATCGTGGTTGCGCCGACGAAGGAGCCGAAATTGGCCGAGGCGCCGTGCTCCTCCATGGCGCGCAGCCAAGCGTCGAACGCGTGCGGACCGGTGAAGAGTGGCATCTCGGCACGGCCGAGGCTCAGCTCGGCTGAGGTTTTCTCGTTGGCGGGCGCATTGGTCCAGCCCTCGCCCATGATTTCGGTGGTCACGCCCATGGACACCTTACTCAAGACGCGGCCGTCTCCGGTGAGAAAGGCGTTGCGCGAGTGGCTCTGGATGTCGATGAAACCCGGGGCGACCACCAGCTCGCGGGCGTCGATGCGCTCGCGTGCCGGCGCGTCCCGGAGCAGGCCCGCGGGCGCGATGCGGGCAATGCGATCGCCGCGGATGGCGACATCGCCGCGGAACCAGGCATTGCCGGTGCCATCGACGATTTTGCCGCCCGCGAGCACGAGGTCGTAATCCTGCGCGAACAGACTCGCGGAGAGCAGGAGAAGCGGGATAGCGCGCATGTCTCCGGTATTCTGACTGAAGCGATGGCCGGCCGCAACTATCACCTGGCGCTGTTCACGGCCGTGGCAGCCGTGTTCGTGTGGTCGATGGCGCACCCGTACGACCGGTTCACGTGGCTATTGGAGGTGGGACCGGCCCTGATCGCCGTGCCGATTCTGTTGCTCACGTACGACCGCTTCCGGCTGACGAATCTCGTGTATACGCTCATCGCCGTGCACGCGGTCATTCTGATGGTGGGCGGGCACTACACGTACGCACGCGTGCCGCTGTTCGACTGGATCCGGGACGGGTTCGGGCTGGCGCGCAATCACTATGACCGGGTCGGGCATTTCGCACAGGGCTTTGTGCCAGCGCTGATCACGCGCGAGGTGTTGCTGCGAACCACGCGGCTCGAGCGCGGCAAGATGCTGTTCCTGCTGGCGCTGTCGGTGTGCCTGGCGGTCAGCGCGGCGTACGAGCTGGTGGAGTGGGCGGTCGCGGAGGTGACCGGAGAGGCCGCGGCGGATTTTCTCGGCACGCAGGGCGATCCCTGGGACACGCAGAAAGACATGGCGCTGGCAGGGATGGGCGCGATGTGCTCGCAGTTGCTGCTTTCGGGTGTGCACGACCGGCAGCTCGATCGCCGGCGGACCGCGGCGGGGTCCGGCTGAGGAGCGGCTGGCAACGGTGACTCTCGCGACGGCCGCGATGAGAGCCGCGAGCTTGCAGCCGTCGCCGAAGTCCGAAAGGACCGCTTGCTAACGCGCGCGGCTCGGAAGCGTTTGTTCTGGCCGCGATCGTGAGAAGGTGTGAAATCTTACCGAACAACGGCA
>JACOTZ010000342.1 GCA_016178155.1 Acidobacteriota bacterium
CGCGACGCGAGCTGTTCGGGCAGCAGCGGCTCGGCGCCCGCCGCCTTGGCCAGGGAGCGCACGCTGTCCGGGTTCCGGCCCACGATGGAAACCTTCGCGCCCGCGTCCGCCAGCGCGAAGGCGGCGCTCCGGGCCGCGCCGCCGTTGCCCGCCAGAAGCACCGACGCCTTGGCCAGGCGAATGCGCCGGGCGAGCGCCGCGGTCACTCCCGCGGCATCCGTGTTGGTCCCGCGCCACTTGCCCGCCTTGCGCCATACGGTATTCACCGCACCGATCCGGCGGGCCAGCGGCTCGATGGTATCGAGATAGCGCAGGATCTTCTGCTTGTGCGGAATAGTGACGCTAAAGCCGTGGACCGGCAGTTTGCCGGCGAGCGTCATGAAGTCCTTGAGCTGCGTCGGATGCACCAGAAACGGCAGGTATACGGCATCGAGGCGCTTCGACTGGAAGGCGCGGTTGTGCACCGCCGGCGAGACCGAGTGACGCACCGGATCGGCAATGACGCCGTAAATCTTCGCCGACTTCGTGAACCTCTCCACCCGGTACAGATTGCGCAACTGCTTCGCACAAACCTGGCCCCCGGCCGTCCCTTCGGCCGTGTGCGGCGCCGCATATGTATACAGACCGCCGAAGGCCGGCGACAGGATGCGGGTGGGAAATCCGGTTTCACCCATTGCCAGCACGATCAGCTTCGCCCGCCCGTGTCCCTTCGCGGCCGACAGCACGCGCGCGATGTCGGAGGGCTTCCGGGCAGTGGTCACGATCTTGTAGCCGTCCGCCGCCACCTTCATCATGCGGCGCAGCACCGGCTCGAGAACCGGAGTGCTCTCGTAATTATGATAGGAAACGATCAGCCAACTGCGGCCGCGCAAGGCCTGGACACGCGAGGCCACCTGCTCGGCGCTCTCGATCTCCAGGTCGACGGCGCGCGCTCCCGCGTCGACCGCTGCCTCCAGCACGCGCAACTGCTCCTCGATGCTGCCGTTGAACCTGCCGTGATTCTGGTGCCGGCGCAGGGTCGCCAGAATGGTGGCATCCGGATACTCGCTCAGAAGACTGCCGATGGCCTCCAGACCCTGCTCGGGCCGGGACAGGTAATCGAGCCGGAATTCGAAGAATCGCTCCCCTGAATCCGCTTCCGACCGGGCGTGCCTGAGCAGCGGTTCCGGCTCGGGGAAGCCTAGGGCGATGCAAATGCGCGGGAGCTGAGTCCGCAAGGTCATACGAATGTTGGGGAACTTGGATCAGAATAGCACGCGTCCCAACGCCGCCATTCGTTCGCCCTGTCAGCGAAAATTGCCGCTGTTTTCCGTGAGGCCCGCGCCGCGGATGCAAAATAGTCCACTAGGGGCACAGAGGCCGATTGTGGAACCCGCGGTATCGGGGAGCGAGGGCGTGAGGCGCCGCGAAACGGACGCTGGTCGACCCGAGCGCGCAGGTCAGGATGCCCGCTCCGGCCGCTCCGCCGGGTGCTGTGCCTCGAGGCGCGCCTTCCAGGCGTCCAGAATCGCCGCGGCGGATGGGGTTCCAATCCGGCGGTATCCCGCTTCCCGGAGCGCCAGCGTGTCCTCGAGCGACTCCGCGCCCGACGCCTTCAGCTCAATCCGGTCCTTGAGCAGCGGCTTCAGCAGTTCCAGGACCTCCGGCGTGTGCCGCACCACCAGGAACTGCGCCTCGATGCGCTTCGCGATCTTGGTCGCGATAATCTTCTGGTCATTCCCCAGCAGATTCTCGCGCAGCACGATCTTCAGCGTGGCACCGTGCTCCTGGCACGATCGCGACATCTGGAGCAGTTCCATCTCCACGTATTGAAACTCCCTGGAGATCATCTTCGCCGCGCTGATGACCATCTCCAGCTCGGTGACGCCGCGCCGCAGCAGATCCCGGCCTTCGTACAGCTTGACGGCGGTAGTTGAGGTCCCTTCCGGCCAACCGACGGTGCTCGCCACCGTCACTCCGCTGCCCTCCATCCAGCGCAGCGCGTGGTCCACGTCGATCGGCCGCACCAGCATCGCCCGCACCGCGTACGCGCGCGCAAGGCCACAGCCCTCGTGCACCTGATCGTGCGAGAGCTCAGGCGCGAGCATCTCGTAATCGATCAGCCCGGCTAGCGATTCGTAGGTCTCGACGACCTGCTGATTCGGATCCACGATGTTCCTCATGGCGGAGCCGCTGCGAGGCTCGCCCGCTCTCATCCTCTTCGGGGAAAGCGGCGCTTCTCCAGGCGTCCTGCTCTCTTCCCCTTGTGTGCCGTCCCGCACACCGCTCGCTGAGAAGGTGTGAAAAAATTGATTTCGGGCCTCTTTTCCACAGGCTAACCGAATGCAAACATTGGAGGCCGGAAATGGTTTTTTCGAATATTTCACACCTTCTGACGCGCGCGGCTCATTCTGAGCCCGCGGCCGCGGGAGCGGTTGTCGAATATCGGGCGGGACATCACGAGGACTGCGGGCCGGATCGAGTCAGTTGGCCACCGATTTCCGGGACACTACTCTCTCCGCGTCTTTGCGCGCGACGGCGGCACGCTCAGTCCCAACGCCCGCCGCTGCGCTCGCGCCTTGGCGGCAACCTCGCTCTGCGGAAATTTTTGAATGACAGTCAGAAATTCCTTGGCCGCATCCGTCCGCCGCGTCATCTTGAGCAGCGTCATGCCCTTCATGTAGTGCGCATCCGGCGTCTTGTTGTTCTCCGGATATTTCTCGAGCACCACGTCGAAGGACTGCAGCGCGTTGTCGAAATCGTTACGGTCGTAGTAAATCTGGGCAATATAAAACTGGGCGTTCGGCGCCAGCTCCGTATCGCCGAAATACTTCAGGTATTCGTTGAAACCCTGCATCGCCAGATCGAGGTTGCCGGCGTTGCGGTCCCGAATGGCGTTGTCGTAAAGCTGTTTCGAGGACAGCCCCGCCGGCGGTCCGGTGCTCGTCGTCCCGCCCGGGGGTGGTGGCGGCGACTGCATGACCTTGACCGTATTGGCCAGGTCCACGATCTGCTGCTGCATCTTGCCCATGCGCGCCGTCAGGTCGGCAATGCCCTCGCGCACCGCCTGGAAGTCCGTGGACATCTGTTCGACCTTCGCGCTCAGGTTGGCCACCGGTGCGTTCAGGTTCTTGGCCTGCTCGCCGAGGCGCTCATTGATGGCCCGCTCGATCACCGTCGCTGACGTGTTGGCACGATTCGAGCTCTCGAGCGTCTGCTGAACAAGCACCTGGAGGGCTGTCGTCTTCTCGTCCAGCGTTCGCTGCAGCGTCCTCACCTGCTCCTGCAGGTCGGCGACATCGCGCTGCAGCGCCATAACCTCTTTTTTCTGTCCGTACAGCGCTCCCGGTACGGCGATCAGAAAGACAACAATAGGCGTGGGAAACTTCATTCGAACTCCTCAGCCGCGAAACTCGCGACCCGGCCCGGCGGCTTTCCGCCGCGAGTGCCTGAGCATCGCACGCCGCGCGGCTAACGCTGCGGGGCCGGCCTGAAAAGGACCGGCCCCGCACGTATTCAACTGCCCGCGCTGAAGTGCACGCGCCGGTTCATCTGCCAGCAACTTTCATTCGACTCCGTGCACTGCGGGCGCTCTTTACCATAACTGACGGGCTTCAGCTTATCAGTAGGTACGCCGAGCTGGATCAGGAACTCCCGCACGGCCGTGGCGCGCCGGTCGCCCAAACCGAGGTTGTACTCGGCCGAGCCCCGCTCGTCGCAGTGACCTTCCAGGACCAACGCGGCATTGGGATATTCCTGGAAGAGCTGCTTGAACACGTCGGCGTTCCGCGCCAACTGCGCCCTCGCATCCTCCCGGATCTCGCTCTTGTCGTAATCGAAATACACATCCTTCACGTCTTCGGCGAGAATCTGCGAGATGGTGCGGCGGGGGGTCGGCTCTGGCGGGGGCGGCGGGGGCGCAGGCTGCGTGACCGTTACCGTCACCGACCGCGAGTCCGCCCCCCCCGGACCTTTCGCCGTCAGCGTGTATTGCGTCGTGCTGCTCGGGAAGACCTGGCGGTTGCCGGTCGCCGATACCGTGCCCAATCCCGGCGCGATCGTGATCTCGGTCGCCTGCCCGGTCACCGCCCAGCGCAGCGTGGACGGCTGGCCGCGTTCCACCGTGCTCGGCTCGGCTTCAAACTCCGAAATCTTGGGAGCCGCCGGCTTCGGCGGCGGCTTGACCGGCTCCACCGGCGTGGGTGGCGGAGGGGGCGGCGGAACTTTTTTCTTGCATCCCTCGGCCGCAAAAACCAGGGTGAGCGCCAGCAACATGGCGCCGATCTTTCGGTGACTGCTTCTTATTGTTTTACTTCCCATCTGGGAAAGGCCTCCTGAAATCATCACCTCGGGCGGCCGCGCTCGGCCGCTTTGGTCGTACAGCTTGCAGCCGGAATTTGCCAGGCCCGGCCGCCATCACGTGACGCCGGCCGCGCCGGCGGCGCGGTCCACGTCAATCACTCTCATCTGCTCCACACCGGCATGATGTTGTTGCCCTGCGTCGTGAGCTGTTTTACCTGCGAGCCGTCGGCGAGCATCGTATAAATCTGCGTGGCCCGGCCACGCTTCGAAGAGAACACGATGTGCCGGCCGTCCGGCGCCCAGCTCGGATTTTCGTTCCTGCCGGCGCCATGCGTCAGTTGCACCACCTGACGCGTGGCCACATCCATGACAAAGATGTTGAAATTTCCAGGTTCAAATCCACGGGTCCAGGCAAAGGCGATCAACTGCCCGCCGGGGTGCCAGGACGGATTTGCCGCTTCCCCTTCACCCGTGGTCAGCCGCCCGATGTCGGCCCCATCGATATTCATTCTATATATCTGTTGCGGTCCCGAGCGGCCCGAGACAAACACGATGTCGCGGCCCGTCTTTGGATTCACTTTCGGCTCCACGTCGATGGCGCGCGCCGTGGTCAGCCGGCGCAGACCGCTTCCGTTCGCGCTCGCGATGTAGATCTGCGCGTAGCCGCCGGCCGCTGTTGAAGAAAAAACCACGTGCTGGCCGTCAGGCGTGAAGCTCGGCTGTGCATTCATCGAGGCCCGCTGGTTCACAAACAGCAGCCGCCGGCCGGTTTCCAGTGAATGTATCACGATCTCGGGCTGGCCCCGCAGAAAACTGGTAAATGCGATTTTCGAGCCCTCCGGGGACACCGCCGGCATGGTCGTGATCGTACGGTATTTCGTGAACGGCTTCTGATTTGAGCCGTCATAGTCCATCGACCAGATCTCTTTCGTGCCCGTGCGGTCGGAAACGAAGTAGATTTTGGTGCCGGCCAGGCACTCGGCGCCGAACTGCTTCAGAATGTCGCAGCCGAAGTCGTGAGCGACTTTCCGCGCCCCAGCCTCGTCCAGCGAGCCGAGGTAAATCTTCCCGAAAATCTGCGCGTTCGCCAGGTCCGGCTGGCCGGCGTTCAGCAGCCACGCGAACAGCACCAGTTGATTGTTCTGCACGCCTGTGTAGCCGATCGCCAGGTAATTCGCGTTGACAGGCGGTCCCGACCAGTCGCGCAACGCGAGTCCTCCCACGGGCGGCGCCGAGGGCTGCCCGCGCCGTCCCGCCGGGGCCGGCGCCGCCGCACGGATCTCCTCGGGCCGCTGCGGCACGTTCAGCGGATACATGCTCTTCGCCACCATCCGGAAGAGTCCCGACTGCTCGATGTCGCTCCACAGCACCTGGTTGAACGTGCCCATGAACTGCTGCGCCGCTCCCGAGCCGCGGAAGTCAGGAACCGCGATCGCGCCCTTTTCGCCGGCCTTGCCGACTTCAATCAGGACGCTGGTCTGTCCGGCGAGGATGGCGGCAATGGACACTGTCGACAGCCCGGCCGCGAATCTCCATCTCATTGCTGCACCGTGAACCGAAAGGTGATGTTGGCGAATTCGTGCTCGTATTCGCGCGGCAGCGGCGGGAGGGGCGCGGCTTGCAGAATCGCGCGCTGCGCCGACTGGTCCATCATGAAATTCCCGCTCGATTGCTCGACGTGCAGTTCGCGAACACTCCCGTCCCGCAGCAACTGAAAGCCGACCATCGCCGCGGGCGTGCGCGGATCGAGTCCCGCCGTATTCCAGGCGCGCGCCACTTTCTCCCGCAGGAGCTGCTCGTACCATCCAAACCGGTTGCCGAACGGGCTCGCTGCGTTGGAGCCGACGCCGCCCCCGCCCTGGGCCGGCGTAAACAGCGGCGAGACGGCCGCCTGTCCCGTGCGGCTGTATACCTGGTTCGGCCGCGGCTCCTTCACCGGGCTGTACTTCTGGCGCGAGGCCGCCAGCTCCTCGGCGCGCTTGGGCCGCCGGCGGCTCTTGATCGCAACCGCATTCGGCTCTTCGCGGACGGTCTCCTTGGGCCGCGGCCTGGGCGGCGACGGGATCGCCGATTCCGTGTCGTTCGCGACCGGATTAATGCGCCCGGCCCGCGGCGGCAAAGGAATTTTCGTAACCGGGGTGATCCCGACGGCGCCGCCGCCGAGCGATTTCGGATCGCCCCACTGCTCCCGCTTCTCGCTGGCCACCCAGGTCAGCGCCGCGATGAGCGCAGCCACCCCCACGTGCAGTCCCGCCGACGCGAGCAGCGGCGCCTTGAAGGGCTCGTGCTGATCGAGAATGTCCTGATGTGCCATTGATCTAGCGACGGGCCGTCTCTTCCTCGGGTTGCGTGACCACCATCACCTGGTAGTTTGCCTCTCCGAGCCTGCTGATCACCTGCGCCATTCCATCCCACACGGTGCCCTTATCGGCGCGCAGATATACGGCTTTCATCGTAGGGAAACGCTCGTGAATGAGCTGCCCCAGCAGGTTGATGTTCGCCGGTTTGTCATTCAAGTAAATCTCGCCAGTGCGCGTCAGCGTCACCACCGGCAGCTCCTGGGCCGTGTCCCGTACCTGCCGTACCTTGGGAACCTCCACCTCGAGCCCGAACTCCATCACGTGCGCGGTCAGCATGAAGATGATGAGCAGGACCAGCACCACGTCGACCAGCGGGATGACGTTCATCTCCGAAAGCGCGTAGCCGCCGCGAAAGCGCCCGCGCCCGTTTCCCCCGTTGGCGAAGGAGAAGGCCACGCTAGCTCCTTCGCTCCGGCCGGGCGAACGGCGTCTCGTGACGCTCGAACGACTCGAACTGGTCCTCGACGGCGTTCAGGAACTCCAGCGCGAAGTCCTCCATGCGCGCCGCGAATTGCTTGAGCAGGTGGCCGAAATAGTTGTAGAACATCGCCGCGGGAATGGCGGCCGCCAGGCCGAGCGCCGTCGCCACCAGCGCTTGCGAGATGCCCGGCGCCACCGCGCGCAAGCTCGCGCTGCCCGCCTGCCCAAGGCCATGGAACGCGTCGATGATGCCCCAGACCGTGCCGAACAGGCCGATGAACGGCGAAACCGTCGCCGTGGTGGCAAGCCAGCTCATGTTGTGCTCGAGACGCGACATCTCTTCGCTCATGCCGAGCTGCAGCGCGCGCTCCACCGCGGTCTTGTTGGTGATCGTGCCCCGGACCTTGACCTGGCGCTCGACCTCTGAATAGCCGAAGTCGAATACGGTCACCAGCGGCGCCGCCCGGAACTGCTCGCTCGCCATGGCGACCGCTTCCATGCCGGCGGCCTTGCGGAACGCGCGCATGAACTGGATACTCCGCACGCGCGCCGTGCGGAAGCGCTTCCATTTCGCCAGAATGATCGCCCAGGAGAAAAGCGAGAACAGCACCAGCGCGATCAGGACCGCTAAGTGAACCGGCTGGCCCCGCAACACCGAATCCCACACACTGACTTGCAGCAGGATAACCGGGGGCAATATAAGACTGGCCTCCAAGCTTCTATGATAGCGAAGCGGGCGGGCCGTTGCGAGGAAAAACATTCCTTAGCCGTTATGTTTTTTTGGCCAGACTGCGCGGCTTGTAGTGAGCCCGCGGATCGGGACGCCGCCGGTCAGCGCGCGCGGCAGGCGGAGCCTGGCCTATAATGCCAGCGTGCTCCTTGAGCTGGTCATCGAGAACCTCGCGGTCATCGACCGCGTGCGCGTCCAGTTTCATCCCGGCTTTACCGTACTGACTGGAGAGACGGGCAGCGGCAAGTCCATCGTGGTGGACGCGCTCGGCCTGCTGTTTGGCGCGCGGGCGTCTACCGACATGCTGCGCTCGGGAACCGACCGCGCTCGCGTCTCCGGCATCTTCGAGGCGCCGCCCGCCGCCCTGCCCGTGCTCGAAGCCGCCGGCGCCGGCATCGAAGACGGCGAGCTGCTCATCGAGCGCGAGATCCTCGCCGGGGGCAAATCGCGGGTCTTCGTGGGCAGCCGGCCCGCGACCGCGGCGCTGCTCAGGGACCTCGCCCCGCATCTCGGCGACATCCACGGCCAGCACGACCAGCAGCAGCTATTCTCCTCCGCCGCCCAGCTCGAAATCCTGGATGAGTTCGCGGGCACGCCGCCGCTGCTCTCGGAGCTGGCCGGGGTGTTCGCGGAGTACCGCGCCACGGCGCGAGAGCTCGAGGAAATCGAGAAGATCGAGCAGGAAAAGCTGCGCCTGCTCGACCTGTGGACGTTCCAGAGCAGCGAGATCGCCGCCGCCCGCCTCACCCCCGGCGAGGATGCCGCCCTCGAGAACGAGCGCCGGGTGCTGCAAAACGTCGCCAGGCTGTCGGAAAACGCGAACACTGCCTATGCCGCGCTCTATGACGCTCCGGAATCTGCGTACGCACAGATACGCCAGGCGCGGCGCCGGCTCGACGAGCTGGTCCGCATCGACGGCTCGCTCGCGGCGCTGCTCGACACTCTTCGCGCCGCCGAGATCGCGGTCGATGACGCCTCCGGTTCGCTGCGCGATTATCTGGGCCGCCTCGAAGCCGATCCGCAACGCCTCGAGCAGGTCGAGTCGCGCCTGGCAATCATCGACCGGCTCAAGCGCAAGTACGGCGCCGCCATCGAGGATATCCTGCGCTTCCAGGGCGAGGTCGTCGCGCAGATCCAAGCCGCCGAGTCGACCAGCGAGCGCCGCGCCGCCATCGAGAAGAGGCGCTCCGAGCTGGCGGCGTTGTATGAGGATCTGGCCGGGAAGCTCTCCAGCCGGCGCGAGCAGGCCGCACGCCGGCTCGAAAAGCGCGTCGAGGCCGAGCTGAAGCAACTCGCGATGGAACGTACCCGGTTCCAGGTTCGCCTGGGCCGCGGCGAATGGTCCGCGCGCGGCCTGGATGAGGTCGCATTCCTGGTCTCGCCGAATCTTGGCGAGGAACCCCGCGCGCTCGAAAAGATTGCCTCCGGCGGCGAGCTGTCGCGCATCGCGCTCGCGCTCAAGACCTGCGTGGCCGGCTTGCAGCGCCCGCCAAAGGCCGCCGCGCGCACGCTTGTCTTTGACGAGGTGGATGCCGGCATCGGCGGCAGCGCGGCCGAAAGCGTCGGACGCCGGCTGCAGCAGCTCGCCGCCTCCGATCAGGTGCTCTGCGTCACCCATCTCGCCCAGATCGCCGGCTTTGCCGGGCGCCATTACGGCGTCGAGAAGCGCGAGTCGAAGGGACGCACCATCGCGGTGGTCGAGGAGCTTTCCGGCGAGACCCGCACCCGTGAGATCGGCCGCATGCTCTCCGGCCAGCGCGTCACCCCCGAAGCCCTCAAACATGCCGAGCAGTTGATCCGGATGAGCGCGGCGCGGCCGTAAAAGCGGTGGGATCGCGGGCCGCTGCCGGCTCAGCCCGGCCGCACATTACACCGCGCGCCAGGAGCGCCGCGGAATTCGGCGTGTCTCCGGCAAACTGGGAGGTCTGCCGGCCGTCCCAGGGCCGGCCCGGCCTCCATGGGAGTGCGCGCAGCCCCGCTGCCGATAGTGTTATGTTGGGCAGATAAAAAACGCCCGTACCCGTGTTGGAGTCACAGATACGGGCGGGAGTGGTGCTCGCGCGAGACAGCTCTCGCGCGAGTGCTCGTCACCGAACCGTAGTGCGCATCCCGGTCACGGTTGTGCCGATGATGTCTCCGGAGACCACCAGCTCGACGCGGCGGTTCTGCTGCCTGCCCGCCGCGCTATCGTTGCCGGCGACCGGATGCGCTTCGCCAAATCCTCTGGCCGTAATCGAAGTGTCCGGCACGCTCTGGCCTACCAGGTAATCGCGCACCGACGCCGCTCGCTTCTCCGACAGTTCCTGGTTGTACTCGTCACGGCCGACGCTATCGGTATGGCCTTCCACGGCGAGCAGCAGCCCGGGATGCGACAGCACGATGCCGGCGATTTTGGCCAGTTTTTCGCGCGCGCCGGGCTTCAGGGTCCACTTGTTGAAGTCGAAGAGCACGTCGGACATATTGACGATCAGGCCGCGCGCGGTGTCGCGCGTCTCCAGCACCATGTTGAGCTGATCGAGCAACTGGCGCCGGATCTTCTCTTTCTCGGCCTCGGCCGAGAGTCGCGCCCGCTCGGACTCCTGCGCAGCCTGGCGCGCCCGCTCGGCCTCCGCCTGCGCGCGGCGCTGTTCCTCGATCGCGGCCCGCCGCGCCGCGACCGCTTCCGCTTTGGCGCGTTCGGCGGCCAGCCGCTCGGCTTCCGCCCGCGCACGCCGCTGCTCCTCGAGGCGCTGCTGTTCCTCGGCTTGCGCCCGGGCCCGCGCCGCCGTCTCCGCCTCGCGCCGGGCTTTGTCCTCCCGCTCCGCCGCCGCGCGGCGCTCCGCCTCCTGCCGCTCGGCGTCAATGCGCTTGAGCGCGATCAGCCGGGCGTCCTCGGCTTGCTGGACCGACTCCCGCGCCGACATGGCGGCCGAGCGGTCATCCTTCTTCGCGCTTTGCAACTCGGCCTGCCGCAACAGGCTCTGGGCTTTTTGGAACGACTCCGCCGCATACCGGTCCGCTCCCGCCCGGCGCGCGATCTGCACTGCGTTGCGCGCTTCCCGGATGTGCAGCGGCCCGGCCCCCAGGGGCCGCAGCGCCGCGCGCTCCACATGCAACGTGTACTGCCCGCGCTCCAACAGCTCGTACTTGGCGTTGATGACCTCGACCTTGCCCTTGGTGTCCGGGCGAATTACGTTCTCCATCACGACCACGTTGCCCGGCTGCGTGACCGCGAAGTAAGGCTCGGCGGTCATCACCATCCCGAACGCCTGCAGCTCGGTCGTGACATTCAGCTTGGAACGGTCGCCGTTGAGGATGACTTCGCCGAGATTCTGCGCGCGCCCCTCGGGCGTGATCGCCCACAGCACGTACGTCAGATACTCCGGCCCGAACTGCGTCGCCGGCGACATGTCGTCGAACTCGACCTCAATCTCGATATAGCCCTGCTTGCTTTCGACCTTGGCTTCGCCATTGGCGTGCGGCAGGAGCGTAGTGCCCCGAAAATCGACCTTGGTTGCACCCGCGCGGTGCCGGTAGTTGACCGCCCTGGCGGTCCGCTGGACCACTGTAACGCGGTAGAGCGGCGTACGTTCGAGGGTGACGACCTGCGATCCCGGCGGGTTCTGGAGTGGCGGCGCTTGGGCAAGGAGAATCGCGCCGCAACTCAGCCACACCAATAACGGTTTCATGCGCGCCTCCGTCCACCAAACAAGCATCCGGGTTGCCAAAGCGGCGGCTTGCCGAATCAGCCGGTTATGAATCAATGCATTCCCGGCGATGCAGCGGGACTGGAAAAATTTGCCGCGAAATTTGCCCGGAGCAGCGCTGGCTACGCGGCAGGCTCGGCGCCTGACCGGGAAACCAGCATCGCCGCGATATACAGCAGCGCCCCGCAGAGCAACGTGGCCTGCAATCCGAGATAGATGGCGAGAAAAATCGCCAGAGCGGAACCGAGCACGCTCGAGGCCGCATTCAGGCTCCACGCCCAGCGCACCGACGCACTGTGCCGGCGTTCGAGCCTCGCCAGGCCGGTGGGAAAAGGCATGCCCATGGCGAAGCCGGCGGGCGCAATCAGCACGATTGTGAGCGCGATTTTCAGCCACATCGGCAGGGCGATTCCTGCTCGCGTGACCGCGGGCGCCAGCAACGCCAGCATGATCACTAGCGCCGCGACCGCCATCAGCACGGTCCGCAGCCGCGCGCCCGACTGCGCCACGATCCGGTGGCTGAAGTAGCTGCCCAAGCCGCTCGACACCAGCATCGAGAACACGATGACGGTCAGCGCATACGTCGGGTGCCCGAGAAAGAGCACGAATCTCTGAATCAGCGCCACCTGGATGAGGATGTAGCCGGCGCCGATGCAGACGAAATAGAACAGAAACCGCTGCACCTCGCGATCGCGCGGGAGGCGGCTGCCGAGCAGGAGCGGAGGGAGCAGGATGGTCACCACGGTCGCGAGCAGGCTTACGCCCAGGACCGTGAACAGCATCGGCACCGCGCGATTGACTTTGTAGTCGGCGCTCTCGCGCGCGTTCGCGACGAAGGCCAGCACATCCCGCGGTTGCACGGTGTAAAAGAAGAATGGCCGGTTGTCCGTCACCGGCGCGATGTCGTAGCGGTAGTCCTCCTCGAAGCGCCGCGGGTCTGGCGAGGTGAGGTAGCGCTGGAATTCATTCTGCAGATCGCTCCCCGGCAGATACACCGCTTGCAGGCCGGCCGCGGCGATTGTGGCCCTCGCCCCGGCGACGTCTTCCGGCGTCAATGGCTTGCGCGAGATAACCACCGTGTCGCGCGCGCCCCAGCCGGCAAGCTCCTTCTCACTGCCCTCGCGCACGACGATAACGTGCCGGGCAACATCGCGCTCACCCAATGCCGCCAGCGCCACGCGCGCCAGCGCGAGCAGCCGGAGCGACTCGCGCGGCGGATCAAATCCCCAGCGCGTGAACGATAAAATGCCGCGGCCGGTGAGGTGCTTCAGGTACTCGGTAAAGGCCTCGGTCGTGTACAGGTTGTTCTCCGACAGGGCGAAGGCGCCCGCGGCCGTGGAAGCCCAGGTGTCGACCAGCGTCGCCTGAATCACCTCGTACTGCTCATGGCTGCGGCGGATGAAGCTGCGGCCATCCTCCACGATCATCCGCACTTCGGGCCGGAAATACAGGCGGTTGCTCAGATGCGGGAACTGCTGGCGCATGAGGGTGTTCGCGATGATCGGGTTGATCTCGACGCCGGTGATGTCGCGGCTGCCCGCCGCGAGCGCGCGCGCCACGTCCCAGCCGCCGCCCGGCCCGATGATCAGCGTCTTCGCGCCCGGCCGGAGCTGATACGCAAAACCCGGACCCTGCAGCATCAGGTCACGCCGATCGCGCTCGCTCAGGTTTGCGAAATCAAATTTGGCGATGCCCGTCGAGGCGTCCGCGTCGATATAGATCAGCATCATCCCGGACGGATCGGGCGCGAGCGCGATGCGCGAGAAGCTGTTCCATTTGACGAATTGCTCGCGGCCGAGATGTTGCCCCTTGGCGAACTTCACATCGATGACCGGGCGCTTCTGGTTGAGGATGAGCAGTCCCGTGCATCCCAGCGCCAGAGCCACGGCGACCACGCGCCCGGCCCACTGCCCGCCGAGATTGAACCAGATCGCCGAGGCGACCGCAAAAAAAACGGCTGCCGCCAGCACCGTGTTCGGACCTCCGAGCGCGTTCAGAAACGGCACCAGCACCATGCAGCCTGCGGCCGCGCCCAGCAGGTCGAAGAAGTAGACCCGGTGCACCCGCTCGATGGTCTCCGCGATGGCCAGCGACACGATCGAGCCGGCGAAGACGAACGGCACGGCGCTCGCGAAATAGATACCGGCCAACGTAAGGTAGCTCTGATCCGTGCGGGAGAGCACAAAGACGAGCGAGCTCACCACTGCCAGGCTGTTGAGCGCGCCCAGCGTGCCCAGCCGCGTGTAGACGTTGCCTTTGCGCCGCGCGATCCAGTAAGATAGAACGCCTCCCGCTCCCAGCCCGAAAAGCGCCAGCGAAATCGCCAGGAAGGCGAAGTGGTAATAAAAAATGACGGAAAAAATCCGGGTCAGAGCAAGCTCCAGAACCAGCGTGGCCAGCGTGGTGAACGCGACGCCCAGATAAACATGCCACCAGACGAGCTTCTCGCGCGAGACGGTCGAGGAGATGCGAGACAAGCCTTTATGTTAAGTCACCCGCCGGCCCCCTCCGGCCGCAGCGCGGCGGTGAACCTCGCAACCCGCTCATAATCGCCCTTACAGTCGATACCCTATCGAGTTTTGTCCCGGGAATTACAGTCTCTAAGGGATGCAGTCGTTTCGAAATCGGCGTATTCTCTAAAGCAGTCCACATCCGGCGCTCGGGTGAAGGCGCCGGTGCCAGAGGAGGGAGTCATGTCGGTTGGGTCCCGTGTCCTGCGGGGGATGATCGGCGCGTGCTTGCTCACATTTCTCGGCCCGCAGGCCGTTCTCCGTGGGCAAACCAATTTCGCAACCATTACCGGGTTGATTACGGACCCAACGCAGGCGGCGATCGCAGACGCCACTGTTACAGTTCGTCATCTCGACACGAACATTGCCCGTCAGGTACTGACCGCGGCGACCGGCGATTACACGCTGACGAACCTGGTGCCGGGCGCCTACGAGCTCATGGTGGAGAGCAGCGGCTTCCGCCCGCACCGGCGTACGGGCATTCTGCTGGAGGTCGGCCAGACGGCCCGGCTCGACATCGCCTTGGAGCTGGGAGCGGTTACGGAATCCGTCACCGTGAACACTTCGGCACCGCTGATCAACACGGAGGTCGGAGCCATCAAGGGCGACGTCATCTCCCACCAGGAGATCCAGGAACTGCCGCTCGACGGTCGCGATTTCACCGACCTGGCATTCTTCGTTCCCGGGGTGGTGCCCAAGGCCCAGGGCGGGCAGGGATCGGCGATGAACATCAACGGCGCCCGCGCCACCAACACGAACTTCTACGTCGACGGGTTCAACAACCGCAACGCGCGTGGTGCGGCGGCGCAGATCCGCCCCAATATCGACGCGCTGCAGGAATTCAAGATGGAGGTCAGCGGCTTCTCGGCCGAATACGGCCGCATGGCCGGCGGCATCCTCAACATGGTGCTGCGCTCCGGAACCAACCAGTTCCACGGCAGCCTGTTCGAGTACCTCCGCAATGACAAGTATGATGCTCGCGGCTTCTTCGAGGTCGACAAGAACAAGCTTCGCCGCAACCAATTCGGCGCGACCCTCGGCGGACCCATCGTGCGCAACCGGACTTTCTTCCTGGTGAGCTACGAGGGTTATACGCAGAGTGTCGGTCTGACTCGCCTCGGCCACACGCCGACGGCGGCCGAGAGGGCCGGCGATTTCTCGAGCTCGGTCGACTTCCTCGGCAAGCCGATCTACCTGAAGGATCCGCTCGCGCCGGGCCTGTGCAATGCGAAGAACAGCGCGGCATGCTTCCCCGGCAACCGAATCCCCGCCAGCCGCTTCGACCCGGTTGGGCTGAATATCCTCAACTACTACCCCGCGCCGAACCGCGCCGACATCAGGAATAACTACCTGGTAACCGCCAACGATGACGACGTCTGGCACAGCATTCTCGCCAAGGTCGACCACCGCTTCAGTGAAAAGGACACGATCGCCTTTCGCGCGCAGAAGCGGTTCAACCGGACGGAGAACCCGTTCGCCGGCGGCAGTGAGCTCGGTATCTTTGGGCAGAGCATTGAAGACGATCGTTCGCTCGCCGGCCTCGACTGGACCCACATGTTCTCTCCCACATTCCTGATGGAGTTCCGCACCGGGTTCAGCCGGAACTCGGCCCGCAACCGGGGGCAGTTCCAGGGGCGCGACATCGCCTCGGAGCTCGGGCTGCCGAGCCTCACAACCGATCCGGAGCTGCTCGATTTCCCCAAGATCACCGTGCGCGACCACTTCCAGATCGGCACCGGCGACAATCAGCCCGTGCAGTACCACGTCACAGACATCCAGTACAACCAGAAGGTCACCTGGGTGGCCGGCAGGCACGTCGTCAAGGCCGGCCTCGACGTCTCGCGGGTGCGCTTCAACCAGCCGTACTTCAATAACATTCGAGGCACTTACAACTTCCAGGGCCGTTGGACGGGCGCCCCGATCGGCGACCTGCTGTTGGGGCTCCTGAACAACTCCTCGCGCCAGGTCGGCTTTGCGCGGAACTACTATCGCTCGACCAGCTATGGCTTCTTCTTCAACGACGACTGGAAGATCGGCCGATCGCTGACGCTGAACCTGGGAATGCGCTACGAGATCAACAAGCCTCCGGCTGACCGCTACGACCGGATCGCGAATTTCGTGCCCGGCCTCGACCAGGTTGTGATCGCGAGCGACGCCACCGTTCCCGACCTGGCCCAACTGATGGCCGATGCGAATCTCGAAGGCAAAGTCGTGACCGCTGACCAGGCGGGGCTCCCGCGCTCGCTGATCTTTACCGACTACACGAACTTCGCGCCCCGGCTGGGATTCGCCTGGCGGCCGTTCGGCAGCGCCACGTCGGTGATCCGCGGCGGCTACGGCATTTTTTATGGCGGCGAAATTCTCAACCCGATCCGCAATTCGCTGAGCAATAACTTTCCGTTCTCGATTCGGCAGAACTTCAACCGGCTCACCCGCGATCCTCTGCTGGTGACGCTGCAAGACCCGTTTCCGGCGCAGCGCGCGACGCTTACCGGCGTCACGAATGCGTTCGGTTACGACGTGCATGCGCCGAGTCCGTACCTGCAGTCCTGGAACGTGACAGTGGAACGCCAACTGTTCCGCGGCACTGCGGTCGAAATCGGTTATGTAGGATCCAAGGGGACGCACCTCGGCCGCCGCTACGATTACAACCAGCCGATCCGGTCGCTCGAGCTGTACGATGCCGGCGAAGCCTTCCCCCGTCCGATCCCGAATTTCAACGCGGTGAACTACTTCTCATGGGGCACCAATTCCATCTACAACGCGATGCAGGTTTCGCTGCGCCGCCGTGGCCGCGGCGACCTGTTTTATCGCGTCAATTACAGTTACAGCAAGTCCATCGATGACGCCTCGCAAGTGACCGGAAATTCCGACGGCGGCTTCCCCAACGCGCAGGACTCGCGCAACCTGAAGCTCGACCGGGGCCGCTCGGATTTCGACATCGGCCACCTGGTGTCGGCGGTGGTGTCATACGAGCTGCCGTTCGGCCGCGGGCGTTACCGGGCCTCATCCTGGACGCGCTGGCTGATCGCGGGCTGGCAGCTTTCGAGCACGATGCGGGCATCCACGGGGCAGCCGTTCACGGTCAGAACGACGGACGTCGACCTCAACCTGGGGGAATCGCAGCGTCCGAATCGGATCGGCAGCGGCATCATGCCCGCGAACGCGTTTCCCGGCCAAAGGGGCGTCGACTTCACCTGGTTTGCCCTCGGCGACTTCGAGGAAGTGCCCTGCGCGAATCCTGAATCCGGCGGCGCCGGTTGCCTGGCACAGAGCCGTTATGGCTTTCAGCCCTTCGCGTTCGGCAATTCCGGCCGCAATATCCTGGATGGCCCAGGCCTGTTCGCGGTCAATGCCGGCCTGCGCAAGAATGTCCGCCTCGGCGAGCGGCGCAGCGTGCAGCTCCGCCTGGATTCCTTCAATGTCCTGAACCGGACCAATTTCCTGCTCCCCCACAATTTCTTCAACGCGATCACGGGCGGCTATATCACTCGTGTGGGCGACGGCGGCCGCCAGGGCGGCCCGCGCGTGTTCCAGGCGGGGTTGACGGTTCGGTTCTAGGAGAGAAGGTTCTCCTTTCTCTGATCGGGTGCGTCCTCCGGGACAATTCGCGCGCTGCGGGTGAAGTCGCCGGCGGGGGCGGTACTCACCGGTTCGCCCGCGCTGCGCGAACGGGTTTAACCGCCAAGTATTTCTCTCGCTTTTCGTAATCGGCAGGGCGGCAGGCGGGTCTAACGTTGCGAGACCCAGGAGGTATCGCATGAGAACTTGCAGCGATGTCATGACCAAAAACCCGACCTGCTGCACCGCCGACGATCCGGTGACTCGGGCAGCCGAGATCATGAAGACCGAGAACGTGGGTGCGGTGCCGGTGGTCGATAGCGAAGCGAACAAGAAGCTGATCGGAATCGTGACCGACCGCGACCTGGTCTTGAAAGTGGTTGCGGACAACAAGAGCTACAGCTCCACGAAGGTCCAGGAGGTGATGACCTCAAACCCGGTTACCTGCTTCCCGGATGACAAGGTGCAGGATGTGATCGACCGGATGGGGCAGCATCAGATCCGGCGCATCCCGGTGGTCGACCCCAGCCAGCGAATCGCAGGCATCATTTCACTGGGCGACGTGGCCGTGCGCGTGGACCAACCGAAGCAGACGGCCGAGGCGCTCGAAGAGATCTCGCAGCCGGTCTGATCAGCTCCGGCGAGTCGTAAAGCACGCGAGAATCTACATGCGCAGGGACGCGGGCCGCGCGTCCGCCGGGCGAAGCCGGTAGTTTCTCGAAGTTTCGTTTGTGTCATGATGGCGCAATGATTTGTTTGTGGCGCTGGTGTCTCGCCGTGGCGCTGTGCTCGTCCGCCGCCTTTTCCCAAAGCACCTACCGCGACCCACAGCAGCGGTTTTCGCTCCAGGTTCCGGCCGGCTGGACGACGGCTCCCGAGCCGTCCGGGCTCACTATCGCCCGCGGCCGCGCCTATGCACGCCTGGTGATGGTCGAGGGCCGTGGTCTCGCAAGCGATCTCGTCTCCCACTTCGCTGCCGAAGCCGGCAAACAATGGAAGAACTTCCAGGAGCTCAAGCGCGGCGAGTCGCAGTTCGCCGGCGAGGCCGGTGCGTTCGCCTTCTACAACGGCACGAACCCGGCGGGCACGCGGGCGATTCTGAAGATCACCGGCGCGGCGGCGGCGGGGAAGGGATACGTGCTGATCCTTTCCGCGCCGGAGACCGAATTTGCGGCGCTCAGGAACGACCTTGAGCGCATGGAGTCCAGCTTCTCGGCGGGCGGCGCTTCGAGCGGCGGCGGTTCGGCTGAAAAGCTCGCCGCGCTCGAGGCCGCTTACAAGGCGGGCGTCCTCACGCGCGACGAAATGGAAGCGAAGCGCCGCGAGCTGGCCGGAGCTGCTCTGGCTGCTCGGAACCCACTGGCGGGACAGCAGAGCGCCCGGGCGAAGAATCCGCTGGCGGCAGCCGGCGGGAGCGCCCCCGGTCAGAATCCATTGAGCCCCGGGGCGCGCGGCAGCGGGCGCGAATTCCAGGCGCCGGATGGCTCATTCGCGGCGACGCTTCCGGCGGGCTGGCGGGCCCGGCCGGCGAATCCCGCCCTGCCCTCGCTGCACGCTTTCGAGCCCGAGAACGGAGGCGAGGAGCGCATTCTGATCGGGGCGGGTCCGTCGACCGCCGGTTCGATCCAGGAGCTCATGCAGGAAGGCGTGCAGGTCGTGATGCAGCTTGTCCCCGGGTTGCAGCCCGCCGGGCAGCCAAGCTACGGCCAAATCGGCGGCGCGCCCTCCGCTGAAGTCCGCTACCGCGGCACGACCGGGCAGGGCGTGGAACTGGCGTCCTGGCACGGTATCCTCCTCAAAGACCGGTTTTATTTCGCGGTGCTGAGCCTGGCCCGTGCGGAGCAGGCGGGCGCCGCGGAGCAGGCGGCGCGGTCCATGTACCAGAGCATGCGGCCGGCGCGGGTGCCGGAGAACATGCAGCTCGCACGCGCGATCGTCGGCCGCTGGACGTTCTCGCAGGGCAGCCAGTCGGGCGCGGGCAGCAACCGCAGCAATGCCTTTGTGTCGCGGCAGATCACGTTCGCCGTGGACGGCCGGTTCGAGTACGTGGGCGGCGTGTATGTGGACACCTCTCTTCCCGGCGGCGGCGGCGGGACAGGCGGCCGCGACACCCGCTACAGCGGCACGTATCAGATCTTCGGCAACCAGTTGCGGGCGCGCTTCGACCAAGGCGGCGAGCAAGTGTTCACGCTCGAGCTGGTCCAGGGCGGCGGACTGAAGCTCAATGGCGACCTTTACATCCGCGAGTGAGCGTCGCGGCCGCGGCGTGGATGCTCGCATCCGCCGGACTGCAGGCGGGCGGCCTCTCCGCGCCTCACGACTGTCCGCCGCCCGCAGTACCTGCGACAGCAGGTTTAGAAATCAATGCGCAGGTCGAGCCGGAGCACCCGGGGCCCGGAGGCGTCGCCGGCCGATGAGCTGGTCGCTCCGCCCGCGGAGGTGATCTGCGCGCGCCCGCTGGAGTTGTCCAAACGCATTGCGTTGGCCGACAGGTTGCTCCAGTTGGGGTGGTTCAGGACGTTGGTCACCTGGGTGCCGAGACGGATTTTGAAGCCCTCGCCGGCCGTGAACGTCTTGAAGAGAGCGGCGTGCATGACCCCGACACCCGGGCCGGCGATGATGCCGCGGCCGCAAGTGCCGAACACGCCCGGCGTGGACGGCAGCCGGAACGCGTTGACGTCATACCAGGCGCCGATGGATTGCTGCGACGGCGGCAGATTCGGATCCGAGATGCAGTCGGGCCGAAGCGTAACATTCGGCCGGGTGCGCGTCGTGGTGTGCGCGATGCCGTGGATATCGGGCGCCTGCCACAGCGGCGTCTCGTGCAGGCCGTCCTGGGCCGCGGCCGAGGCGCTCAGCTCCCACCCACCGATGAGGTGACCTGCGATCCCCCGCAGATCGTTTCCGAACCGCTTGCTGCGGCCGAACGGCAGCTCATAGATCGCGAAGCCGACCCAGCGCTTGAACGGCTGCGCTCGAGTCTGCGCGCGCTCGCGCGCGCGGTCGAAAGTATTCTCCGGAGTGACGTCCTCATCGCCCAGATCCTTGGCAAAGGTAAATGACGTTTGGAACATCAGGCCGCGGAAGAACCGCCGCTCCGCCTCGAGGTTGAAGGCGTGGTAAGTGTGGCTGGCGCCGTTTCGCTGCTCGGTGATGCCTGCAAACTGCGGAAAAGGCCTGGGCTTGTCCACGTAAAAACCGGGTCCGGGCGCAGGCTGGTTGATGTTGAACGGATGCGGCATCTGCCGGCCGCCGGTGCCGACGTAGGAGGCGCGAATGCTCATGGCCGCGATCTCTTTTTCCAGCGTGAAGTTCCAGTTTTGCGCGTACGGGGTGCGGAATCCGATCTCCCACGTGCCGGGAAGGCTGACGCCCGCGCCGCGCGTGATCCGCGGGAAAGCAAGCGGCCAGCGCACGAACGTCGGGTCCACTACGTCCGTCGGGTTAGTGAAAGACGGCTCATTCACCACGAAGGGAACGCCGAACAGCGACGCCTGGCGCACGATCGATTCGTAAAACATGCCGTAGCCGCCGCGCACCACGAACGTTGTTGCGCCGAACGGCCGCCACGCGAAGCCCACACGCGGCGCGAAGTTGTTCGTGTCCGTTCGCATCAGCCGTTCGTTAAACGCGGTTTGGGAGTGGCCGATCACGGCGACCAGGTTGACGGGAAAGAGATCGCTCACCAGCGGCAGAGCGCTATCGGGGACGACGATGTTGCCCGTGGTCTTGTCGAACGCGGAAATGCGGTGGCCGCTGGTGTCCCAGGGCGGGTGCAGCTCGTAGCGGGCCCCCAGGTTGAGCGTCAGGCTGCTGGTCAGCCGGTAGTTGTCATTAAAGAAGAAGTCGTAGGCAGTCGCGCGGTCCTCGCGGCGCGGCGCGAAGGCGGCGCGGCTGATCGAGCTCGGGACGCCGAGCAGGAAATCGGCGAAGTTGAACCCGGTGTAGCGGTCCGTGAACTGGAAGTTGCCGAACAAGTTGGCCGGTTGATACTGATCGTTGAACTGCAGCCGGTTGATCTCGACACCGAAGCGCATGCTATGTTTGCCGCTGATCCGGCTGATGGTGTCCTGCCATTGCAACGTGACGTCCTCGTTGAAGAACCGCTGCCGGGTCACTTCGATGGTCTGAATGGCGGGGCCGCGGCCGAAGCGCACGATCGGAACCTGATGCACGTCGGGCAGGCTGCCGTCGCGGGTCACGTTCGTCAGGCCGAGCTTACTGACGAAGGCGGGGCCGTTGACGTCCTCGGCCCAACGCGGATTGGTGTTGTAGGCGATCCCAAAACGAAACTCGTTGATCAGGTTCGGCGAGAAGATGTGCGTATCCGATACGAGAAAATGCCGCACCACACGGAGCTGATTGCGGAAGCCGAACACTCCGGGCAGGCCGCTTTCGAAGTCGGGATTCTGCTGCTGCTGGTGCAGGAAACGGCCGAAGATGGTGTTGTTGGAAGTGATGCGGTGATCGATCCGGGTTTGCAGGTTGTGCGGCTTGGAGAACGGGCGGCGTAGCTGGTTGCGATAGTTCTGGCCGGAAAAGACCGACGTATTGCCGAAGTTGGGGTCGGGCCAGAGAGCGATGTATTCGCGCGCGACACTGCTGATGCGGTTCTCCGGGATCTGATTGCCCGCGAACGGCTGGCCGCCGGCAAACGGGTCGCGGATAGCGGTGCGCTCGCCCGAGAAGTCGCCGCGCTTCCAGGCGGTGAGCGGCACCGTCAGGTTAAAGTTGGTGACGCCCTGCGGGGCGAAGGTGGTCTCGTAGGACACAAACCAGAAGGTTTTGTCGCGCCCGTCGTACAACTTCGGCAGATAGACGGGGCCGCTGAGGTGGCCGCCGAAGCCATGGCTGGGTGTGCCGCTCCGCCGGTGTGTAAAGTAGTCGCGCGCGCGGAAGGCGCCGGTCGTGTAGTAGTCATACACTGCGCCATGCATGCGGTTGCCGCCGCGCTTGGTGGCGACATTCAATGTGCCGAGCGCCTTGAACTCGGCCGAGTTGTTGCCCATGTCGATCTTGAATTCCTCGAAGGCTTCGATGAAATTCAGCGTCGGGCCGATCGTGTTGCTGGAGCGGACGTCCGACATGGTGACGCCGTCGACCGCGTAATGAACCTGGCGGCCGCGGCTGCCGGAGACGCTCATGGTGCCGTTCATTCCACCCGTGACGCCGGGCGTGAGCACCAGAAAGCGCCAGGCGCTGCGCGTGCCGAGCGGCAGCGTCTGAATCTGCCTGAGCGATCGCACGTCGCTGAGTTTCGCCGACTCTGTCTCGATGCGAGTCGCGCCTTCGGCCGTGACCGTGACCTGAACGGCTTCGGAGGCCACCTCGAGCACGGCGTCGATGCGCGCCGTCTCGTTCGAGGCGAGCTGTACGCCCTCTTTGACGTAACGCGTGAAGCCGGGCATCTCCACCTCGACACGGTACATGCCGGGGAAGAGGTTATTGACCTCGTAGGTTCCGGTAGTGGCAGTGACGGCGTTGCGCCGCTCGTTGGTGTTGACGTTCGTGACTGTCACCTTCGCCCCGACCGTCACGGCGCCGCTGCTGTCGGTGGTGGTACCCACCACGGTCGCGAAGATGCTCTGGGCGGGCGCCTGAACCGCACTCGCAACGAGCGCGATGGCAATCCAAGTCAGAATGGCTCTCATCGTCCCTCCAAATCTCGCTCGCGGCGAAATGTCCCGCGAGCATAGCCGAAAATGCGGTGGCCTGTTAGCCCCTCCCGGCTGTTCGCAGCCGTGCTCTGCCGCGGCCCTGCCAAGTAGGCCCGCGGCGTCGGCCTTATCTCCCGCGGCCGTCACGAAGCGCCTCGCGTCGACCGCTGCGAAATGCGTGCTGGCGGCCCCTGGTCCGTTTCCTACATACGCTCACGTTTACCTTTCGCCGCAAAGCCGCCCAGGGCCGGTCCAGCGGGCCGTCCCACAGTGCGGCAGAAGATGCTCAGCACTTGCAACATGGTGTATCACGCTAGCGGTAAGTGATCCACATGGGGCTGACCCACACCAGCTCTCCATCGGACTGCTCACCGCGGACATAGTAGTAGCTTGTTTTACCCTTGACGGCGTTCGCGTCGCGCCAGGTGAAGTCGACAGTGCGGGTGGCGGGCTCGGCCGTGTAGACATATTGGTTGTCCTTGATGATGTGAACCTTGGCGAAGGGCGCGGTACCCGCGAGCTGGACTTGCAGGGTGGGCGGTTCTTCGGTTGAGAATTCCTCACCCATGAAGTGCTTGCCGGAGCGGACATCGGCCAGGATGTTGTCGGTGGCGCCGTACAGGCGGCGCTTCTTGAAGGCCTCGAGGATTGCCTCGCGCGTGCGGTCTTCGACCCAGAGGTTGCTATAGGACATGTGGGTGGAGATGTGGTCGCTCGAGGCCTCAAACGCGAGGCGATAGCCTTTTTGCAGGGCGAGTGAGACGAAGCCGAGCGGACGCCAGCCGCCGATGGAGTCCTCGCTCGAATTGGAACGCGGGCCGCCGGGGATTTCGTAGTTCTGGCGGTCGCCCTGGTAGATCTCCACGGCGGGCTCGAGCAGCGGGTCATTATCGCGCCAATCGGTTCCCATGCCGGTGCCGGAAGTGTGGACGGCGGCGATGCCATCGAACTTCCTCAGATAGCGATAGAGCATCTGGGTGTCGGGCGCGGGCGCCATGGGTGCGTCGTCGGGCACCTTGGGGAGACGCGGCAAGGGGCGGATGCCGCGGCGGGCGAAGATGACGTTGCGGTGACCCTCGGGGTAGCGGACACTGCGCTCGTAGCTGAACATGGGGATGAAGCGGTCGCCGAGCTTATAGGCGTCGGTGTACTTCTGCTCGAGCCACCAGAAGTACTCGCGGCCACCGCCGTTGTCATGGTCGCAGCAGCCGACCCAATCCATGTAGGCGGCATCGATCATATACCGGTAGGCGTCGATCAGCGGCCCATCGCCTCCGCCGTCGCCGGAAATCTCGGTATGACGGTGGAACTCGCCGCGCATGAGCTGTAGGGGCTTTCCTCCGAGATCGGCGCGGCGGCTGTGCATTAGCTTCACCTGCTCCAGTTCGGGCGCGACCTCGGACAGGGGCGGCGCGACTTTCTCAGCGGGCGCGGCGGCGAGCCTGGGGGGCTGGGGCTTCGCATCGAGGCGAAGCTCGGCGGCATACAGGTCGGTATTCAACGTGGTGCGCCGGCCCGCGGCGGATTGGCGGTGGTCGGTGGTGACGACCATCAGCAACTGCCCGGGGCTGGGCACGATCATCGCTGCCCGCATGTCGAGAAGGGCATCGGAGTGCGGCACCGTGAGCGGGCCGTCCCACTTGGCGCCGTCGAAGTACACGACGCTCTCATGCCACGTTGTGCCGAGAGGCGAGCGCGCGCCGGTGCTCGTCCGGTAGGCCAGATACACGATGCCGTTGTCATCCACGGCGAGCCGGGGGAAGCTGTTGCGCGGCAGGGGTCCCGGCTGCGGTGTCAGGTTGGGACGCCGCTGGGAGGCAAGCGCGGCATCGGGCAGCCGGCGGGCGGGGTCGGGCCGCGGGGGCAGGCGCGGCGGCGAAAAGAGCGTGACCGGCCTGTCGACCGCTTCGAGGAGATCAGCCTGCGTGGTGAACGCGTTCGGGCCCTGGAAACATTTCAGGCGCAGATTGTGTCCCTGGTAGAGGGCCACGCCGCTGGTCTCGTAGGCGCCGAAGTCCTTGCCCCACCTGGTGCTGGCAGCCTCGTAGGCAATCCAGAGGCGACTCTGGCGATCATAGGCGGCCGAGCTGCGGGCCTCGAAGTTGGCGCTGGCGGCAACGGGCACGGGAGCATCCATGGCGATGGCCCTGCCGAAGCGCAGGCGGCGGAACCAGACGTCGTAATCGCCCTTGTCGTAAGTGTCCCAGGAGACGGCGACTTCGCCGTTGGGAGCGGCGGCGATGGAAGGGTCCCAGTCGCTCGCCGGCGAGGTGGAGACCCGCATTTCGGCAGTGAAGCGCTTGCCGTCCTGCGCGGCAGTGAGGATGTCGAGACTCCCGTCGCGGAAGGCCTGCCAGGCAACCCAGACGCGTCCGCGCGCGTCGGTGGCGGCGACGGGGTTGAGGTCGGTGCCGCTATCACTGGTGAGGCGGATCTCGCCGGACCACTTGCCGGCCTCTTTGTACTTTGCGTAGAGGTCGAAGTTGCCCTTGCGGCTGGCCGACCAGATGACCCAGACGCGTCCGCTTCCGTCCGAGGCGACGGCCGCGCGCATGGCGTCCTCGTTCGGCGGCGAGACCCACTCGGGCTCCGTCCAGACGCGGCGCGATTTGGAATAGCGCATGAGCTTGACCTGATCGCCTCCCACCGGCCGTGCGAGAAAGTCGAAGCTTTTCGGCTCTTCCTTGAGTTGGCCCTGGACGGCCTGCGCACGATCCCCGTGCGTGAAATCGACGAAGGCGAGCAAGACTTCGTCGTTCGTCTGCGCGAGGGCGGCAAAGTCCTGCTCCTCGTCGGAGGTGGTGAGCTGCAGCGCGGGCGGAACACGGTCGATCCGCACTTTACCTTCGAGGAAGCTCTTGGCCACGCCGTAGGGAAGCTCGCCCGCGGTGAAGCTGACGCCGCCCTGCTTGGTCTGCATATCGAGCCGCGTCTGCGGCGTCACGCCCGAGGCGGTAATGATGACGCCATTTTCGAGCACGGGGCCGCGGAGGACGCCGAGCCGGCGAGCGCCGGGCCGCGGCGGCGAATAGCGGGTGGTGGCGGACCAGGAGGTCTTAAAGTCGGTGACGTCATTTTCGACGAAGCGCCAGCCCTCGATGCGCAGCACCTGTCCCTGGGAGAGTTTGACACTGCCGTCCCAGGGCGTAGGCTCCGGATCGCCGATACCGAAGAGGACGCGAAAGGCTACGGCTTCGGGCATGGCGACTTCGAGCGGCTTGCGCGCCTGCGAGTAGAGCGCGACCCCGGTCGAGACGGCGGCTCCGGCAGCGGCGAGAACGATCCAATGCAGTCGTGTCACGTGAGCCTCCCTTGGGCAAGTTTATATCGTGGAGGGCAGTTTGTGGCCTACGGTTTTGACCGTACGCGGCAGAAACTCAAGCGCCCGGTGCCGCGGAAGTCACACTTCGGGTGTGAGGTGGGCCGCCATCGGGTTACGGATGCGCGGGCCGGGACAGGGGCGAGCGGGGCCGGCTGCGCCGGAGGAATGCACGCTCATCATCTCGCAGTCAGCCTTGACCCCAGATCCCTCACGGGGTCGAGTTCACGTAAAATCAAGGACCATACGAAGTTGTCGAAGGCGAACGCGGTCCCGGCTCATGTGGGGATGCAGCGGCGCTCTTTGCCGGCGCGAAGCTGAGCTCATGAATTCACGAACAGGTGAACAGGAGTCGATATGGATCAGGCAATCTCCCGGCGGACCTTCCTGGGGGCCGCGTCTGCAACGGCGGCGGCGGGGATGGCGGAAGGCAGGCCCAATGTACTGTACTTCTTCGCGGACCAGGTACGCGCCTGCGAGCCCGGATACGCCGGGGGAAAGAACATTCCGACGCCCAACCTGGACCGGCTTGCAAGCCAGGGCGTGGTGTTCACGAATGCCATCTCCTCATGCCCGTTGTGCACGCCGTATCGCGCCATGGTGCAGACGGGCCGCTGGCCGACGTTTTCGGGCGGGGTGTTGAACTGGATCAACGTCCCCTCGACGGGGCAATCGATGGCGGACACGTTTGCCCGCGCAGGGTACGACACGGGTTTCATCGGCAAGTGGCACCTGGCGGCGGGGGCGCGGGCAGGCACGCTCGAGCGCGGCAAGCCTCCCAAGCCCGGTCCGGAGAGCGAGTTTGTGCCTCCCGGGCCGATGCGCATGGGCTACCGCTACTGGGCAGCGTACAATTTCCACGCCAATTTCGCCAAGCCGTTCTACTACCGCGATACACCGCAGCGCCTCTACATGCCCGGCTATGAGACCGACTCGGAAACCGATATGGCGATGGAGTTCATGGAGTCCTGCCGGCAGAAGAAGGTTCCGTTCCTGCTCACGGTGGCGCCGCATCCTCCTCACCCGCCGTGGAGGCCCGAGCAGGTCCCGCAAGGATACCTCGAAAGAGTGCCGAAGGACCTCTACTGGCGTCCGAACGTGAAAAGACGGCGCGAGGGGCGCAATGCAGATCCGCGCTGCTATTACGCAATGCTCAGCAACGTGGACGACAATGTCGGCCGGCTGATGAAGTTTCTCGACCAAACGGGGCTGGCCGAAAACACGATCGTGGTCTTCACCACCGATCACGGCGAAATGTTCGGCAGCCACGGGCAGTACAACAAGATGGTGCCGTACGCCGAGGCCGTGGACATTCCGCTGATCATGCGCTGGCCCGGGCGCACGCGCGCTGGCTCGAAATGCGACGCGCTGTACACGCCCATGGATCACTTCCCGACGCTCGCCTCGCTGTGCGGGATTGAGGTCCCGGACATCGTAAACGGGATGAAACTGTCGGAGCAGGCGCTTGGCCGAAAGGGCAAGGAGCGGGATGGCGCGCTGATGATGAATTTCGTCTCGCATTGGGACTATCCGGAAACCAATACGGAATGGCCCGAGTGGCGCGGCATTCGGACGAAGCAACACACGTACGTGAAATGGCTGAACGGGGCCGAGGAGCTATACGATAACCAGGCCGATCCATACCAATCGCGCAACCTCTTTGATGGCCGGCGCACGCCGGAGGTTATGTCGAAACTCCGTTCGCGGCTGCGCGAACTGCTGGAAGAAACGAGAGACGATTTTTCGCCTGGTACCGCGTACGCGCAGTGGCTGACGCCGGATCGCGACGTGATCCGCACCGCACTGGGACCCGTGGAGCGGAGGCAATAACGGTGACATGTGCTCGTACCGCGTCGCAAGCGGAGCCGCGGACCAGTTCAATCGGTGACAGGAATGGAACGCTAGCCGAGGTTCGTCAGTGCGCCCCAACGGGGCAGATCACCAGTGGGGGAAGGACCCACTCAAGTAGTTGTTGGTAGGACTTGATAGCTTGCGAGCGTCCGAGCCGGGAAACCGGTGAGGGCGGAGCCTCGCGATAAA